>CAVEMP010000073.1:0-2736 GCA_963616835.1 uncultured Oscillospiraceae bacterium | reverse complement strand
TGCGGCGCATTGCCACGCAAACTATCCGCAGCATTATAGCGCCGCGCGATGGCGGTTAACCTTGCCTCTAAAACCGCAGGTCGCAGAAGCTCAAAATTCCCGCCTACTCGGCCGCTTCCATTTTGATTGTGTATTGTCGCGTTTTTGATTTTGAACCGCCTCATCCGGGGCGCCGTTGGCTAAAACCGCCCACTGGGTCCAGTCCACGCGCTGGCGATGCTCGACCCCGTCAAAGAACTCGCGGATCTGCTCCAACGAGACGGGGGCGTAGCCGTTGGCATCCACCCCCACGTCATAGCGCAGCAGGCGCAGCGAACGGTTTCGCTCGTTGTAGGCGGCAGGCGCGTGAATGTGGCCATGCAGGTGAATCGCAGCGTGGCCCAACCCCTGCCAGTCCATCATTGGATAGTGCGACATAACGATCTTGCGACGCTGGGCCTTGATGACCTTGATAGGCGGCTCGACGATAAATACGCCCCTGGTCAAAGGCTCATTTACGTTGCTCCAGTCGCGGTCGTGGTTGCCGGGGACCAAGTGAACATTTTGGCAATTGATGCGCTCGCGCACCGCGCGGGCCTGAGCCAGGTTGAGCTTGAACGAGAAATCGCCCAGGACATAGAGCTGGTCTGTCGCGGCCACGCGCTTGTTGATGGCAGCGAGAAGCCCCTCGGTCATGGCATCGACGTCGCCAAACGGCCGGTCCGTGAAGGTGATCGCGTTGGCGTGCCCAAAGTGCGTGTCGGAGGTAAACCAGGTGGTCATGCGCGCTCCTTTCCAGGCAAGGGTTTCTTTCGTAGGGTAGTGCAAGGCGGGTATTGCATTCCACCAGATCGGTCGTCTCGGCTCGTCGACGCTCACCTTTCAAATTCCGGACTTGTCGGAAACGAGAAGGGCTATTTCTTTACGTTCCAAGGGTTGTCGGAACAGAGATTGTACGTTTCAGGGGTTGTCGGAAGAATTTTGTTCCGACAACCCCTGAAACGCAAAGATGCGGCCCCGTAATGTTCCGACAAGCCGCGAAACGTAAACGAAGGAATTTTGCCTACACGCCCAGAGCGCGCACCGGAACCACCATCACGCCGTCCTCGCGGCAGTAACTAAAGTCACCTATGCCCACGAGGACCATAAGAAACGCAGGTGCGCCCATCCGTCCCTGGTCAATCTTATCGGCAAGCTTCTTGAGCGAGCTCGCACCCTCATTGACGGCAGACTCCCCACCCAGCTTAACCTCGACAAAACCGTACGATCCGTCGCGCAAATGAACGACGGCATCAGCCTCAAGTCCGGACTTATCGCGATAGTGTGCCACCGAGCCGCCAATCGCAGACGCATACACCCGCAGATCACGGACGCACAGACTCTCGAATAGAAGGCCGAACGTGTTCAAATCCGCGACGAGGTCGGCCGGAGATGCCCCAAGAGCAGCAGCAGCAATTGAGGGGTCCACAAAATGCCTGGTTGGAGCAGTACGTATTGCTGTCTTTGAGCGTAAATTAGGACTCCAAGCCTCCAAGTCCTCGATAACAAAGAGCCTTCTGAGTGCATCAACATAGCCAGCGAAAGCGGTCTCTCCCAGCGCTGAGCTTTGGTCCATATCCTCACGCATGGCCCCGTACGTGCCCTGAGAAGAAACCATCCGGGCATACGAACGAAGTAAGGAACGGGCCGCCAGCCCACTTCTGGAAACGCCGTCGACGCGACTGATATCAACCTCTGCGACAGCGTCTACATAATCAAAAGCCTGTTGGAGGGCAACATCTCGCTCCTGGCCCAGCGCCTTAGGCCAACCTCCGCGGCAAACAAGATAAGCCAGGTCATCGATATTGCCGTCTTGTGCCCGCGCAATAGGCTTCTCCCCTGAGAAGAGCGCCTTGAGCGAGACCTCACCAGTCGAGTCACGCGACTCAAACAGCGACATCGGGCGCATGCGAAGGCGTGCAATGCGCCCCGTGCCCGAGTGAGCCATCTTGCGAGCGTCCACTGACACGCTTGAACCAGTAAGGATGAACTGGCCGAACTCATCGCGACGGTCGACCTCATGGCGAACGGCGTCCCAAAGCAAAGGGGCATCTTGCCATTCATCGATCAAACGCGGCACAGGGCCATCGAGTAGCAGTTGTGGGCTAAGTTCAGCCAACCTCATGTTCTGGTTGCGCGTCTGAGGATCCTGTAAGAACAAGACGCTCTGTGCCTGCTGCGCACAAGTGGTCGTCTTACCGCACCATTTGGGACCCTCAACAAGAACCGCACCCTTGGAGCGCAGTCGGAATGTGAGAAGATCATCACACACTCGGGTGTAATAGTTTTGCATAGGTCCTCCTAAGTTGCCTACCTGGGCAACCACGGTAGTTGGCCAGTTTTTACCACGGCAGTTGGCCATATTCTACCACGACAGTTGGCCAGTTTTTACCACGGTAGTTGACGCATCATGGAGACCGGGGCCGCCGCTTTACGTTCCAAGGCTTGTCGGAAGCGAGAAGGGCTTCTCCTTTACGATTTGGGAGTTGTCGGAAAGAAATTGTTCCGACAAGTCCTAGATCGTGAAGATTCGGGGGCGTGGCGTTCCGACATGTCGCAAAACGTAAAGGGAAGGCCGCGGGTTAGGCGCCGAGAAGGACCTGGCGGGTGGAGACACGGGCGAGAAGGGACGGGGAGTGGCTCACGACCACGAGGCCCCAGCCGTCGCGTTCTTGCAGGTCGATGAGGGTATGCCACAAATCGGCCTGGGTCACGGCG
>CAVEMP010000072.1:0-9018 GCA_963616835.1 uncultured Oscillospiraceae bacterium | reverse complement strand
GGCTCGCAGATGCCCGAGGCCTCGATGATGATGTAGTCGAAGTTGCCCGAGTCGGCGATGGAGGACAGCTGGTTGGCCAGGTCGTCTGCCAGGGTGCAGCAGATGCAGCCGTTGGTTAGGGGGATGATGTCGTCTGCCTGGGCATAGCCGCCGTCGGCAATGAGGTTGGCGTCGACGTTGACCTCGCCAATGTCGTTGACGATCACGGCCGCGCGAATGCCGCCGTCGTTTTGCAGGATGTGGTTGAGCAACGTGGTCTTACCGGCGCCAAGGTAGCCGGTAAGCATCACGATTTTAACGGGTTTATCAGCCATGGAAGTTTCCCTTCTCTAATTTGCCAACAGAGCAAAGGATACCCCATTCGAGCGCGTGTTTATCTGCGTCCCGGATTTCCACAGATGCGGTGAGAAGGACGCGGCGAGTCGCGACGAGTCGCGGCGGGGTGCGCCCGGCGCGGCGGCTTAGCGCATGAAGAGGGTCTCGCCGAGAGAACACCACTTGTCGGCGGCGCAGATGAGCCAGGCCTCGCGGCTCTTGGGCATACGCCTCGGTGGCAGGGGCCACATGTGAGCCGCGATAGCGTTTTCTTCCAGCGGGGTGAGATCAAAGTCCTCGCGGGCGTTTCTCAGCGCAAAAACCGGGTGCATGGTGGCGTGCTGGGTGTGGTTTGGCTCGTGCCAGTCGTACAAAAAGTAGTCGTGGAGAAGGGCCGCACGTACCAGTTGGGGCTGGTTCACGCGCAGGTGAAGGGCCTCGGCCAGGGAGACGGCGCAGGTGGCCACGCGCACGCAGTGTTGCCAGGTGCTCACGTGCCCGTGCTGAACAAACCTCTGCATAAGGTGGGTGCGCCCGGCCTTCTCCATGTCTGCAATTTGGGCGTCCAGAGCGGCTTTGGTGCTGGGAGACATCACTGCTTGTCCTTCTTAAGGTTGTCCAGGGCGGCCACCAGGCGTGTGGCCGTGCCTTTGAGTTTCTTGGTGTGGAAGCGCCTCATGTTGTGAAGAATGTGCTGGTGGCGCCCGCTCATGTGAGAAGCCACGTCGCGCAGGCGCTCGGCGTAATCGTCGCGGGTATCGAGCAAGCGGTCCACGGCCTCGGCGCCCGTCTCGCGCACGCGGCCGGCGTATTCGGCGCCGGTGCCACGCAGACGGTCGGCCTTCTCGGCGCCGCTTTCAAGCGCGCCCTGCACACGGGTGTCAAAGTTGCCCTGCACGCGCTCGACCGTGGCCAGGACCTCGGTTAGGGCACAAACAGCCAGCGTGGTGTCGGCGGCCAGAAGGGCCATGAGGACAAGGGCCACAACCTCAAAGGCCAAAGGTGGCACGGCCGCGTTCACGGCCCGTACCAGCGGCAACGCCACATAGACGATGGCTAAGCCGCCCAGGCCAAAGAGGGTTGCTGCTGGCACACAGATGCGGCCGTCGAGGTTGAGCGGCAGGTCAGAGTAGTCCCACCACACGGTACCAAAGGCCTTTTCCATAAGAACCGAGGTGACCCACTCGATGGCCGAGGCGCCCACGGCACACACCAAAAAGATGACCCATGCAGGCGGAAGCGCCGCACTGACCAGCGGGTTTCCAAAGACGGCAAGCGCGCCCACCGCGCCTGCGCCGTAGATGGGGCAGATGGGGCCAAACAAAAAGCCGCGGTTGCACCAACACTTCTCGACAACCGAGCAGTATGTCGATTCAAACAGCCAGCCTACCAGGCCAAAGAATGAGAACCAAACAACAAGTTGACTTGCGATCAAAAGCAATCCTTACCAAGAGAGAGCAGGGGAGAGGGGCGTGCGGGACGCTGGGCCGCTAGCGTTAGAGCCGGTGCGCGCTGGGGCAGAGGTCTTCCAACACGCACTCGTCGCAGTGTGGCGACCGGGCGCTGCACGTTTGGCGCCCGTGAAGAATCCACTGGTGGTTGACGTTGTCCCATAGCTCGCGGGGGAGAAGGGCCAAGAGGTCCTGCTCGGTCTTAAGGAGTTCCTTCTCGTGCGTCTTTGGGGAGAGGCCCAGGCGGTGCGCGATGCGGTTGACGTGGGTGTCAACCGCGATGCCTTCAACGATGCCAAAACCCACGTTGAGCACGATGTTTGCGGTCTTGCGGCCCACGCCGGGAAGTGAGGTGAGCTCGGCCATGGTGTGGGGCACCTCGCCGCCAAAGTCGGCGACGATCGCCTGCGCGCACTCGACGCAGTGGCGGGCCTTGGTTTTGTAGAAGCCCAGGCTGCGAATGAGCTCGGCCACCTCTGCAGGCGTCGCCGCGGCCAGGGCCTGGGGCGTGGGATAGCGCTCAAAGAGCGCCGGCGTGACCTTGTTGACCTGCGCATCTGTGGTTTGCGCCGAGAGAAGCACCGCGATGGTCAGACGAAAAGGGTTTTGATGGTCCAAGAAACACTCGACCGGGCCGTACTTCTCGTCAAGCCGACGGCAGACCTCGCAGGCGCGCTCGGCCTTGGCTTTCTTGGTTTCGCGGGGCATGGGCCCTTCTCGCCTCCTTTGCGGTTGTGGAGGCACGCGGCCCCTTGGCGCTGGGAAATTTACGCATACAAAAGCAATGATATACTCGACTGCGCTGTTGCGCGCGGCTCTGCGCGCGTGCGCTTATTACACATGAAAGGAACCACCATGGTTAAAGACCTTGTTTGCGATGACGCCATCCTGTCCCAGGTGTGCGCCCCTGCCACTGCCGATGACGCGGAGCTTGCCCAGGACCTTATCGACACCATGAACTCCCAGGAAGACGCCGTGTGCCTGGCTGCCAACCAGATTGGTGTGGCAAAGGCCGTTGTTGTTTACAAGGGCGACGACGAGAAGGATCACGTGCTGTACAACCCGCGCGTACTGATGGGCCTTGGTCCCCAGAAGCTCGTGGAGAGCTGCATGACCCACGAGGGCGAGAGCCGCGTGACCCGCTTCGTCAAGATCAAGGTTGCCTACGACGAGCTGGTCGACGGCGCGCTTAAGCCCCGCAAGCGCGACTTCCTTGGCTGGGAGGCCCAGATGATCCAGCACATGTGCGACCACTGCAAGGGCAAGCTGGTCTAAGTCGCCACAACTGCTAGATGTTGTGCGTTTAACGAGGGTCGCCTGGCGATGCAAGCCGGGCGGCCCTTTTTGCTGGCGCCGTTTGGCCAGGTCATAGGCAGGCGACTAGCGAGCTTGACGAACTTTCCTGTTGGCGAGAAGAACGGCCGTGCCAAGTACGGCGAGAAGACCCGCGGGGGCGGCGATGTTCTCGTCACCGGTGGACGGGGTGGAGCCGTGGGTGTTCCCGGCGCTGGGCTGCTCGTTTGCGCTGTTGTCGCCTGCGGCCTTCAATCCGGCCTTTGCCTTGACGGCGAGAGATGCCATAAGGGATTCGACGTCGGCCGACGTTGGCGTGGTGTTTGCGAGGGCCGTCTTGTAGTTCTCACCTGCGGCTGCCAAGGCTGCCTGGCCGTCTTCGATGGCCGCCGCTAACGCGTCGTATTCTTCCTGGGTGAGCCAGGTTTCGCTGGCCGCTACGTCGCTCCCGTCGCTGCTGATCTTGGCCGCAGCTAAGACAGACCTAGCGCCCGCGATGGCCTGCTCGAGCCCACTTAGCTCCTCAACGCTCGCCCAGTCGTGGGCGCTAGAGATTCCCTTGATCGAAAAGTTGTCGGTTTGTGAGGTGCCGCCCAGGCCATCGGGGTCGTCAAGGCTCTCGCGCCAGTCGGTCCAGGTGGTCTTCTCGCTGGCTCCGCCGTTTGCGCCCACTTCCTGGCTGGTGCCGGTCCAAGACTCGCCCACGCCCACTTTGGCCCTAAAGCCGGAGCTTTTATAGGTGGTTGATGCGCCCTGGTAGTACTTGCCATCGGCACCTTTTTGCGTTGTGACAATAGCGTAGCGCTGGCCAGAGCGCATGGCCACAAGGTCTGCGGTATCAAGCTCAAAGCGATGGTAGCCGGCATACGTGAAGGTCTTGCTACCCGAGAAAGCCAGCGTGCTGTGCCCGGCCTGGGTGGGCGTTGAGGCCTCGTCATCCAAAAGATACACCTGGTAGGTTACGGTTGTACCCGCCTGATAGGTGGTCGTGCCGATGGCCCGCAGGAGCATATCGCCCTGTGCGGTGAAGACGTTAGCCGAGCTCGTGGGCTCGTCATAGGGCGTGGCGTCAAAGTCCTCGTTGGGGAGGAAGTCGTACTGGTCGAGGTACAGACCAGCATCCGAGTTCTGCCGCGTGACGTCGAAGTCGAATGAGACGAGGTCGCCCACGCTCGCGTCGTAGTACGACATCCAGAAGTAGCCGGTGTTCTTTTCGTCCTCCACGATGCCCCAGTCGCCGGAATTGGGGAAGTCCTCGGTCTGGGCACCAAAGCTATTCTTGACGAGCCACGCGCCGTTGCCGGCGGGTTTCTCGCCGTTTGGCCCCGTCTTGAAGTTTGAGGCGTCATAGCTATCGTCCCACCCCACGATGCATGCGGCATGGCTGCCGCCGCCCGTCTCGTACGAGCAGTAGGCCCAGGTATCTTTGTTGAGGTAGAGGCTCTCGTCATGGATGTACGTAATCGCGACGGCGCGGCCGGCAAGAAGCTCGCCCTTGGCCGCGTCAAAACCTTGCTGGTTTAAGGTCACGACGCCGTCATCACCGTCTTGGCGCAGCTCTGGTAAGACGTTGCCGTCGATGAGCTCATAGCCCGCGCGGGACCACAGGGCCGAGTCGGTGTTCCAGGTCGCGCCGTCCGAGCCATCTGCAGTACCGGCGTAATACAGAGGCGTAACCGTGGCGCTGCCGTCATAGGCTGCAATCTGGTCTTTGGTGAGGTTCTTAGTCTGGGCTTGCTGGGCGTCCCTGGCTAGGATAGAGCAGGTGATGAGGCCCTCGTTGTTTTGGTAGGGGAGCGCGCTCTCTGCGATCGGCCCCAATCCCGCCGAGAACGAGACGATGGCAAAGTAGGGCTTGCCGCCCGCGTTGAACCCGGTATTGGCCGAGCCGATGTACCCCTCGCCCGCCTGTGAGGCGCTTATGGCCTGGTTGATGGGGGTGTACGAAGCCAGGGCGACCCCGCGCTCCGACAGGTCGAGGCCGGTCTGCGCGGCTGTGCCCCCTGTCTTTGAGAGGATGCTCGTCTCTGCAGCGGCCGTGGTTCCAAAGGCCCAGCAGGTTGCCCAGGGGTCCTGCTGCTTCACTGACGTAATCACAGAATCCGAGCGGTCGCCGTCCCCGTTGGGGTCGCGCAGGTCAAAGCTCGCGGGAGCCTCGTTGGCAATCGCTGCCGTTGCGGGTGTGCTGGCAGCGAGCAAAGCTAAGGCGAGTCCGGGCACCAAAAGCGCCGCAGCAGCCGTTCTGGACAGCCTTTTCATCAATTTGCCTCCTGCCGTTGCGAATCCTGCTTTACATGCTTTACAATCATAGCCATTACAAAGCAAGTTGGAAAGAGGAAAATGCGATGGCACAGGCGGCAACAGCATTAGCGCAGGTAAATGCGCGAATAAGCCCTCAGCTTAAGAGCTCGGGCGATGCCGCTTTAGCGGCGGCTGGTCTCACGCCCACGCAAGCCGTGCGGGCAGTGTGGGAGCTTGCCGTGAAGTACAAGGATGATCCCCAGGGGTTTCGCGATTTGCTTTTACCCGACGAGAAGACGGAGAGAGAGGCGACTCAGGCCAAAGAGCGGGCAAGAAAACTCGCGTTGGCTAAGAAAGGAGCGCACCTCTTGGAAGATTTTTATAAAAATGTAGGGCTTAGTGGGCTGCCGGGGTCAAGCTGCGCTTCTTTCGAAGACTTAAAAGAACAGGCCTTTATGGACAGGTACGGCGAGCTTTTGGGCTGGACTAGCTATGAGTGACGAAAGAGTCCTTCTGCTGGATACCAACGTGTGGCTCAGCAATTATCTTCCGAGCCGTCCCAATCACGACCTGGCTAAAGAGCTGGTTGCGAATGCGCTTGCGAAGAACGTGACGCTGCTCTATCCCATCCATTCTGCAAACAACATCTTCTATATCGTCGCGTCCGATATGAAGAAACTGTACCGCATGGAGAACGACGGTGAGATGAACTCTAGGGTGGCTTCCGCTGCTAATGCGGCAGCCTGGGGATGCATCAACAACTTGGGAGAAGTGGCACTGGCGGTGGGGGCCGACCTCAGTGACGTTTGGGTCGCTCAAAAGCAGCGCCGCCTGCACTCGGATTTCGAGGACGACATGGTCATCGCGGCAGCGGTGAGAAGCAAGGCCGATCTTCTCGTCACCGAGGACAAAAAGCTCGCGGTAAACGCACCAGTGGCCACGGCCAGCGTGGCCAAGGCGCTGGAGTGGCTGGAGAGCCTTTAGGCCTCCGCGGTTTTACTCCATCCCGTCGAAGCCGGTCTGGCGCAGGGCCTCGTAAAGCACGATGGCGGCCGAGTTCGAGAGGTTCAATGCACTGATCTGGTAGTCGTCGGGGTTGATGAAGTTGCCACAGATATCCTGGCGAAGGATGGGATGGTCGCAGGCCTTGCCCGCCGGTTCTTTCCAGGCCTCGGCGTCAGTGATCGTGGCGGCATCGGGCAGCATGGGGATCCGCTCGCAGCGCTCGGGTGCCTGGGCCAAAAGCTCCTCGGGGATGCCCGAGGACTCCTTGCCAAACACCAGGTAGTCGCCATCGGCATATGTGGCCTGGGCATAGGTGCGCCGGGCCTTCTTGGTAAGAAAGTGCAGACGCGCGTCGTCGGTCTTTAGGGCGTTTCTCGTCAAGAAGTCCTGCCAGCCGTCGTACGTTGTCACGTTAAGGCTTCGCCAGTAGCCCAGGCCCGCACGATGCAACATATGGTCCTCAAGCGAGAAGCCCATGGGTCCAATAAGGTGCAGGTGAGAGCCGGTGACAACGCAGGTGCGACCGATGTTTCCGGTGTTGGCGGGGATTTCTGGTTCAAAGAGAACAACGTTAAACACAGGCGGGCCTTTCGGGGTAATAATGTTGAACGTTGCTCATTTTAGCTGCCGCGTCGCGCGGCAGACCTCGGACGCTAGGTGCCGCATGATAAAACTTTTTGCCTCTGACCTCGACGGAACTCTCTTCAACGCCATGCACACGGTTGACCCCGTGATTTTGTCGGCCATCCGCAAGGTGCGCGCCGCGGGTGGTCACTTTAGCGTGGCCACGGGCCGCACCCTGCGTGATAACAAGGCTTTTGGCTTTGAGGGAAACGTCGCGGTGGTGTGCGCCAACGGCTCCATCGTGCTGGATGAGCAGGGTCAGATGGCTCGCTTTTGCGCCATTGACCAGGGCGTCATTGAAGAGCTTACAACGCGTTTCTCTCACGTGGCCTTTGACTACGTGGGCGAGAAGCACACCTACCACATGTTTAGCGAGGCCGAGCACCTGGCCGTCTTTGCCAACCAGCCCTGGTACGCCAAGATCCGCCTGCGCGGCATGAGCATCGTGGGTGCGCCCGAGAACGTCTATGACTGCACGCCCGCCCAGGTGACGGCCGACCGCATCTGCAAGGTCAACGCCCACCTCAAGGACCCGGCAGAAATCGCGGCGGTCAACGAGTTCATAGCCGAGAAGAGCGGCTTTATTGTCAACGCACCCTTTGATCCCTCGATGGTCGAGCTTACGGCCAAGGGCGTCAACAAGGGTGAAGCCGTGGCGTGGCTGGCCAACTACCTGGGCTTATCCGAGGATGAGGTCGCGGTCTACGGCGACGGTGGCAACGACATCGAGATGCTCGAGCGCTTTGACCACGCCTACGCCACCTCCAACGGTAGCGATGTGGCCAAGAAGGCGGCTGGCAACGTCATTGGCAGCTGCACGTTCCATGCCGTGCCGCGCCACATGGTGGCTACGCTGCGCCAGGGGTAGAGCGGGGTACGGTGCCCGTCCGCCCGCAAGGGCTTCTCGCCGACCGTTCTCCTTGAAATTTGAACGTTTCTCTCCACTTCTTGGTTGAGTTCAATTTCTGCGTGCTATAGTGCCCTCAGCACACGCGCAAAATTGAACTTCTCGGCGTCAAGCACGCTCAGAAATTGAACTAACGGAGAAGCCCATGGCTTACAGCACGTTTCAAAAGCGCCTTAAACAGGCCATGCAAGAGGCAGGCCTTAAGCAGTCAGATTTAATACGTCTGGCCGCAAACGATGGCGTGAAGCTTGGAAAAAGCCAGGTCAGCCAGTACGTAAGCGGCAAAGTGGTGCCCAGAAAAGACACCGTTGCGTATCTCGCCAAGCTGTTTAGCGTCTCGCCCGGCTGGCTTTTGGGGCAAGAGCCCGATAAATCCGCAGCAAATTTGGCGCAGGCAGCGGCCGCGCCTCAAGCAGCAAAGATCACCGTTAAAGAGGGAGCACCCATGCGTCAGTTCAACAAGTCATCCAAGCTCGACAACGTTTTGTACGACGTCCGCGGCCCGGTGGTCGACGAGGCCGCCCGCATGGAAGAAAACGGCGCCCGCATCTTGAAGCTCAACATTGGCAACCCCGCGCCCTTTGGCTTCCGCGCCCCCGACGAGGTCGTTTACGACATGCGCCACCAGCTTCCCGAGTGCGAGGGCTACTCAGATTCGCGCGGCCTGTTTGCCGCCCGCAAGGCCATCATGCAGTACGCTCAGTTGCGCAACATCGCAGGCGTCGATATGAAGAACATCTACACCGGCAACGGCGTCAGCGAGTTGATTCAACTTTCTATGCACGCTCTTCTCGACAACGGCGACGAAGTTTTGATCCCCAGCCCCGATTACCCGCTGTGGACCGCCTGCGTGACCCTGGCCGGCGGCAACCCCGTGCACTACATCTGCGACGAGCAAAACGAGTGGAACCCCGACCTTGAGGACATCGAGAAGAAGGTCACCCCGGCCACCAAGGCCATCGTCGTGATTAACCCCAACAACCCCACTGGTGCCGTTTACTCGCGCGAGATCTTAGACGGTATCGTCGAGATTGCCCGCAAGCACCAGCTCATGATCTTTGCCGACGAGATCTACGACCGCCTGATCATGGACGGCTACCAGCACATTTCCATCGCCTCGCTAGCGCCCGACCTGCCGTGCGTCACCTTCTCGGGCCTGTCGAAGAGCCACATGGTGTGCGG
>CAVEMP010000071.1:0-5231 GCA_963616835.1 uncultured Oscillospiraceae bacterium | reverse complement strand
CGACCACGGTCACCGAGACCAAGACCGTCTCGAAGAAGGGCACCCCCTCCACCGGCGACGCGACCCGGGGCGGCATTGCGGGCCTCTGCGCCCTGGCCGCAATCTGCCTGGTGGCCGCGCGCCTGTCTCGCCGCAAGAGCTAAACGGCCGGCGCGCGGGCTTCTCGCCGCCAACGCGATTTTGGGACCCTCCGGACGCCTCGGCGCCCGGAGGGTCCTTTTTGTCGCAGAATTTCTTGGCGTGCCTAAACATCGTAGGGAGTTTGGGCCTTGTGACAGTCTGAAAGAGCTAAACTAAAGGGCTATATTTATTCGCGCGCAAATAAGGAGGACGCTATGAAAAAGCATCCGTCCCAAGCCAGAAGGCGTGGTCTTCTGGCCACTGCCTTAGCAGCGGTTATCATGGCGATGTGCATCTTGCTGTCGCCGACCCAAGCCAAGGCGGCCACCTATTATGCCCACACCAATAACGGGTATTACTACGCGGACATGAAGGAACTCATCGAAGATCTTTCCTCGGGGATAACGGTCTATATGGACTCGGACTGGGAAATCTCCAACGCGATTAGGGTGGAGGAGAACAGAAGAGCCACTGTCTACATGAACGGCCACACAATCAAGAACACCTCTTCGTCGGGGGATAGCAACGTCTTTCGTCTAGAGAACGGTGCCAATCTTGACCTGTTGGGAGACCCCAGCGGCAAGAAGTACGAGATTACGTACGAGGGCTACGTTAATGTCGACCAGACCGAGCAGATCACAACTACCACGGGCGGCCTGCTTACTTCGTCGAAGGGCGTGCACAAGCCGCTTGTCTACGGCAAGGGCAACAATATCGTAAGCATCGACGGCGTTACCATTGGTGGAGCCTACACCTACGACAACGATAGGTTCGATGAGGGCGGCGCCATTAGCTTGAGGGATAACTGCACGCTCTACATGAGGAACGGTGCCTCTGTCGAGCACAACTGCAGTGGCAAGAGCGGTTACCGTGGCCCTGGCGGCGGCATCAACATTTCCAAAAACGGAAAGATCGTGATGAACAACGCCACGATTCACGACAACTACGCCGATAACTGCGGCGGCGGCATCTACTCTCACGGCAAAGACTTCAAGCTCGAGATGTATGAGGGATCTAGCATCGACAACAACCACGCCGGTGCGGGCGGCGGTATCTATATTGACGAGTCGAGCTTCACCATCACCGGTGACGGCACGGGTTCTGTGTCTGGCAACACTTGCTGGAACTCCAGCACCTCGGGTCTCAAGAGCAGGCAGTCCGGCGGCGGCATCCACGTTGACTCCACGGTAGCCAACAACGAGGGCCTGATCGAGAACATCAAGATCTGCAACAACTACTCGGCCTACGACGGCGGCGGCCTTGAGCTGGACCAGCGTTGGACCACCGTGCGCAACTGCACCATCACCGGCAACACGTGCAAGTACGAGGGCGGCGGCATCTACGACTGCAACAGCGACAACCTCATTGATGGCTGCACCATCACAGGCAACGCCTGCAACGTGGACAGCGGCGGCAACTACGAGGGCGGCGGCATCTTTGTCTGGTACAGCTACGACATTAAGCTCTCTGGCAAGTGCATGATCTACAACAACACGCGCGGCAAGAACGGCAGCGCCGACGACGTGTTCCTGCGCGAGAACGGTGGTGCCACCGCAAAGGCCTACATCACTGGCAGCCTGTCGAACGGCTCTTTGGTCGGCGTGCGCACCGGCATCACCGGCGACCGCCGCATTGCCAAGAACTTCAAGCCCGAGACCAAGGACTGCCTGTTCTACGACATGGACGGCTACTACGTGAGCTACGGCAGCGACGAGGGCGGCGACGCCTGGCAGCGCCACACCACCTTGGAGTTCGCGGCCAAGATCAACGGCGAGACCAAGGCGCGCTTTAAGAACGGCACGCACGCCGTGCTGCTGGCAGAGTCGACCAAGGGTGACGACCAGATTTTCTGGTACTGGGATACAAAGACGACCACGGGCCTGTATCCGGTTGAATACTACATCAGCGACAAGAGCTGCTTCAACACGGTTCTTGGCTTCACTATGCCGCAGAACGACGTCAACGCCACGGCGCTCTATGCCTCGCGCGCGAAGCAGGTCCTTGTGGGCATCGAGGCACCTGTCAAGGGCAACGAACTGCCTAAGACGGCCGAGGTGCGCCGCGCCGACGCGGGCCTGGGCGGCAACGTGACCTTTACCATGCCTGTGACCTGGTATGAGGTTAATGCGAACGGCGAGAAGACCGCCGCGGCCGGCACCGCCAAGGCAGATACGACCTATGTGGCTTCTATTACCTGCGCGCAGTCGATTCAGTACGGTCTCTACTTCAGCAAGTCCCTTACAGCAGGTGCCGTGACCGTCAAGACGACTACCGGCAGCGATGCCAAGGCCGAGTCTGCCAAGGTCGACGAGGCGACCGGCGCCCTTACCGTTGAGGTTGGGAAGTTCCAGACCGAGAAGGACCCGGAGGAGCCCCCGCTGAGCGAGCTTGACCTTAAGATCAAGAAGAAGGGCTACTTCACCTACGATGACGTGCCGACTGCTCTGGCGGCCTCGGACGACTCCGACTCCCAGGCTTCGGACGATCTGCTCGGCACCTTTAAGGTCTCCATTGCCGGTGCCAGCGACGTTACCGTCACCGCGCCCGTCAAGGAGGGCTACAACTTCTGCAACTGGGATAACGTTCCCGACGGTTGGGTGAAGGACGACGAGGCCGGCACTTTGACCATCCCGGCCGCGGCCTTGGGCAGCCTGGACAAATACACTGACATCGCCGCGTACTACACCCCGGTCGTGACCGAGGTAGAGATTGCTGTCAACCAGCCCGCACCCGTCGCTGGCAAGAAGCTGGCAACCGTTGCCGCGTCCATGACGCTCACGGCCACCGACGGCAGCAAGATCGACCTTATCGATGCCGTTGGTAAGGACGAGTGCGACATCACCTGGTATCCCGAGTCCGAGGGCGGCACCGCTGACTACTCGACCTCCTACACCGCGTTGATCAAGCTGGCTGCCGCCGACGGTCTCGCGGGCGTCGAGAACGTCCTTGCTACCGACGCGGTTGTCAAGGTGAGCAGCGCCTCGGGGATGACCGTTGCCCAGGCCGCCGGCTTTACCGTCATTGACGACCAGCTGTGCCTTGCCTTCTCGTTCCCTGCGACGAGCGACCTTGGCGTGAAGTCCGTCTCGCAGCCCGAGGCCGTTGAGGTCTCCTTTGAGGACGCCGTGGCTTATCAGGCCGAGGGCAGCTGGCCGTTGCCCCGCACCGTGACCATCGAGCTTGAGAACGACGAGAAGGTCGACGGCGACGTGACCTGGGAGGCCGTCGAGGGCTTTGACGCCAACGCGACCGCGGCCCAGGAGTTCACCGTCAAGGGTACGGTCACCAATATTGCCTACGAGGGCGCCGCCATCGAGACCGATGGCTACGACCCCAACGTGACCGTCACCGTCAAGGTCGCCGCCCCCGCGGGGCAGGCCTCTGGCGAGGACGGAGACGAGGCCGAACCGGCCGAGCCCGTCCAGGCCGAGACAATCGCCCAGGCCAAGGCCGCGTTCAAGAAGGGTACCCCCTCCACCGGCGACGCGACCCGGGGCGGCATTGCGGGTCTCTGCGCCCTGGCCGCCGTCTGCCTGGTGGCCGCGCGCCTGTCTCGCCGCAAGAGCTAAACGGCCGGCGCGCGGGCTTCTCGCCGCCAACGCGATTTTGGGACCCTCCGGACGCCTCGGCGCCCGGAGGGTCCTTTTTTGCGCCAAGGCGCCAGGCGGGCCGAAATATCGCAGGGGGTCGTGGACCTTGACCCGCGCTGAAAGGGGTATACTTACCGGCTACCGATTTTGCCGCCCGTAAGGAGGACGCCATGAGAAACCGCCCGCCCCAAACCAGGAAGCGCGGCCTTCTGGCCGCCGCGCTGGCCGCCGCCTTCACCGTGCTGGCCTGCGCGCTTGCCGCGCCGACGCCCGCGCTGGCCTCGTCCTGCGCGCACTCATACGGCGCCGACGGCAGCACGACGTGGTACGAGACCATCGACGAGGCCGTCAAGGACGGCTACAACGGCAAGACCATCATCATGGACACCGACTGGTACACCGAGGTGTATAGCGGCGACGATGATATGGACATTGGCGGCATCACCGTCGAGGCGGGCAAGAAGCTCACCATCGACATGAACGGGCACACGGTCAACAACAAGAGCCGCGGTAGTGTTGCTATGTTGCGCGACACCCCGACGTTCTCGGTGCAGAAGAACGCCGAGCTGGTCCTCACCGCCAACGACTCGGCCAGGAACACGAAGATCGCCTACAAGGGCTTCAACCCCGACGAGTCGAAGAAAGAGGACAGGGTCGACTGCGCGGCGACGACCGGCGGCCTGGTGACGAACACCTCTAATTGGATGCCCGGTATCCTGGTCTGCCAGTCCGCTAAGCTGACCCTCGACGGCGTGACGGTCGCCGGCTGCTACGGCTCGTTCACGGTTAAGAGCGGTAAGACCCACTACAACTCTAAGAGTGCCCTGTACGGTGGAATTACGCTTTATGAGGACTCGACGCTCAACATGAAGAACGGCGCCTCCATCGAGCACAACGCCTCGCTCATTGCCGGGGCGGGTGTCTACATCGCCGGTTCGAACGCAACCGTCAACATGGAGGGCTCCTACATTCACCACAACCGTGCCTACGCCAGCTCGGGTAGCGTTGGTCACGGCGGCGGAATCTACGCGTGTGGCTCCAACGCGCGCATCGAGATGAACGGCGACTCGAAGATCTACTCGAACCTAGGTGAAGCGGGCGGCGGCATCTACTTCTGCGCGAGCGGGTTCACCGTCACCTCGAGCGACGGGAAGGCCTACATCTCGAACAACAGAGCCGTGCATTCGGATAGGGGCTCGCAGAGGTATCACCTGGGCGGCGGCGGCATCCACGTTGCGTCGGAGTCTGGCAGCAGCGGCCGCATCGAGAACGTCACGATCAGCGGCAACTACTCGGCCTACGACGGCGGCGGCATCGAGCTCGACAAGAAGGACACCACGGTCAAGAACTGCACCATCAAGGACAACTGGTGCAAGTACGAGGGCGGCGGCATCTGCGTCTCGAGCGCCGGCAACGTCATAGACGGCTGCACCATCACCGGCAACCACTGCGACGACGACGAGAACAACTACGAGGGCGGCGGCGTCTTCGTGGGCTGCCAGTACGACCTGGGCATGTGCG
>CAVEMP010000070.1:0-2183 GCA_963616835.1 uncultured Oscillospiraceae bacterium | reverse complement strand
ATCGACAACGGATTTGGGGCCGCCTACCAGGCAAGTCTCATCAACCACCTTAAGGGGGCGCGCGAGAATGGCTAAGGCGATCGTGCTGGACGGGGCAAGCGGAATCAGCGGCGACATGACGGTTGCTGCCCTTCTCGACCTGGGCGCAAGCGAAGAACGGCTGCGCGAGGCCCTGACCACCCTGCCCGTCGACGGGTTTGAGGTTGTAGTGAGCCGCGTCGAGAAGAGCGGGCTTACTGCCTGCGACTTTAACGTTGTACTTGACGAGGCGCACGAGAACCACGACCACGACATGGTGTGGCTGTATGGGCACGAAGAGGCGGTTGGGCACTGCCACGAGCACGCGGAGGCCGGCCACGCCCACCGCACCTTTGCAGACGTCACTGCAATCATCGAATCCTCGCAGCTCGCGGACCTCGCCAAGCAAAAGGCCCTTGCCATCTTTGGCAAGTTGGCCCTGGCCGAGGCTAAGGCCCATGGCGCCACGCCCGATACGGTTCACTTCCACGAGGTGGGTGCTGTTGATTCAATCGTTGATATTTGTTCCGTCGCCGTTTGTCTCGATGACCTAGGCATTGACCAGCTTATCGTCCCTTCACTTTCTGAAGGCTACGGCGCCATCCGCTGCGCCCACGGGGTCATGCCCATCCCTGTGCCCGCGGTCGCGCACCTGTGCGCAGACGCAGGTATAACGTTGGACCCAGCGCCCGTCCACGGCGAGCTGGTCACCCCCACGGGGGCCGCCATCGTGGCCGCGTTGCGCACAGGTGACGCACTACCGCATGGCTATCGCATTCTTGGCACCGGCTACGGAGCAGGTAAACGCACATACAAGAACTCAAGCGGCCTGCTACGCGCCACGCTGATCGAAATCCAGGACGTCGCCGCCCCCGCAGACGATGACCCCACGGCAACCCACCCCGTCGTCGAGCTCAAGTGCGACCTGGACGACTGCACCGGCGAGGCCCTGGGCCGCACCATCGAGCTGCTTATGGCCGCCGGTGCGCGCGAGGCCCACGCCGTGCCCATCGTCATGAAGAAAGGGCGTCCCGCCTACCAGCTTGAGGTCATCTGCGACGAGTCAAACGAAGCCCAGCTGAGGGACCTTATCTTCATGAACACGACAACCATCGGCATCCGCGCGGCACACCAGCTGCGCTATCCCCTTCGCCGCGAGCCCGGCACCGTGTCTACCCCTTACGGCGAGGTCGCGACCAAGCGGGTGGTGCTGCCGGACGGCTCGGTGCGCGCCTACCCCGAGTACGATTCGGTCGTTGCCGCCTGCGAGCGCAGCGGCTCCTCGTTCCAAGACGTCTTCCGCGCCGTCGAGGTCGCGGCTGTCTCTGCCGCCGTCCGCGACCCGCAACTCTAATGGACGCCCGCAAAGAGCGCAGCCGCGCCGCCGTCATCGCCGCGTTTTACCAGCTTATTACCCAGAAGGACTACGGAAAAATCACCGTGCAGGACCTTCTGGACGCGTCTGGCATCGCACGCGCGACGTTCTACTCGCAGTTTCGCGGCAAGGCCGATGTGTTGGCTGCCGCGGTCGAGGACCTGTGCGCCCATACCCTGGACGACGGCGCCGACCTGCGCGGCGAGGTCCAGATACGCCATGCCCTAGGCAATCTGTGGGAGCGCCGCGAGTGCGTGCGCGCCCTGGTTTCTGGTGAGGGTGCCCAGCTTTTTGCCGATTGCATGCGCCACGCCGTCGTCGCCCGCGCCGACCGCTGCGTCCCGCAGCAGCCCCAAGGCCCCGCGGCTCAGATAAACCGCAACTTCCTTTTGCACCACATCGCCGCCGCTTTTGTCGGCGCCGTCCAGTGGTGGGCCTGGCACGGCTTTACCGCGACGCCCGCCGAGGTCGAATCCGACCTTCTCCGCGTCCTCATCCCCCTTTTCCAGCCCCCGGCGACCCCCGAATAACACCACGCGCGAGTTTTCGCGGTTTAAATTGGGTCCGGCCAAGTAGCCGGGCCGCTTGCGCCGACGTTTGCCCAGTTGGCGCAAGCCCGCACACCCCAAGCTACTCGCCGCACCCCGTTTTAAACCTCGAAATCTCGCACATGCCCCGCGCAAGGCCTAAAACAGTGGGCCGTCCCTGCCGTCGCTGCGGTCTTCACAGCCCAGGTCAAAGAAAAAGTACCCGCAGTCGCGGCACGTGCAGTGTTTAACGACGCCGCCGG
>CAVEMP010000069.1:0-3554 GCA_963616835.1 uncultured Oscillospiraceae bacterium | reverse complement strand
GCCGGTTAACTGGTTAGACATTCAAACTTGAAAGTATAGCAGCTGTTAGGAGCCGCGGCAGGCGCTTGCGGCACAGGCGGCGAGAAGGCCATAGGGCCGCGACAAAAATCCCGCGCCTGCGGAGTGCAGACGCGGGACATGCGCTCTAAGTTGTGGGCCGCTGCTTAGCGGGTGATGCCCAGGATGGTGTAGGTGCGGGACTTGCCGGAGGGGGCAACAACCTCGACCTCGTCACCCTTCTTGTGGCCGATAAGGGCCTGGCCAACCGGGGACTCGTTGGAAATCTTGTGCTCAAGCGAGTTGGTCTCGGTGGTGCCCACGATGGTGAACTTGGTGGACTTGCCGGCCGCATCCTGCAGCTCGACGGTGGTACCAATAGAGACGGCCAAGTCACGAGAGCTGCCGGACTCGACGACGGTGGCGGTGGCAAGAATCTGGCGAATCTCGTTGATGCGAGACTCGTTGTGAGACTGCTCCTCCTTGGCGGCGTCGTACTCGGAGTTCTCGGAAAGGTCACCAAAGCCGCGGGCCTCTTTGATGCGCTCGACGATCTCGTCGTGCTTCTCGCCCTCGCGGTAAGCAAGCTCGTCGACAAGCTTCTGGCGACCCTCCGGGGTCAGGACAATGTTCTTGGAATCTGCCATGGTCAGCTCTCTACTTGAAGCGTGTGAGGTAACTAAAGTGGGACGCGTGCGCCGGCGCTACTCGCCGAGCTTGTGGCCGCACTTGGTGCAGAAGGCGGAATCTGCGGGGTTCTTGGCGCCGCACTCGCCGCAGAACTTGACGTCTGCGGGAGCCTCGTCGTCAAGATCGGCGTCATCGTCATCGGCAACGACCTCGACGGCATCGTCATCGTCGGAGGCAGCGGGCTTCTTCTCGTCCTTCTTGGGCTCCTCGTCGCCCTCCATGCCCTCGCGCACGTTCTTGACGGTCTTGCCAAGGGCAGAGCCGATCTTGGGAAGGTTCTTGGGTCCAAAGATGACCAGAACGACAACCAAGATGACGATAAGCTCTACGGGGCCCATACCAAGAATCATGAGAAGCTCCTTTGTTTGTAACGGCACGCGCCGCGGGTATACGCAAACGTATGGGATAGTATAACCGCGTTTCTACCAAACGTACCCCGATTAGCAAAAACGCAATCTCATATAATACCGCAACATTTTGCGTGAGTACATGGAGGCCTGTGTGGATTTGAAGACCTTGTTTTGGTGGTCGATGGGAATAACCGCTGTTCTGACGGTCTTTGTGGCATGCATGCCGTGGCTTTTGCGGCGGCGCGGTGTCACGATGTGCCGCACCATGTTTGGGTTGACGCTGATTTTTGATTCTGTCAACGCCGACGGAACGCCGGTACGGCTGATCAACGTCAACGGGACGTTTCAATCGGTGAGCTATGTGCCCAATGAGCTGCGCTTTGAGCTGGCATGCGAGTACCACCGCGAGATTGCGCGGCGCATCGAGGATATGGCCGAGAAGCGCGCGGCGAGTGCGGGCGGCCAGGCGGGTGCGGCGCCGCTGCGCGTGCTGGTGATGGGCGGCGGGGGCTTCTCGCTTCCTAAGTATCTGGCGGCATATGTGCCCGCGGCCCAGGTAGACGTGGTAGAGATCGACCCCGCGATGGTCAAAATCGCTCGCGAGCAGTTTTTCTTGGACGAGTGCCTAGAAAAAACCGGCGCCGAGAAGGACGGCCGCATGAACATCATCGTGGGCGACGCGTGGGGCGCGCTAAAGGGCGCCGCCGAGCCCTACGACGTGATTGTCAACGAGGTCTTTGGCGGAAAGCGGCCGCTGGGCCCCATGGAGACCAACGAGGGGGCCCGCGTGGTGGCCGAGCACCTGACGCCCGGCGGCGTCTACCTGGCCGACGTGCGCTGCGCGATGGAGGGCCGCAAGTCCGCTCCGCTGCGCGAGGTGCAGGCCGCGTTTGGGCAGGTCTTCTCGGCGACGGAAGTCGTCCCCGAGTGGCCCAACGAGCCCAAGAAGCCCGGCAACAACGTGTTCGCAGCCTGGTAGCGCTGGCGCGAGGCGGCAGTTGCTACGCATCCGGAGGCGCCGGAGTTAGCGAGAAGACCGCGCGGTCGTGGTCCAGACGGGCCGATAGGCTCAGCCCCATGTCGGCGGCCAGGGACCTGGCGATAGAAAGTCCCAGGCCAAGGCCGGTTTTCTCGGTAGATGAAATAGCTCGCCACGAGCGGTCGAAGGCGCGGGCCGGGTCAAAATCGCTGTGCGGTACCAGGGTGTTCGACACCTCGAGGGCCCAGGCGCCGGTGCCGTCGCAGCTTTGAATGAACCGCAGGTCACCGGCACCGTACTTAAGGGCGTTGGACACCAGGTTATCAATCACTCGACGCAAGGCCGCCGCATCGGCCGCGACGCAAAGGGCCTCGTCCGCAAAGTCGATTGCGGGCTCGAGGCCCTTCTCGGCAAATTGGGTTTCGTAGCCGCCAAGGACCTCCAGGACCAGGGGAAGCAGTGCCACTTGCTCCATGCGGTAGGTGCGGTCGGGGTCCGTCGCGCGCACAAAGGCATAGAGCTGGTCGATAAGGGCCTCGACGTCGTCCATGCGCCGCACCGACGACGCAAGCCAGGCCTGGGCGTCTTTTTCCAGATGGGAGCCCTGGGCAAGCTGCACATATCCCTTTGCCCCCGCCAGCGGCGTGCGCATATCGTGACCAAGGGCCGAGAGGGCCCGGCGATAATCCTGGTTCTCTTCGCGCTGTTCCCTGGTCTTATCGTCGGCCGCCTCCGCGCGCGCCGCCAGCGCATCGCGCAGGGCAAGCCAGCCCCTGGTGGGATAGCGCGTCGTTGGCGAGAAGGGCCCGCGCGCGTGGCGAGACACATCCCGCGACCAGCGCTTTAGCTCTTTCTCGTAAATCACGGCCGCCAGGAAGAACCCCGCGAAGAACATGATGGTGAGCATCGTCACGCCTGGTCACCCGGCCTTTCGAAGAGCAGGGCCGTCGGCGACGGGTGCTCGCGCGAAAGCTCCAGCGTGATTGAGTCCATGCCGTCAAGGACGCGCGCAAGGGCGGCTTCCTCGCAACCGGCGACCAGGAGGAATTTCTCGCTGGTTAAAGGGTCAGACTCCACGGTAATGGTCGCCCCGGGCAAGAAGTCGCCGAGAAGAACAAGGTCGCGCTCGAGGCGCGTGGTGCGGACTTTGTAGGTCGCCGCCCACTGGCCGCCCAGCATCGCGGGGGTCTTCTGCGCGACAAGACGCGCGCCGTCCATCACGCCATAACGACCGGCAAAGAGCCCGGCAACATCCGGTGATGCCGTCGAACAAAGCGCCGCTATTCCCTGCTGGGCGCAGGCCTGTGCGACCAGCTGCGAAAACGCCTGGCCCTCGGTCGCCGAGAGGCCGCGCCAGGGGTCATCCAAAACGATGGCCTTGCGCCCGCCGGCCAGCGCACGGTCAAGACGGGCTTTCGCCCGATCAAGGCCCGTCTTGGCAGACAGCGCCTCTACCAGCGCGTTATTGCCCCGCAGACCCCCTATGCGCCCGCGCTGCTCGCGGGCCGGCAAACCAAAGGCGACCGCGGCGCCCAGCG
>CAVEMP010000068.1:0-4409 GCA_963616835.1 uncultured Oscillospiraceae bacterium | reverse complement strand
TTTGTGGCGTGGGACTCGTTTGCGCCGTACGAGAAGGGCCTCAAGGTCACCCGCGGCGGCGACGGCCTGGACGATGCGGCTCGCAAGCGCCTGGGTGTTGACTGGGACGCGTGCATCATGTGGACCGGCATGGACGCCAAGACCGTTAGCGGTAAGAAACTGGGCTACGTTAATGACGTCGAGTTTAGCGAGAAGACCGGCAAGGTCTCGCGCTTCTTCATTGGCGAGGGTGGCGTGTCGCGCGCCATTGTGGGCTCGTTTGAGGTCACACCCGTGCTGGTAAAGGGCTACTCCAACGGGTTCATGATTTTGTCCGATGAGGCAGCAAACCTGGAGCTTGACGGCGGTATTGCCGCCAAGGCGGGCGAGGGCTACGCGGCCGCTAAGGTCAAGGGCGCCGAGCTTAACAAGAAGACAACGGCCGCTACTGTCGAGGCCATCGACAAAGGCTCGTTTGCGCTGGGCAAGGCCATCGGCAAGGCCAAGCGCGCCATCGAAGAGGCCACGGCACCCGAGGAAGAGCTTCCCAATCCGCCGCAGGTAGCGGCCGTAAACGTCACGGTGTCCGAGCCGGTGGCGACGCTGGCCGACACAACGGCAGACGACGGCCCGCAGCAGACCTTCTCGGCAAAAGACCCGGCCAAGGCTACGGCGGACGTGCCGGTTAGGAAGTCGGTTGCGGCTAAGAAACCTACCGAAAAGGCCGGCGCGGCCACCAAGCCAAAGCGTAAGCCCAAGCCCTCGGCCGATACAAGCGCCAAGGCCGCAAAAGCCGTGGGTAAGCAGATCGGGGCCATGGGCAAGATGTTCTCGTCGTTTAAGGAAGAATTCGATAAGGCGAGCAAATAAGGTGCGCCCTACGGATTTAAATAAACCAAGCGGCAACAAAAGGCGCGATGGGAGGGCGCAGAAGGCCCCCCGTCGCGTTCTTAGGATTGTGGGCCGTGTTGCGCTTGGCCTGATGATTGCCGCGCTGCTGGCGATCAATGTCGCTCTTCTCGTCATGGGCGATACCATTGAATCTTTTATTAGCAACGAGAAGATCGACATCACAGAAGACGAGAAGGACGCTCTTATGGACGCAGGTATGAACCTGTGCCAAGAGATTGAATCCGAGGGCCTGGTGCTGGCGCAGAATAACGGCAATGTGCTGCCGCTCTCTAGCGATACCACTAAGGTCAACGTGTTTGGTTGGTCGGCAACGCAGTGGGTAGTTAGTGGCTCTGGCTCTGGCCAGGTCAGCGGCACCAACACGGATTTTCTTGATTCCCTTTACGTGAGCGGCTACGAATACAACAACCAGCTTACCGACATGTACCGCAGCTTTTTTGGCGAGCGTCCGTACTGCAAGAAGTTGGGTAATGTTTTGGGTAGCCAAACAGCGGGCGCGCTCAACACGCACTCGAGCGAGTTTAGCCGCCTGTACGAACCCAGCATCTACGACCGCAACTACTACACGACCGAGCTTCTCGACAACGCCAAGAAGTTCTCGGACACGGCGTTTGTCGTCATTTCTCGCATCACCGGCGAGAGCAACGATTGCCCGCAGGTTCAGTACAAGGTGACGCAGAGCAACGGCTCGGTTGAGACCGATACCACGCGCACCTACCTGGAGCTTTCCAGCGAAGAAGAGGCTCTGCTGCGCTATGTAGGCGCCAACTACGACAAGGTTGTGGTGCTGGTTAACTCGACCAACACGATGGAGCTGGGTCAGATCGAGACCATCCCGGGCATCGATGCCTGCATGATCGTGGGCACCACTGGTGAGTACGGCGCGCAGGGCGTGGTCGATGCGTTGTGGGGCAAGGTCAACCCCTCGGGTCGCTTGACCGACACGTATGCCTACGACCTGCGAACGGCTGCGAGCTGGGCAAACTCCGGCGAGATGGGCGAGGGCGTCTACACCAACAGCGCTGGTTTGTACCCTGCAGACGGTACCAACAACCCCAATGTGGGTGTTACCGAGAAGTACGGTGCGGCCCGCTTTATCGACTATGTCGAGGGTATCTACGTGGGCTACCGCTGGTACGAGACAGCGGATACCGAAGGCTTTTGGGATAGCATAAATAACGTGCACGGTACTGGCTACCAGGGCGTTGTTCAGTATCCGTTTGGGTACGGGCTTTCGTACACCACCTTCTCGTGGGAGGTCGTTGACCAAAGCCTTAAAGAGAATGAGCGTGTCTACCGCGACTCGGTCTTCTCGCAGACTGTACGCGTGACAAATACCGGCAACGTGGCGGGCAAGGAAGTCGTGCAGATGTACTGCACAACTCCGTACACGTACGGCGGCATCGAGAAGGCCTCGACTGTGTTGGTGGCCTATGCCAAGACCGGTTTGCTTGCACCGGGCGAGAGCGAAGAAGTGGTCCTGAGTTTTACCCTGGATGATGTGGCTTCTTACGACTACTCGGACGCTAATGGCAATGGTTTTATTGGCTACGAGCTTGAGCAGGGCACCTATACAGTGGAGCTCAAGGACGACGCGCATACCGTGGCTGCGATCGACGGCGCCCAGACCAACTTGCGAGTGATGTACCGCGATATCCTGTGTGACACCGACCTGACGACGGGCGCCATGGTGCTCAACCGCTTTACTGGCGAGCAGACGAGCGACGGCGTGTCCATCGACGGCAGTGATTCGGGCGCCAATATCCAGTACATGACCCGAGCCGACTTTGCGGCCACCTTCCCGCGCAAGTGCGATGCCGATCGCGAGATGAGCGAGAACGTCTCGGCCTTAAACCTCTATGGCAAGGACCAGGTTGACGAGGATGCTCGTCTTTATCAGGACCTTTACGAGAACGACGAGCTGGTGGTGCCCGCTCGCACAAACTCTGTTGTGTCAAAGCTTGGCGAGGATGGCAAAATCACGGACTTTGGCCGACAGCTTGGCTTGGACTACACAGATACCGCTTGGGACCAGGTTATCAACAGCCTTTCTTTGAGTGACATGGAAAACTTGGTACTGCACGGTTACCTGTCTACGAGCTCCATCGACGGCATCGGCAAGCCGCGCACAAAGGAGGTCGATGGGCCTGCACAGGTGGGCTCGTTTAACCAGCTGAGCTACGGTGTTGGCTACCCCAACCCCACGGTGCTGGCCCAGACCTTCAACGACAACTTGGCCTTGGAGTACGGCAAGCAGGTGGGCCAGGAGTGCGCCGCGATTGGCGTCGACGGCTGGTATGCGCCCTCGGTCAACATCCACCGTACGGCTCTGGGCGGCAGGAACTACGAGTACTTCTCAGAAGACGGCCTGCTATCTGGCAACATGGGGGCCAATATTGTGATGGGCTCTAATGTTGCGGGAACGTACTGCTACATGAAGCACCTGGCCTGCAACAACCAGGACACCTACCGCGACTCGTTGTACACCTGGCTTACCGAGCAGGCTTTGCGCGAGATTTACCTGCGCCCCTTTGCCATCGCGGTAAAAAAAGGCGGAGCCACGGGCATGATGACAGCCTACAACCGCCTGGGTGCGACGTGGGCCGGCGGCAATAAAGGCCTGCTCTTGGGTGTGCTGCGTGAGGAGTGGGGTTTTGAGGGCTCGGTCATCACCGACTACTGCGACCACCATAAGTACATGAACGCCGATCAGCAGCTTCGTATGGGTGGCAGCCTGTATATGGATGGCATCTTTAGAAACGGCAGCTTTGAGTACTCGTTTACTCAATCCGAGCTTGAGAAGGCCATCACTGCGGGCGGCGAGCAGCGCGGGGCTGCGGTGAGCTACCTCACTAACCTGCGCCGCGCCTCTAAGGACGTGCTGTATACCTGGTTGCATGCGCGCGCGAGCAACATTGTTTACAACGAGGAGGCTGCGCAAGCGGGCTTAGAGCCCATAAACCGCCCGATCAAGTCTTCGAGCAGAAGCGTGGCGTCCACCGTTCACGTGATCGATGCCGTTGCGGCCCTGATTCTGGTGGTCTGGGTGGCCTATCGCGTACGGCGCCTGCGCCGCGGCAAGTCTCAAGCCAAGACAAAAGGCTGATTTACCCTGCTTTTAGGGTGCCTAAAACAGCAAGCGGGACCTTTTTCGCTTTAAACCTGAAGGTGCCGAGTGGGCCAATTGCTCGACACCTTATTTACCTGGGTAAACGTAATCGCCGGTCCCTTTGCTACTGTGCCATTTCAGATTTAAAGTGGAAAAGGTCGTTCGGTCTGCGGGATGGGTGTCCGCGCCGCCTGCCTACCGGTCTTATGACGCAAAAATCGGCGCCAACCCACGGGTTGGCGCCGATTTCCTTGCGCGTTGTGGACGTTAAGAAGCCGCAGCCCTTAGAACTTAACCTTAGGAGCCTCGCGAACGGTTGCGTCATCAACGGTAAAGCCAGTACGGGGCGTACGACCGCCGGCAATAAGGCTGCCGGGGAAGGTCTGAATCGCGTTGTTGTAGTCCATGA
>CAVEMP010000067.1:0-15678 GCA_963616835.1 uncultured Oscillospiraceae bacterium | reverse complement strand
GCCTACCCCATCAACGCCATGGGCAAGTCCAAGGCCATGATGGAGTCCATCATCTACGCCAACGCGCGCAACGGCGCCGGGCGCACCACCATCTGCTGCACCCGCTACGGCAACGTGATGTGCTCCCGCGGCAGCGTGATCCCGCTCTTCATCGACCGCATCCGCAAGGGCGAGCCCCTGACCGTGACCGACCCCAGCATGACGCGCTTCCTGATGAACCTGGACGAGGCGGTGGACCTGGTGCAGTTCGCCTTCGAGCACGCCAACCCCGGCGACCTGTTCATCCAGAAGGCGCCCGCCAGCACCATCGGCGACCTCGCCGAGGCCGTGCAGGAGGTGTTCGGGCACGTGGGCACGCAGGTCATAGGCACCCGCCACGGCGAGAAGCTCTACGAGACGCTGATGACCTGCGAGGAGCGCCTGCGCGCCGAGGACATGGGGAACTACTTCCGCGTGGCCTGCGATAGCCGCGACCTGAACTACGACAAGTTCGTGGTGGACGGCGACGTTCAGACCATGGCCGACGAGGCCTACACCAGCCACAACACCGAGCGCCTGGACGTGGCCGGCACGGTGGAGAAGATCAAGACCGCCGAGTACGTGCAGCTGGCCCTGGAGGGCCGCGAGCACGAGGCGGTGCAGTAGGCATGCGCGTGCTGGTGACCGGCGCCAAGGGCTTCGTGGGGCGAAACCTCTGCGAGGCGCTGCGCAACATAGCCGACGGCAAGGACGGGCGCGAGAAGTACCGGAGCCTGCTGCCCCTGACCGTCTACGAGTACGACCGCGACGGCAGCCAGGAGGAGCTTTCCTTCTACTGCAGCGCCGCCGACTTCGTGTTCAACCTGGCGGGCATCAACCGCCCCAAGGACGACTCCGAGTTCATGGAGGGCAACCGCGGCTTCGGCGAGACCCTGCTGGGGCTGCTGGAGCACCATAACAACAAGTGCCCGGTGATGCTGTCGAGCAGCGTGCAGGCGTCGCTCGACGGCCGCTACGCGAACAGCCCCTACGGCGAGAGCAAGCTGGCCGGCGAGGAGCTTCTGTTCGACTACGCCGAGCGCACGGGCGCCGAGGCGCTGGTCTACCGCTTCCCGAACCTTTACGGCAAGTGGTGCCGCCCCAGGTACAACTCCGCCGTGGCCACGTTCTGCGACGCCATAGCCAATAACCGCGAGTACACCGTGAACGACCCGAGCGTGGAGCTGGAGCTTCTCTACATCGACGACCTGGTGGCCGCGATGCTGGATGCGCTGGTGGGCGAGGTTCACTGCTGCCGCTACGCCGGCGCGGAGTGCGTGCCGTGCGAGCGGGGGCAGTACTGCTACGCCCCCGGTGCCCAGAGGGCGACCCTGGGCGAGATCGTGGGCCTTCTGAAGGGCTTCCGCGACGCCCGCGAGACGCTGGCGGTGCCCGACCTGGCGGAGGGCTCTTTCAGCAAGAAGCTGTACAGCACGTTCCTCTCCTACTACGAGCCGGGCAGCTTCGCCTACGACCTGAGGCCCAACGTGGACGCGCGCGGCAGCTTCACCGAGTTCCTGCGCACGCCCGAGCGCGGGCAGGTATCCGTGAACGTGAGCAAGCCGGGAATCACCAAGGGCAACCACTGGCACATGAGCAAGTGGGAGAAGTTCCTGGTGGTGAGCGGCAAGGCATCCATCAAGCTGCGCCGCGTGGGCACCGACGCCGACGGCGAGCCCTACCCGGTGGACGAGTACGTCGTCACCGGCGGGAACATGCGCGTGGTGGAGATGATCCCCGGCTACACGCACAGCATAACCAACCTCTCCGGCACCGACGACCTGGTGACGGTGATGTGGGCCAACGAGCCCTTCGACCCGGAGAACCCCGACACTTTCTACGAGGAGGTGTAGCCCGGCATGGCCAAGGACTACACGGACATTGCATTCAAGGACGACGGCCGCCTGAGGCTGCTGGTCATCGTGGGCACGCGCCCCGAGGTCATCAGGCTCTCGGAGGTGATCAAGAAGTGCCGCAGGCACTTCGACTGCCTGCTGGCGCACACCGGGCAGAACTACGACTACACCCTGAACGGCATCTTCTTCCGCGACCTGGAGCTGGACGACCCCGACGTGTACCTGGACGCCGTGGGGGCCGACCTGGGCGAGACGGTGGGCAACATCATCGCGGCGAGCTACAAGCTGATGGTAGCCACCCGCCCCGACGCGCTGCTCATCCTGGGCGACACGAACAGCTGCCTCAGTGCCATTTCGGCCAAGCGCCTGCACATACCCATCTTCCACATGGAGGCGGGCAACCGCTGCAAGGACGAGTGCCTGCCCGAGGAGACCAACCGCCGCATCGTGGACGTGATCAGCGACGTGAACCTGGCCTACTCCGAGCACGCCCGCCGCTACCTGAGGGACACCGGCTGCGCCCCCGAGCGCACCTACGTTACCGGCAGCCCCATGGCAGAGGTGCTGCGCGCCAGCCTGGAGAAGATCGAGGCGTCTAACATCCTCAACGAGCTGGGCCTGGAGCCCAAGCGCTACATGCTCCTTTCCGCCCACCGCGAGGAGAACATCGACACCGAGGCGAACTTCGAGAGCCTGTTCGGCGCAATCAACGCCCTGGCCGAGAAGTACGACATGCCCATCCTGTACAGCTGCCACCCGCGCAGCCGCAAGCGCCTGGAGGCCACCGGCTTCGAGCTGGACCCCCGCGTGCGCATGCACGAGCCGATGGGCTTCCACGACTACAACTGCCTGCAGATGAACGCCTTCGCGGTGGTGAGCGACTCGGGCACCCTGCCCGAGGAGTCGAGCTTCTTCGCGTCTATCGGTAAGCCCTTCCCGGCCGTTTGCATACGCACGAGCACCGAGCGCCCCGAGGCGCTGGACAAGGCCTGCTTCGTGTTGGCGGGCATATCCGAGCGCGGCCTTCTGCAGGCCGTGCAGACCGCCGTGGCGCTTGACGCGGAGGGCAGCTACCCGAAGGCCCCCGTGCCCGACTACGCCGACGAGTGCGTGAGCACCAAGGTGGTCAAGATAATTCAGTCCTACACCGGCGTGGTGGACAAGATGGTGTGGAGGAAGAGCCTGTAGTGGCGGTCTACGCGCACATAAACACGGTGCCCAACGGCTCGACCGGCGGCATCATGATGAAGGAGCACCGCGAGCTTCTGGCCGCGGGGCAGGACAGCTACGCCTTCTGGGGGCGCGGCCGTGCCGCCGAGGGCGAGCGCGAGATGCGCTTCGCCACCGATTGGGACGTGCGACTGGACGGCGCGCAGACGCGGCTGGTTGGTAAGGCCGGGTTCCACTCGAAGACCGCGACCAGGCGGCTCCTGGCGCGCCTGGACGAGATAAAGCCGGACGTGGTGCACCTGCACAACCTGCACGGGTACTACGTGAACGTGGAGATGCTGTTCGGATGGCTGGCGGCGCACGACTGCCGCGTGGAGTGGACCCTGCACGACTGCTGGGCGTTCACGGGCCACTGCGCACACTTCACATATGTGAAGTGTGCGCAGTGGAAGACCCACTGCGCGTACTCGGAGCCTTGCCCGCAGCTCAATACCTATCCCAAGACGTTCTCCAAAGCCTCCTGCAGGTGGAGCTACGAGCAGAAGAGGCGCGTCTTCAACATGGTGCCCGCCGAGCGGATGAAGTTGATCACCCCCTCGCGGTGGCTCGCCGACCTGGTGGGGGAGAGCTTCCTGAAGGACTACCCCGTGGAGGTGCGACGCAACACCATCGACACGGCCGTGTTCAAGCCGACCCCAAGCGACTTTCGCGAGCGATACGGCATAGGCGACAGGTTCATGATCCTGGGCGTCGCCAGCCCGTGGACGGAGCGCAAGGGCTTGGGCGACTTCGTGCGACTGGCGGGGGAGCTGGACAGCGAGAAGTATGCGATTGTGCTTGTGGGGCTGTCTGAGAAGCAGATTAAGCAGCTGCCCGAGGGCGTTATCGGGCTGACCCGCACCGACTCGCCGCAGGAGCTTGCAGGCATCTACACGGCCGCCGACGTGTTCTTCAACCCCACGCTTGAGGACAACTACCCGACGGTGAACCTGGAGGCCGAGGCCTGCGGGACACCGGTGGTGACCTACGACACGGGAGGGTGCAGGGAGACGGTGAGCCGGTTTGACTCAAGCGTTGTCGCTGGGTTTGAGCCAGCGATTATTGATTTACAGACAAGGTTATTGCCGTGACACAAGTTTCGTCAGCGACTAATACAGGGAGGCCGAGAGCGATGAGGGAAATTACGGGATTGCCTGTGGGTGCAGTAATCCTCAAATTTTTCGCCGCTGTCTCTGTTTTTGTTTCGCTAGTTTTGATTCTTACGGCCTCTTACGCCGATTACCGAGAACTTGTCTTCTGGCTCTTGGTGGCTTGTTCTGTTTGCTTGGTAGTTGCAGTTAGAAACAACGTCATCTTATTTGTGATTTGTTTCATAATTGCATATGCAAATTATTCGGCCGGGCTTATAAACACCTTTCCGCCTTATTCAGGATACGACACGATTTATGCCACCGCGCCCGTCTCTGCGTTTGGGCTATCCTTGGTGCTCCTATTTACATCTTTGCTATTGCTCTTGATTCCTGCAGAAATTGAACCTGTCGGTGATATTCGTATCTTTGACAGATGGAAGCTTGACAAATATGCAGGCGCTTTGGTTCCTGGCATCGCTGTTGTGCTTATTGTTATTTTTTTTACTTGCACGTCCGGTTTTACTGTCACTGATTCAGGACGCTCTTCCGGTAATTCTATTTTCGAGTATTCATACATTCTGTTTCTGTTTGGATTCATGATTGCGGGAAGAAATAGAAGGCTCCAGCAACTAATGCTTGGAGTGGCAATTCTTTATATTGCGCAGGTGTTCCTTGGCGGCAACAGGGCGAGTGGCTTAGGCTTTGTTTTGCTGCTGTTTGTTATATATTTTGCCGATAAGATGACTTGGCTGAACCTTCTTCCATTTTTGCTTTTAGGCTTCTTAGCCATGGTTTCATTGGGCTACTTCCGCTATGGGGATGAATTTTTCCTCTTTAGGTTGTTTGACGCACTTGCTAAGCTCGGTGATACGGGCGGCGTATGGGATACAGCCTCCTACGCCTTCCATCAATCCATTGCTTTTCTGAGGTTAGATGAAGCTATCGGGCCCGATGACAAGGCTTATCTTCTTAGGCAATGGTTGCTGTCTTGTTTTGTTGGGTCCGGCGCGGTGCCTGATTCCGGTCTCGCGATCTATTGTCAGGCTGTTTATCCGGGTATGGGGGGAGGATTCCTTCCGTTGTATGCTTATTTTTATTTGGGTTTACCTGGGGTTGTGGTTTCTGCTGCATTCGTTGCCTGGCTATTCAAAAAGATTTCTATATTGGGGAGCATAGAATCGGACCTTATGTACTGCGTTGCGCTTACTGTTGCGGTGACCTGCTGCCGTTGGTATTTTTATTCTCCGTCGCCGCTCACTACGGGCATCGTGTTCTTAACGATTGCCTATATAGTTGTACGTCTTTTTATTTTGAAGGCACCTCCTGGTAAGCGAAAGACTAATAAACCTGAAGGACGGGGGCATAGTCGCGCGTTTAAGGAAACGAAGACTTAATGATTAAGAGTGTGGAGTTCGCATGGCTCACTTTGAATCATTAAGAACGTGTTTCTCCAGATGTGCGGTTTGGGCCTGTTCTTGGTCCTGCATGAAGAGAGGGATGGTGTTACGGAGAGTGTTTAGGCTCTGTAACAAGGTCTTCAAATATGCAGTGGGTTTTGCATTTCGATTAGAAGGTTGAATTTATGAGCAGCGAATTGGTGGCGTCGGTGGTTATTTCTGCGGCTTCCACAGAAGAGACGTATTTTGAGGAGGCCATTAACAGCGTTCTGAGCCAAACCTTGGAAGATTTCGAGCTTTTGCTAGTTGACGATGGTCTTTCCGAAGAGAACCGAGCGTTTTTGGCCGGGCTTAAGGACCCTAGGCTTAACGTCATCGTGAACGAAAGAAATATCGGACAGTCTAAATCTGTGAATAAGGCGCTGAAACTTGCTTGCGGCACTTACATCATCAGGATGGATGCCGACGATGTTATGTTGCCAAACCGCATTGCCGACGAAGTGGCTTACATGGAGGCGCACCCGGATGTCATCGCTGCTGGCGCTCTTGCTACCAGATCAAATGACAGGCGCGTTGTCCCACGCGTTTATCCCGATGCCGATTGTTTGGCCATCGGGCTTCTGTTTTCCAATGACATGGTTCACCCGACTATGGTCATTCGTCGTGAGATGGCCCTTGAGCGAGGGCTTTGGTATGACGAGGACTTTCTCTACGCGCAGGACCACAAGTTCTGGGCCGATGCACTCGATTGCGGAAAACTCGGGTTTCTCGAAAAACCCGTACTCGTTTATCGCGTTCATTCCGGTCAAATCAGCAAAACCAAGACCGCGCGGCAGGCAGGGTTTTCTAAATTGGCGAGGCGGGATCTGTTTGCCCACTTTGGAGTTGAGCTCACGGATACTGAAGCTGGTGAACTTGTTTCGTTTATCGACGACGTCAACTTCCATGGATTCGGAATCTGCACCGTTCTTAGACGCAAGTGCCGTGAGGCCATGGAGGCGAAGGACTATTCCCTTTTTGCACGTGAGCTTAGTTTCCGTGTGTTTAAGGTCGGGCTTAGATGTGCTGCGTCCAAGCGCCTGGGCACGGCATTGCGCAGCAGCGAGTTTTGGGGGGCCGTTCTTAGGTTCTGGTACTGGCCTTTCTATCGCAGGGGCCTTCGGCTCGCTAAGGGTTGAATGCTGTATAGCGTTTTCGATTATTTTGGATGTGCGGCAAGGCCTTGCTTAGTGCGCGGCTTGCCGATTTAGGAGAGTTTTTCGATGGGTTTGAAGGATAAGGTACAGAAGAGAATTGGGATGGCCAACTACCGCAGGCTTCTTGTGGGCGGCATGAGGGCCACCAGCCTCTATACCAAGAAGGAGTGGCTGAACCCTGCCGTCGAAGGCGTTCGTGAAATCGGCGCTGCTGACGGCGACAGCTGGTTCGGGTATTTCGATGTGGCTGGCACCTGCCCCGGGCGCAACTTGCAGATCACCACTACGGTCAACGACGGCGACGGGCGTGCGACCGTTGAGCTTGTGGACCTTGCCGACGGCTCGCGGCGCCAGGTCGCCACTACCGCGGCATGGAACTGGCAGATGGGTTGCCGTGCCCAGTGGTTCGATGGCGATAGCGTCTTTTTGAACGACTACGAGAACGGCTCCTACATTTCGCGCGTCGTGGACCTTGACGGGAACGAGAAGGGGAGGTTCCCTTTCCCTGCCTACGCCATCGATGCGGAGCGAAAACTCGCCTTTTTCCCGGATTTCGAGATCCTGGGCTCTAGGCGCCCCGGCTACGGTTACACGAACAGCGGCCTTGGCATTGAGGAGCTGCTCGGCCGCTCGGAGAACGGGCTTTATTGTGGCTGCTTCGCGACCGGCCAGAGCAGGCTCCTTCTGGGAATGGACGAGATCAAGCGGATGGACAGGGTCGGTGACGCCGTTCCTGGCTCCGACTACCTCAACCATCTTTCCGCCTCGCCCTACGGGGAGAGGCTCATGTTCTTTCACCTTTGGCAGGACGCCAAGGGCAAGACGAGGAACCACGTCTTCATCACCGATTTCGAGGGGAACGCGCAGCTCATCCTGGCGGACTTCGACGCGGCCTCGCACTACGCGTGGAGGGATGCCGACCACCTTCTTCTTACCGTTCTTATAGGTAGCCGCTGCGAGTACCGGCTTTACGACCTTGCCACTGGCGGGTACCAGCTGTTCCCGTTGCTTGGGCTCGACGGGCATCCTTCCTACATCGGGGAGGGCCTTTTCGTCACCGATACGTACCCCGACCACCGGGGCATGCAGCACCTTCTGCTCTGCTCAGAGCGCGCCGTCCTCGCTGAACTGGCCACCGTGTACCACGCGCCCGGCATGGTTGACGAGCGTCGTTGCGACATGCACCCCCGCTATGCCGGCGGGAAGCTCAGCTTCGACTGCATCCCGAACGGCAGGCGGGTGCAGCGCATCCTCGACGTGAACTTTTCGGAGGCCGGCATCGAGGCCCTTGTGGAGGGGGCTGAGGAGCACGATGCCTTTGTCGAAATTTATAAACGGTTGGCCTCTAAGCCCGAGGCCCTTCCGGCCAAGGTCGCGTTCGGGCGCAGGAGCAACCTCTCTTTCAGGGCCCATCATTGGCTTTGGAAGATGCTGCACGCGAGCTCCAGGATGCAGGAGTTGAAGTACTTCAACCTCCTGCAGACGGAGGCCGGGGCCCGGATCGCCCCGAAGTGCGTTATCGGCAAGAGGTTCCACATGATGCACCTGAGCGGCATCAACATCGGAACCGGGGCCGTCATCGGCGACGACTGCACGGTGTACCAAGGCGTTACCCTTGGCAAGGACAAGGGGCTCTACCCGACCATCGGGAACGGGGTGACCATCTTCTCGAACGCCGTGGTGCTCGGGTCGGTGACCGTCGGCGACGGCGCGATCATCGGCGCCGGGGCCGTCGTCACGAAGGACGTCCCCGCCGGCGCCATCGTCGCCGGCGTGCCCGCGAAGGTCCTGAAGGTGACCGACGCGGGGCGCTACGTCGCCGGCGTCGAGACCGTGGTCAAAAACAAGGCCTGCGGAGACAATCCGCCCATCGCAATCCCGTACCGCGCCGACCCTGAAGCGTTTGGAGCTGCTTAACAGAAATGGCTTCCCTGAAGAAGAACATCGGCTACAACTTCGCGTACCAGCTGCTCATCCTCGTGTTGCCGTTGGTGACCGCGCCGTACCTGGCGCGCGTCATCGGGGCTTCGGGCGTGGGCACCTACTCGTACTCGTACTCCATCGCCACCTACTTCGTTTACTTCATCAAAATGGGACTGGACAACTATGGTAACCGCGCCATCGCCGGTTGCCAGGACGACCCCGAGAAACGCAGCCGCATCTTCTGGTCGATCTACGCCATGCAGGCGACTTGCTTTCTGCTTGCGGGCGGCTGCTACGTGGCGTACTGCCTCGCGTTCGCCGGCAACATCGATGTCGCTTTGCTGCAGGGGCTCTACGTGCTCTCGGCCCTCTTCGACATCAACTGGTTTTTCTTTGGGATGGAGCAGTTCAAGCTGACCGTCATCCGCAATACCATCGTGAAGACGGCTACCGCCGCCCTTGTGTTCCTCCTGGTGAGGGACGCTGGCGACACAGACGTCTACATCGCCATCATGAGCTGCGGCTTCCTGGTGTCCCAGGCGGTGCTTTGGCCGTTTTTGAGGCGCTACGTGCACTTTGTGCGGCCAACGGCGAGCGAGGTCCTCGCGCACGTGAAGCCCAACCTGGTGCTCTTTGTCCCGGTTATTGCCATCAGCATCTACAACACGCTGAGCAAAATCGTACTTGGTTACATGGCCGGCGAGGTGGAGGTCGGGTACTTTGAGAACGCCGCTAAGATCACTTCGGTTCCGACCGCGCTCGTGACCGCCATCGGCACCGTCATGCTGCCCAGGACGAGCGCTCTTTTGGCCAAGGGCGAGGTCGAGCAGGCCCGCGCCCACACCGACAAGACGCTCATCGCGGTGATGGCCTTCACGGCGGTTGCTGCCTTCGGCATCCCAATGATCTCGCGGCCGTTCACGCTCTTGTTCTACGGACCGGGCTTCGACACGACGGCCGAGGTGCTCATCGTTCTGTGCGCAACCGTGCCGCTGCTCGGCTTCGGCAACGTCATCCGCACGCAGTACCTTATCCCGGCCAAGAAGGACTCGGTGTTCCTTTGGTCGGCGGTGTGCGGGGCAGTGGCCAACTTCTCCGTGAACATTGCGCTGATCCCGACTTTGGGCGCCGTCGGGTCTGCCTGGGCGTCCGTGGCGGCGGAGGCCGCGGTTCTGGTTTACCAGGTAGTGCGTGTGCGCAAGGAGATTCCGCTGGCCCGTTACTGCCTTTATGCGGTCGCCTTCCTTGTGCCCGGCGGTTTGATGACGCTTGCGCTCACGGTGATCGGGTTCGACGCGCAGAGCCTGTGGGTGAAGATCTTCGGCACCGTTGGGATTGGACTTGTCATCTACGCGCCGTTGGCGGCGCTGTCGTTTATCGGGTTGAAGCGTTTCGGGGCCATGAAGGCATTTAGGAGGAAACATGCGTAGCAAGCATATGGGCGGACCCGCCTTGGTCAGTGTTGTCTGGAAGCGGCTATTTATCGGGCTCTGTGCCGTTTGCGTGATTGCGGGTGCGGCTGCCTGCGCCTACAAGTTCACCGACATCAGATATTTGGCGGGGGGGGGGTATTCCTATGGCTCTAATAATTGGTATGAGCCTTACGTCTCCCAGGCGAGGGATCTCAGCCGTGTCGCCGACTGCGACGTCGCCATGGTAGGGGATTCCCTCACCTCGTATGGGCTATGGGAGGAGATGTTCCCCGAACTGACGGTGGTGAACCGCGGGATCGGCAGCGACGTGACCGAGGGACTTCTTAACCGGCTTGACACCGTTGTGGACGCCAAGCCCGGGAAGGTTTTCCTGATGATCGGAACCAACGACGTCGCGAGGCGGATCGACAAGGCCGATACCGTCGCGAATATGACGGCAATCCTCGACAGGTTGGGTGACGGGCTTCCCGACACCGAGGTCTACGTGGAGAGCGTGCTTCCTAGGACCGTGAAATACGCGGCTGAGATCGAAGCGCTGAACGAGGAATACAAGGGACTTTGCGCTGGGAGGAAGAACGTTACCTACGTCGATATGTACGACTCTTATCTGGGTGCCGACGGTTTGCCGAACTCGGAGCTCTTCGCAAGCGACGGCTACCACATGAGCGGTAAGGGATACGCGCTATGGGTCGAGAAAATCCAGGGCTACGTATACGGAACTAATGGTTCGAACGGTTGAGAAGACCGGGAGGTTTTTGATGGATAAAAGAAAAGTGCTCGTCACCGGCGCCGCCGGATTCATCGGTGCGTTCCTGGTTAAGACTCTGCTTGAGACCACTGACGACGTCATCTTTGGCCTGGACAACGTCAACAGCTACTACGACCCGGGCATCAAGGAGGCGCGCCTGGCCATGCTGGCCGAAGCGGATACCGACAACCGCTTCACATTCGTTCGCGGCGACCTGTGCGACGCCGCTTTGATCGAGCGGCTGTTCGCCGAGAACGGCTTCGACGTGGTGGTGAACCTTGCCGCCCAGGCGGGTGTCCGCTACTCCATCGAGAACCCGAAGGCCTATATCGATTCCAACCTGATAGGCTTCTTCAACATCCTGGAGGCCTGTCGCAACCACCCGGTTAAGCACCTGGTGTACGCGAGCTCCTCCTCCGTCTACGGCGGCAACGAGAAGGTGCCTTTCGCTGAGGACGACCGCGTGGACTCGCCGGTTAGCCTTTACGCCGCGACCAAGAAGTCCAACGAGCTGATGGCGGCGGCCTACTCGAAGCTGTACTCTATTCCGGCAACTGGCCTTCGCTTTTTCACGGTGTACGGCCCGATGGGACGCCCCGACATGGCGTACTTCGGCTTCACCGAGAAGCTGCGCCGCGGCGACACCATCAAGATCTTCAACATGGGCGACTGCAGGCGCGACTTCACCTACGTGGACGACATCGTGGAGGGCGTCAAGCGCGTGATGGGCGGCGCCCCTGAGGTCAAGACCGGCGCGGACGGCCTGCCCATGGCGGCGCATCGCGTGTACAACATCGGCAACAGCCACCCGGAGAACCTTCTGGACTTCGTCGACACCTTGCAGCGCGTGCTGGTGGAGGAGGGCGTGCTTCCCTCCGACTACGACTTCGAGGCCCACAAGCAGCTTGTGCCCATGCAGCCTGGCGACGTACCGGTGACCTACGCTGATACAACCGCCCTGGAGTGCGACTTCGGCTACAAGCCGGCGACTACGTTGGAGAACGGGCTGAGGGCGTTCGCTAAGTGGTATCGCGAGTATTACGGTGGCGTACAGTGAGAAGGAACTTTGCCGACATACTGACTCTTGGCGGGGTGGACATTGCCGCTGAGTATCACAGCCTATACATGCTCGTTTACGAACGTGGTGGTTTTTTCGGTGATATGACCGAGGGTTTTCGCCTGATGCCTTTTGCGGGAACGGCGTACAACCTAAAAGATTTTAATGAGAGGCACGGCTTCTGTTTCGAGGATTTTGAATATAGTGATGACCTCGATTGCCTTCTTTTATTCTGCGAGTATGTGTACAACTTTGCTGTGCGATTGCTTCCCATGGATGATTGTTTTACCGGTAGGGCGCTTGATATTCGCAATCATATTGACCTGCTTGCAGACAAGCTCGGCCATCGATTTGTTGAGGACAAGGGTTTTCAGATTCTTGTTCCTGTTAACGATTGCATTGCGGCCGCTGCGGAGGTCGCACCTGAAAATTTCGGAGTCGACTTACTTCGTTTCGATTATAGGAACATGAGGGGCGACTTAGATTCAAAGCGAAAGATCCTCAGCAGTTTGGCTGTTGCGCTGGAGTCAAGTCGACCGAGATTAAATACTGTGGCGAAGGCTTTTGCTGGTGACTATTTCTATTTACTCAACAACTTCAATATCCGGCACAACAATGTTGATGCTGCTGATTCTGATAAGTATCGAGAGCGCGTAGCAAATATGACTTCAAATGAGCTTGAGGCCTGGTATGACCTCATTCGCGACATGAGCGCGGCAGCCTTCCTCCTTCTTGAATACTGGGACAAGAAAGATGAGATTAACGAAACGAAACAGCGGTAGCAGGCAAGCCCGTTGACATCGATATACACTTTGAAAAAACCAATACTAAGGAGACTGATATGAATATAGCTGTTGCGGGTACCGGTTACGTAGGCCTTTCCCTTGCCGTTCTGTTGGCGCAGCACAACGAGGTGCATGCGCTGGACATCGTGCAGGAGAAGGTCGAGAAGCTTAACAACTTCGTCAGCCCTATTCAAGACGACGAGATCGAGCGGTTCCTGGCCGAGGCGAAGGCGGGGGAGCGAGAGCTGAACCTTAAGGTGACGCTGGATGCTGCCGAAGCGTATGCCGGGGCGGATTACGCGATCATCGCCACGCCGACAAACTACGACAGCGACAAGAACTTCTTCGACACGTCATCTGTCGAGGCTGCCATTGCCGCCGTGCGCGAGGTGAACCCGACGGCTTGGGTCGTCATCAAATCGACTATTCCGGTGGGCTATACCGCAAGCCTGCGCGAGCGCCTGGGAGACGACCGCATCATCTTCAGCCCGGAGTTCCTGCGCGAGAGCAAGGCGCTCTACGACAACCTGCACCCGAGCCGCATCGTGGTGGGCGCCCCGAAGGACGACGCCGAGGCCGTGGTCGCCGCCGAGAGGTTTGCTGAGCTGCTGGCCCAGGGCGCCGACCCCGCGGAGCACGGGCACGCCAACGCCGACGGCACCACGGGCATCCCGCGCCTGGTTTTGGGCACCACTGAGGCGGAGGCCGTGAAGCTCTTCGCCAACACGTACCTGGCCCTGCGGGTGGCCTACTTCAACGAGCTGGATACCTACTGCGAGGTGCGCGGGCTGAACACCCACGACGTGATCGACGGCGTGTGCCTGGAGCCCCGCATCGGCAGCCACTACAACAACCCCTCCTTCGGCTACGGCGGCTACTGCCTGCCCAAGGACACCAAGCAGCTGCTTGCCAACTACAAGGACGTTCCCCAGAACCTGATAGAGGCCATCGTGGCGGCTAACCGCACCCGCAAGGACTTCGTGGCCGACGAGGTGCTGCAGATGGTTTGGTCCAAGGTTTACGAGGGCAAGCAGAAGCCCGTCGTCGGCGTGTACCGCCTGACCATGAAGAGCGGCAGCGACAACTTCCGCGCGAGCTCCATCCAGGGTGTGATGAAACGCGTGAAGGCCAAGGGCGTGCCGGTTGTGGTGTACGAGCCGACGTTGGATGACGAGGAGTTTTTCGGCAGCGAGGTGACGCACGACCTGGGCATGTTCAAGGCCGAGTGCGACGTGATTATCGCGAACCGCTGGAATGACGAGCTTGCCGACGTCGAGGACAAGGTCTACACGCGCGACTTGTTTAAGAGGGATTAGCCTCATAAAGAATTGCGTAAAAGACGCCCGGGTTTTCCCGGGCGTCTTGGGTTAGAGGGCGGTCAGTTACGGGGTTCGGGGGTTATTCCTCATCCTCGGATTCGGCCTCGAGGGCTTGGGCGGCGGCTACCTCCTCTTCGGTCCAGACCTTGTTGCGGTACTCGATGAGCCAGCGGCCGCGCTCGCGGGTCCACTCGGCGCGGACGAGGTCGAGGGCGTTGTCGTCGGCGAAGCCCAAGGGGTCCGAATGCTGGGGCGCGAGCTCCATGGCCGTCGTGGGGGAGTCGGGGAGGCGCAGGCCGCCCTCGATGGTGGTTACTACCATTTTCTAGATCCTCACTAATTTAGAATCGTTCAGTGCCGGGCGCGCGCCACGTTTCCACCCTAAACCCTGAACGCACCCTGAACCCCGTCGGTGGGCGGCGTTTTCGGTGCTTTGCCCCTGGTCGGCGGGATTCGGTCGGTGGGCGTCTTTCCTACATCCCCGCGTCTATGAGCGGCTGGAGGGCCTTCTCCAGCTTCTCGGCCGCCTGGCGCTTGCCGTCCATGCTGACGTGGGTGTAGATGTCCATGGTGATGGCGCTGCTTGCGTGGCCGGCGAGTTCCTGCATGACGGTGGGGTGGATGCCGTTCCTGGCCAATGCGGTGAGGTAGCTGTGCCGCAGCTCGTGCATGGTGAAGTCGCGGGCGCCGAGCGCTTGCCGGTCGCGCTTCCACCACTTCTCGAGGATGTCGGGGTGGACGCGGGTGCCGGCCTCGGTGATGACGACGGGGTCTTCCGGGGATGCCGGGAAGCCCTTGATTAGCTGCTGGTCGCGGTGGGCCTGGAAGGCCTCCGCGGCCTCGTCGGTGAGCGGCAGCACGCGGCGGCCCGCCGAGGTCTTGGTGTCCTTGAGGTTGCGGCGGCTGTCGTAGCTGTGGTTGATGCTCACGGTCTGGGCGCCCTCGTCGACGTCCTCCCAGGAAAGGCCGCAGACCTCGCCGCGGCGAAGCCCCAGCTTGGCCATGAGCCAGTAGGCGAAGTCGTGCTCGTCGGTGACCACGAGCTCGCCTATGAAGTCGGCCATGGCCCTGGCCGACATGGCGCGCTTGGGCTTGGTGTCGTTTCGGGGCGGGGTGGCCCGCTCGCAGGGGTTCTCGGCGCAGCGGCCCTCCTTCACCGCCTGCTTGTACACCAGGCTCACCTGCGTGTGGATGTTGCGGATGTAGGTGCCGCTGGCGGGCCTGCCGGAGAGGGTGTCGCCGGCGCGCATGGCGGCGTACATGTCGTTGAGCATCTCTGGCGTGACGCGCTCGAAGCGGGCCTTGCCGATGTGGCGGCACGCGGCCTTCAATGCCGTCTCGAAGGTGCGGTTGCGGTTCTCGGAGAAGCCGCCGTTGGCGCGCCGTTCCTTGCACAGGCGCTCGCACTCCTGCTCGAAGGTGAGGCCGCATCTTGGCGGGACCTTGTCGGCCTCGAGCTCGGCGATGAACTCGCGCATGGCCTTGGTGGCCTCGGTGTGGGTGCCGGTGACGCGCCTCGTGCGCACGCGGTACTTGCCGGTTCTGGGGTCCATGCCGGTGCTCACGCGCAGCTGCCACTTGCGGCACTTGCCCTGTGTTTAGTCAAGAGGAATTGAGCATTAGGGTCATTAAAAATTGAGCAGCGC
>CAVEMP010000066.1:0-3329 GCA_963616835.1 uncultured Oscillospiraceae bacterium | reverse complement strand
CAGCATGGCGGCATCACCCGCCCTCGACAAAGTGCGCGCGCTGGCACGGGGGATTGCGTAGGATCCCGGCAGTCATCGTCACTGGGCGGATTAGTGTACACGAATCACCAGAATGCGAGAAAAGCGCCGCATATCAGTGGCCATTCTCGGATTTGTGTACACTAATTCGTCCGCAACGGCTGAGAACTTCTCGCCAACGCAAAAAAGTAGGGACCCTTTTGGGTCCCTACCAGGCAATTTATGGTCGCGGGGGCAGGATTTGAACCTACGACCTTCGGGTTATGAGCCCGACGAGCTACCAGACTGCTCCACCCCGCAATATTGGGTGCGCGCTTGCGCAAGAAATGAATATACGCTCCTTCTGGCCGTCCGTCAACAATGTGAAGAAAGCTACACAAACGGCGAGAAGTCCGCCGGCGCCCTGCTAGCGTGCGATAGTTTGAGAATTTATAAATTCGCGCTAGTTTTGGGGGGGCTTGTCGGTAGGGTTTGGGGCCGGGTTGCTCAAGGGGGGAGAATTTACGGGCCTTCTACCTGCGGGTTCTCTCGATCCGTAGCTCAAATAGAGCGATAAAACACTGACAAGGCCGTCAAAACTAGCAGCAGCGGGCGACGACGCGACGCAGCTGGCGGCGAGAAGACCTACTCGCCCGCGCCCTCCTCCGCAGCAGCGGGGACCCAAGCACCCGCAAGGACCTGGGGCCAGGTGGCGAGAAGAGCCTGGCGAGAAGAAACCAGCGCGTCATCGGGGACAGTCAACGCCGCAAGGTCATCGTCGGCGGTCATGCCCTCGTGCAACGCCGCGTCCTCCTCAACAGGGCGCAGGTAGGTTGCCTGGCCAGCAGCCTTTTGGCCCTCCTCGCCGCAAACGTAGTCGAACCAGGCGGCAACTTGATCGGCATTGGTGCAGCCGCCCACGCGGGCCATGTACGTGGGCACCACGAGCGAGCCTTCCACAGGCAGCACAACATCCACCATATCGGTAAGTTTGGCCAGCTCATAGGCCTGTTGCTCGGGCATCAGCGCCGCCACTGCCGTACCGCTAATCAAAGCGTCCTGCACATCGGCGCCACTTGCCAGCGTCTTCAAGCCGCACGACGTTACGAAGCCCTGCACGTAGGCCCACTGGGCGTCGGTCCCCAGCTGGCCCGCGGCCGCGGCCACCTTGTCGCCGGCACACAACAGGCCCACCAACTGCAGGAACCCGTCTTCGTCGGCCGCAGGGTCGGCCATGCAAACTTGACCCGCAAGCCCCGCGGCCGCCAGCGTCGCGTACCCGGTGATGCCCGCGCGGACCTTCTCGCCAAGCTCGCGGCTAAGCACGATGGCACAGGCCTCGCGGCAAACCTTCTGCGGAGTAGCCAGGCCAACCAGCCCCTCGTAGCACGAGCGATCGCCGCCCCAAACCACGTCGGCCGTCGCAACGCCGCGCGCCACGTCGGCGGCAAGGGCAGCCCGCCACTCAGCGCAGGTCATCATCCACACGTCCACGGTCACGCCGGTCTTTTCTTGAAACCCAGTGACAAAGGCGTTAACCAGGGTATCTGCGCAGCTGGTGAAGAGGGTCATCTTGCCCGCGGGCTCCACGATCCCGCCCTCGACGGCGTTGTCGCCCTGGGTCCCGTTGCCAGATCCGTTGCCCGTCGCCCCGACATCGTCCGACGCCAGCGCCGATGACCCGGATCCGCCACCCGCGACCTGCGACACGCCAAACGCAACGCCCCCGGCAACCGCTGCGGCAGCAACCACGCCGCCCACCACGGCATCTCTTCTCGTCACCTTGACATGCGACAACTTCATCCCAGTAACCTCCGGCCCCGCAGCACCCGCAACGCCCGCCGCAGCGCGCCTACAGGCTCTCCAGCAGCTCGGCCATCGCCTTCTGCACGGCGTGCTCGCGGTTGGAGCCAATGACGCGCGTGGCCACCTGCTTGACGGCATAGCGCGCGTTGTCCATGACGTAGGCCTGGCCCACGTATCGCAACAGGGCATAGTCGTTCATCGAGTCGCCAAAGGCCAAAACCTCACTGCGATCGATCCCGTAGTAGCGCAGCAGCTGCTCGACGCCGGTGGCCTTGCTCACATGGCGCGGCGTGACGTCGATCCAGTGCGAGCCACTGGGCAAGAAGGTAAACCAAGCAGAAAGCTCGCGCTCTAAAACGTATGCCATGTCCATTATCTGGGCCTGGTTCTCGCAATAGATTGAAGCCTTGATGATGTTGAAGTCGGGCGAGGGCGGGTCGAAGATTTGCTCGGCGTTAGGAAGGTCCTTGTCCATCTCTTTAATGTAGGCATCCTCGGTGTCAACCAAGTAGCTCTTCTCCTCGTCATAAACGGCCAGGTGAAGGCAGTCGAACATCTCGCACGTAGCAAATAGGCGCTGGACCGCCATGGCCGAGAAAACCTCGCGGTCGAGAAGGACGCCATCGGCGTAGACCTGGGTGCCAAGCGCGGCCACGTAGTCCATCTGGTCCTTGACCGGCTCGAAGAAGCGGCGCAACGTGCGGTACCTGCGGCCGCTGCTGGCGCAAAACATCACGCCATGGGCGCGCAGCTGGCGGATAAGATCGAAGGTCTCGGGCGGAACCTGGGAGTTCTCGTCCAAAAGGGTGCCGTCCATATCGCATGCGATGAGCTTGATCAAGGTCTTCTCCCCTATCTAAAGGTGGCCCGCACGTCAAATGCGAGCCAGGTCAATGCGGGTGCGGGCGTCTTAGAACAAATCCGGTGCTTCTTCGCCCGCCTGCGGAAACGCGTCAAAACGGTCGATGTGCATCAAGATCTGCTCCAAGTCGACGATGGCCCAGATGTGGGTCTTGCGCCGCTCGTTTTCCCAAATCATGAGGTCGCGGTAACCCGAGGTCTTGCGCACGCCAAACCAGTTCATGTGGGTGATCTGGTCCACGTAGACCACCTTGCGCCTGCCCACCAGCGGGCGAATCACCACCGCACGGGCCTCGCGAGAGCCCGGCTCGGCGCGGCCGTCGGCACCGGCGTCAAAGATCTGCACCTTGTAGCGGCACAGGACAAACCAACCCACCCACAGCGCCAAGCAGCAGCCGTCAAAGAAACCCAGCACCGTCACGGGATTTGCCGAGTAGACGCCCATGATGCACATAACCGCCGTGATATCGCCCAGAAAAGCCGTGACCAGCAGGCACAAGGCGATGCCGCGCGTGAACAGCGGCGGCACGACGTAGGTGTCGTGGTGGCTGTGGTGGCGCTCGGCGATTCTAAAGCTGGTGAAGAAGTGCTCGAAGACGTTGGCGACCAGGGCCGGCACGGTAGCGATGAGCATGAGCAGGACGTACACGGGGCGGCTCCTAGTT
>CAVEMP010000065.1:0-4702 GCA_963616835.1 uncultured Oscillospiraceae bacterium | reverse complement strand
CTCACAATGCCCTGCGAGACGGACTGCTCAAGACCAAAGGGGCTGCCCACGGTCATGACCCAGTCGCCCACCTGCACAGACGACGAGTCGCCGAGCTCGATAGGAGTCACCGAGTCACCGTTAAGGTCAACATGAATCACGGCGAGGTCGCTGGACGAGTCGCTGCCCACCAACGTTGCGTCGTAGCTCTTGTTGTTCAAAGTGACGGTGATGGAATCGGCGTCCTCGATCACGTGATAGTTAGTAATGATGTTGCCGTTGGTATCAAAGACAACGCCCGAACCAAGACCCGAGGAACCCGAGGACGTAACGTTAACCGTAACGACCGAGGGGAGCGCCTTGGCCGCCACCGCCGTGGCCGTGGACGTCGAGGTACCGTCGGTGCTAATGGTGATGTTCTGAGACGTACCGGTGGACAGCGTCGTCGAGGTCTTGCCAATAACGCCCGTGCCGTACAGCACGCCCGCCACAACGGCTGCGCCCACGACGCCGCCCAGAAGACCGGCCGCGACCGCCTTCAAGCCCTTGTTCGAGCGCTTGGGCTTCTGCGGCTCGGGGTCACAAGGGGTAAGGCCCGGCTCCTGCCCCGGGATAGGGGGCACAAAAGCCGTGTTGCGCACCGTGGGCTGCTCGGCCGTGGGTTGTTCGTCACCGTAAGGCGGCTGCGGGGTGTAGTTGTTCTCGTCCATGATCTTCTCCCTTGGAATATCTTGGGGCACGAGGGCGTGTCTTGTTAACGTTGATGACTGTACCCCAACCGCCGCCGCTCTTACCGGCATCGCGCCGGTGACACAAGTCTGGCACTAGGCTTTTGTCTTACTGAAAAGCGCTTACAAAAAAGCTTAAAGCCCAGGTGAGAATACCGGATAAAAAAATCCCCGGCGAGAAAATCGCCGGGGATCAAAACTCAAACCTTACACGCGAAAGAGGTAACCCACGCCGCGGATGGTGACCACGTGACTTGCCACCTGCGGGCCCACCTTAGAACGCACACGACGGATATGAACGTCGACGGTACGGGTGCCACCGCAGTACTCGAAGCCCCACACACGGTGCAACAGGGTTTCGCGCGAGTAGGCGCGCGACGGGTGCGTGGCCAGGAAGCTCAACAGCGAGTACTCCATCAAAGTGAGGTCGACGGGTTTGTCGTCGATGTAGACCTGGTAGGTGGCCAGGTTGATGGTCATGTTGTCCACGGTGACGATATCTGCCGGGGCGCTTTCTTCACCGGGCCACAAAAGCAGGGTGGCGCGCATCTCGAGCTCGGCCGCGCTTGCAGTCGAGATGATGAAGTCGTTCTTGCCCTGCATGGGCATGTGCAGAGAAGAGAGCTTATCGGCGTCCTGGACAAACAACATGGGGATAAAGCCGTTCTCGGCCACGTAGGCGTCAACCGCGTTGTGTGTCTCTTGGCTCATGCCGTCGCCGTCAAAGATGATAAGGTCAAACTCATGGCCCGAAGAAGCGGCCTGCGAGAAGGTGGCCTCGTTTGCCAGGGCAATGGAGACGTCGATGGAGTGAGAGAGCTCACGCATGCGATCGTGCAGGCGCGTGGTTGCCGATATGAGCAGGATGTTTTTGTGATGCACCCTTGTGCCCCCTGAATTTAGACAAATATTTGCAAGAAGATTACCATATGACCTGCGCTTAATTTCCGTGAGTTTGAAAAAAGCAAAACAGTGTTATTGCCGAGAAGGGCGCGACACCTGTTACGGTGGCGCGCCCTTCTGATAGGTCAAAAGGGTCTCTCCCCTAGTCGATCGAGCCCAAGAACTCGGCAGTGCGCGGGTTCTTGGGGTGGTCAAAGACGTCGGCCGGGATGCCCTGCTCGACAATGACGCCGTCTTCCATAAAGACCACGCGGTCGGCCACGTCGCGCGCAAAGCCCATCTCGTGGGTAACGACGATCATGGTCATGCCGGAGTTCTCGGCCAAATCGCGCATGACGTCCAGGACGCCACGCACCAGCTCTGGGTCAAGGGCGCTCGTAGGCTCGTCGAAGAGCAACACGTTGGGGTGCATGGCCACGGCGCGCGCGATAGCCACACGCTGCTGTTGGCCGCCCGAGAGCTGACCGGGCTTGAAGTCGGCGCGATCGGCCAAGCCCACGGCTGCAAGCTGCTTCATGGCCTCGGCAGCCGCCTCTTCTTTGCCTTTCATGAGGACCTTTACCTGGCCAATCATCACGTTCTCTTTGGCCGTGAGGTGCGGGAAGAGGTTGAACTGCTGAAAGACCATTCCTACATCGCGGCGCAGCTTGTTGACATCGGCGGCAGACTTGCCCGTGATTTCTTCGTCCTCAATAAGGATGTGCCCAGCCGTAGGGGTCTCGAGCAGATTCACGCAGCGCAACATGGTCGACTTACCCGAGCCCGAGGGGCCAAGAACCACAACGACCTCGCCGGGCCACACGTTGAGGTTGACGTCGCGCAGGACGAGCGTCTCGCCAAAGCTCTTGTTAAGGTGCTCAATGCGCACAATGGGATGCTCGCCATGGACAAAGTGGTGATTAGTGAGGCCCTGGTCAGCCGCGAATGCGGCAGCGGCGGCCTCGTCTGCAGGCAAAGGCGCCGGCGCGTCAACCGGCGTGTTGTGAAAATGCAACTTCTTAGCAGGCATTGGGTACCCCCTTCTTCTGGTCGCGGTGGCGGAGCTTGCGAGTCTTACGCGAAAGACCGGATTCCGAGGCGGCGATCCTTTGCTCCACGATGCCCACGACCTTAATAAGCGGCAGGGTCACGATGAGGTAGAAGATACCGGCGGCCACATACGGCGTGATGTTGCCGCTTACGGTGGTGAGGTTCTTGGAGAACATCATGAGTTCCATGACGCCCACCGACGAAAGCAACGAGGTGTCCTTGAAGGCGGTGATAAAATCGCTGGTCACCGTGGGGATGACGCGGCGCACCGTCTGCGGCAGGATGACCGAGAACATCGTCTGGACGTAGCTCATGCCAAGCGAGCTTGCCGCCTCGTACTGGCCGCGCGGGATCGACTGGATGCCGGCGCGGAAAATCTCGGCCAGATAGGCCGACGAGTTCACCGCCATAACGATGATGCCCAACAAGTTGTTGTCGATGTTGATGCCAACCATGGGCAGGCCAAAGAACATGATGTAGATTTGCAAGAACAAAGGCGTTCCGCGAAGCACGTTGATATAGACCACGGCGATGGCGCGGCACAGGCGATGCTTAGAGATCTTGAGCAGCGAGAACAAGAGGCCAAGCGCGATGGCAAAAGGATAGCTCGCAATGACGATGCCCAGGCAAAGGACCCAGCCGGGAGCCAGCGACGAGAAAGACGTGACCAAAAGCTGCGGCTTGAAGAACATGCCCAAGAACTGGTTGGAGTTCCAGGCCGCAACCCAAGGCTGCTCGTCCAGCCAGTTGACGATCTTCTGCAGCGGCGTGTTGGCGATAACCGTAATAGAGGACGAAGCAGGAAGCTTGCCATCTGTGCCTTCTTGGGTGGTATAGGAACCCGTCACCTGGTAGTCTCCGCCGTCTGCCGGGAACTGCATGTTGGTGATCTCTAGGCGCAGCAGCGAGCCCGCCGGGATGGCCTCAGAAAACGTCAGGGTGATCGAGTTGCCCGAAGGCGCGGCCTGGCCGTCGATAGGGACACGCGTTAAGCCCTCAAGCACTGTGATGCGCGAGGTCGAGGCGTCAAACGTGGCGCCTTGGGGGAGCTCCAAGGTAACCGAAGTCACCGACTCCCCCTCCTCCACCGTGCCTTCCCAGGTAAGGCGGGTGTCCATGGCGCCAATGACGCCCGAGCCGCCGTCCTCGTTGGGCTTGGCCGTGGCCTTGTCGCAGGTCAGCGCAAATGCCTGCGAGGGCACGGCGAGAAGAACGGCAAAGGCCAGCGCAAAAAACGCGGCCGCAAGCCTCCCGTGGCTTTTTTCTCTGAGACAACCCATGGGTTTCTCCTTACATAAAAACAGACGGGGCCCTCATGTGCGCAAGGGCCCCGCGAGAACAGTGCAGATAATCAAAGGCGAAGCGCGCCTTGTCTTAGCGTGGGGTAAAGGACCCGATTAAATCTCGGAGCCAAACCACTTGGTCTTGAGCTCCTTCATGGTGCCGTCGTCTTCCATCTCTTGCAAAGCGGCGCTGATGGCAAGGTTAAGGGCAGCGTTGCTCTTGGCAACAGCAATACCGTACTGCTCGCCGGTGGGAATCTCTTTGGCGACCTCGAGGTCAGAGAAGGACTGGGTGAGCATGTAGGAGGCCACGGGCAAGTCGATGACCATGGCGTTATAGAGACCGGTAGAGACGCCGGTCAAAGCGGCGGTCACGTCGTCCAAAGGCACGCGCACGGCGCTGGCGAGGTTCTCGGTGATCCACTCGTCGCCGGTGGTGCCGGACTGGCAAGCAACCTGCTTGTCGGCGGCGTTAAGCGTGGCCTCGGTCTCACCGGAGCCCTTCTTGATAACGATGGCCTGGTTGGAGTCCAAGTACGAAGAAGTGAAGTCGACCTCCTCTTTGCGGTCATCGGTGATGGTGATGCCCGCGATGGCAACGTCGCACTTGCCACCCTGCTTGACCAAGGGAACCAGGGTGTCGAACTTCTGGTTGGGCAAATAGGAGGCCTCGAGATTGAGCTTCTGGGCAACTGCCTTGATCAGGTCAACGTCAAAGCCCACGGGCTCGCCGGTCTTCTCGTCCATGTACTCGAAGGGAGCAAAGCCCAGCTCGGCGGC
>CAVEMP010000064.1:5466-7778 GCA_963616835.1 uncultured Oscillospiraceae bacterium | reverse complement strand
GGCTCGGCCACGGGCATCGCGGGCTCGGCCTGCGCGGAGACGGGCTGGGCCAGGACGGTGCCCTCGGGGAAGGCGCGACGGAAGACCCAGCGAGCGATGGGGCCTGCGACCAGCAGGTTCCACGGCAGAGCCATGATGAAGTTCCACGGGATGTTGGTCAGCCACGCCATGGGCACGATGGCCAGGGTACCTGCGTGGAAGGCGCCCTCGAAGGCACCGTAGAGCGACATGATGAAGACCATGGGGAAGACCATGCAGGTAGAGACCGCAAGGGTCATGGCGCGGGGGCTCGACTTACCCGGGGTCACCAGGTGCTTGAAGGCAAAGCCCTTGGCCAGCGGGCTTGCGATGAACCAGTCGCACAGCATCGCGACAATGTAGGCGGGCGGGAAGCCAACCCAGGCGTCGACGATGACCTCGAGGTTGACGGCGCCGTGCTCGCGAGCAACGTTGTAGATGCTCATCCACAGGACCATCAGGAAACACATGATGAAGGTGAACAGAAGGCTCTCGCGCTTATTTTTAGGCATGCTATAAAACTCCTCAGAACAAAAATCCCGGCGCGACACCAATAAACGGCAGCATGTACGTCGCGCCGGCCGGCTTGCCATTATTGATATATTTCAAAATTTTTCGTAAGCGATATTTTGGGTGGCTCACAAAAGTTACTCAACGCGGGCGAGAAGGACATAGCGGTTGAGGTCACCGGAGCGACCATCCGAGTCAAAACGGTCGATTTGACGCAGGTGGGCCGGGCTACTCGCATTGTGGGCGGCGAGAAGATCGTCGATTTGGGCGTCGTTGAAGTGATGGCAATAGCGATAGACGTCCTGGTCGTTTTGCCAGCCCAGGAGATGGTCGCCGGGCTCGAGGAGCGCTAGATCGTAGGTGACAAAAGGCGGGTTGAGCTGGGCACGGGTCTGCGCCTCGACCACCTTGGCTCGCAGGCGGGCATCGTTCATGAAGGCCCAGAAGGAAATCGCGATCAGGCCGTCGGGCTTTGTTGCGCGGGCAAGCTGATCCAACACGCGAAGACGCAGGTCGCGCGACGGCACGTGATGCATGAAGCCAAAGCAAACGACAAGGTCGCAGGGTGGAGCCAGGGGCGCAGGGGCGGCGTCGCCCATAAGGGCCGCAAGAATATCGCGCTGGATAAAGCGCGGGTCGCCGGCCGCCAGGCCCGGACATGCGTCAACGGGATAGAACTCGAGCGGAGCCTTGCGGCCTTGGGCAGCCCAGGCGTCTTGGAAGAACCGCTCGAAGCGCATGTTGCCGCAGGCCAGGTCAAGGATGCGGTAAGGTTCGGCGGCGTCACGGTCGCCTTCCTGCACCACGGCAGTGTCGAAGACGCGCTGCCAGCCGGGCCACGGCGCCTGACGGGTCGCCGAGAAAGAGCCGGCTACCTTTCGATAGAAATCGTTGTTAAGTTCGACCAACGCGGCCGCAAAATCCCGGTCCACAACGCCTCCCCTCGCCAATTTGCTGACAAAAGTGCCCTAAAACATACTATAGATGGCGCCGAAACCAGGCTGCCAAGAGGTCCGGCTGACTCATCCCGGATTAAAATCGAATCTGGCGAGTAGCCCACAATTGCCAACTGGGCAAACGTTGGATAAAACGCCTTGGCTACTAGAGAATCTCAATTTTAGTCCGGGATGAGTCAGACGGATTGCATCGACGAGCCCCTTTGAGCTCCCTGGGCTAAAATGTGGCCCATGGAAACCATCATTTTGCAGATACTCGACCGCCTGCGGGCAGGCCAACCCGTGGACGAAAAGACCTTAGGCAAGCTCATCTATGCCGAGAAGCGCCGCGACCCCCAAGCGGGTGCAAGCCTGGCAAAGCGTCAGCTTTTGCCGTTCTACCTGCGCGTTAAGGAAGAAGAGCCCAACCGTTGGGCCGCCTGGGACGTCAACGAAACCCTTGAGCGCCAGCTACTGGCCGCCTTGCGCATCAAACCGCGACGCACGGCCTCGGGCGTGGCGACCATTACGGTCATCACCAAGCCGTGGCCGTGCTCGGGCGACTGCCTGTTTTGCCCCAACGACCTACGCATGCCCAAGAGCTACCTGCACGCCGAGCCAGCCTGCGCCCGCGCAGAGCAAAACTGCTTTGACCCCTATCTGCAGGTAAGCTCGCGCTTAACGGCACTCTCGCAGATGGGACATGCCACCGACAAGATCGAGCTCATTGTGCTGGGCGGCACATGGAGCGACTATCCGCAGGCCTACCAAATCTGGTTTGTGAGCGAGCTCTTTCGCGCCCTCAACGATCATGCCGTGGCCGCGGCCGAGACAAACCCCATGCTTAAC
>CAVEMP010000064.1:0-4965 GCA_963616835.1 uncultured Oscillospiraceae bacterium | reverse complement strand
CGCCTTTACGGCTTCAAGATCCATGCCCACTTCATGCTTAACCTCCTGGGTGCCACCCCAGCATCAGACAAGGCCGACTACCAGCGCTTTATTGCCGAGAATCCCTTCCAACCCGATGAGGTCAAGCTCTACCCTTGCTCCCTTATCGAGACCTCGCGCCTGTGCCAAAACTACGCAGACGGCACCTGGGCCCCCTACACAGAAGACCAGCTCCTTGACGTCCTGGCTAATGACATCCTGGCCACCCCCGCCTTCTGCCGCATCAGCCGCATGATCCGCGACTTTAGCTCCAACGACATCGTTGCGGGCAACAAAAAGCCCAACTTGCGCCAGCTAGTAGAGCGCCGCCTTGCCGAGAAGGGCGCGGGCGCCCGCGTGCAAGAGATCCGCTACCGCGAGATCGCAAACACCGATGTCGACCTCACCCGGCTCACCCTTGACCAGGTGACCTACGACACCGACGCCACCCGCGAGCACTTCCTCCAATGGGTGACGCCAGAAAACCAGATCGCCGGCTTTTTGCGCCTCTCCCTCCCCGACCAGGCCTTTGTTGCCTCCCACGCCGCCGACCTGCCCATAGCCCGCGGCGAGGCCATGATCCGCGAGGTCCACGTCTACGGCGTCGCCGCACAAGTGGGCGCCCACACGACCGTCGCCCAGCACCAAGGCCTGGGCCAGCGCCTCATCGCACGCGCCTGCGAGCTGGCCGCCGCGGCCGGCTACACCCACGTGAACGTCATCAGCTCGGTGGGTACCCGCGAGTACTACCGCCGTCTGGGCTTTGTCGATCACGGCCTCTACCTGCGCAAACCCCTGCCCTAACACGCGACCCTCGGCACTGGCGCCGCACCGGCACCCCCGCGCCCTGCCCCGCGTCCGTCTCGCCGCCCGCCCGTCTACCGTTGACACAGTTCACAAATCGTTAACACGATATGGGTTGCACCCCTTTACTCCACCGGAGTAAAGTGTCACCCAACGCGCACAAACAACGACCCCAAGAGAGGAGCGCCCAAATGTCCAAGCACATGAACAACTGGTGGTGGCGCAACTCGATTCTCTTTGGTCAGTCGTGAGTCTGTCGCGCCATATATCCGCGAACATGAGGGCTCCCGGTTTGACCGGGAGCCCTTTTTTGTTCACCAGCAACCTCTAAGGAGAAATATCATGTCCCAGGAAACCAACAACCAGCAGGCCCGCACCGTCACCGCCGCCGACCACGGCAAGCTCGACCTCAAGGCCCTCACCCTCTACGCCATCCTTCTGGCCGCGGGCTTTGTCCTCAACATGACGGTGAGCAAGTTCTTTAGCGGCATGACCGGCGGCCTGCTCTCGCCCGAGTTCATCCTGGCCGCATTGTGCCTGGAAATCTTGATAATACAGCCCAACGTTGGGCAGTCCGCGATCCTGGGCCTGCTCGCCGGCGTCGTGATCCAGATCACCGCCTCGGTCAAGGGCCCCGACCTTCTGGCCGAGCCCGCAGCCGCCGTGGTCATGGGCCTTTTGGTGGCAACCCTCTCTAAGGGCGGCGCACGCAAGTTCCTACCTCTTATTGGCACCTTTGTCGTGACTTGCATCTCGGGCCTGGTCTACGCCATGGTAGTTGCATTCTTTATCCAGCGCAACCCTGCCCTCATCGCCGTCATGGCCCCCGTTGTGGCCGCCACCGGCATTATCAACGGCATCATTGTCCAGGCGCTTTTCATCCCCATCAAGAAGGCCTTGAAGCTCAACGACTAACCTTCGCCCCACCAATCTGCACGCACAAAATTCCAACCGAGAAACCCCTCCGCGCACCACACACAGAAAGGCGCCCCCATGGACCAAAATAACGCCCGCACCGTCACCGCCAAGGCCAACGACTCCGGGGTCCTGGACGTCAAGTCCCTTGTTCTTCTCGCCATCCTGCTTGCCGCCGGCTTCATCCTTAACATGACGCTGGGCAACGCGCTTGCCATCGTGGGCATCAAGCCGCAGTTCATCATCGCGGCCTACGCACTGGCCATCATCTTGACCCGCGCGAGCTTTATCCAGGGCGCGGTCTTTGCCGTCATCGCCGCCTGCGTGGCTCAGCTCACGACCTCGATTCCCGGCCTCAACTTTGTAACCGAGATGGCCGGCGCCTTGGCCATGGTCGCCCTGGTCAAGGCCAACATTGGCGGCGAGAAGATCAACCCATTTATCGCCACCTTTGTGACCACGCTGCTCTCGGGCGCCCTGTTTGCCGTGATTGGCACCCTGATCATGGGCGGCGCCCTGGGAACCGCACTGGTCAAGGTCCCGCTAGTCTTGGGCACCGCGGTCTTCAACGCAGTAGTGGTCCAGGCGCTTTCCATCCCCCTTACCAAGGTCCTGAACAAATAGGAAACATAAGACTTCTAAGATAAAGTGCGCTGGCCGTCTCACACGACCAGCGCCTTTAACGTTAAACGCACGCACGCCGCGACGCCGGCGCACCGCAACAGAGAGGCTCTTATGAGCGCAACCACCCCCATCATCGAGCTCCGCGACGTCTCGTTTGCCTACAGCAGCGAGGCCAAGCCCGCCTTGAGCCACGTGTCGCTGTCCATCGCGCCCGGCGAGTTTGTGGGCGTCATTGGATCTGCCGGCTCGGGCAAGTCGACCCTGATGTCGCTCATGAGCGGCGCCATCCCCCACCACTACACCGGGCAGCTCTTTGGCGCCGTGCTGGTTGACGGCCGCGATACCTGCGAGATTAGCCTTACCGACATTTCGCACACCGTAGGCAGTGTGCTGCAGGACATCGACGCCCAGATGGTCGCGCCCATCGTAGAAGACGAGCTTTTGTTTGGCCTTGAAAACTACGGCGTCCCCCACGACCAGATCGAGGAGCGCATTGCCCAGACCCTGGCCACCGTTGGCATCTCTGACCTGCGCCACCGTGAAATCGCGACGCTTTCTGGCGGCCAGAAACAAAAGGTTGCCATCGCCGCGATCCTGGCGCTGGCCCCGCGCGTCCTGGTGCTGGACGAGCCTACCGCGGCGCTTGACCCCGCAAGTTCCAAGCTGGTCTACGAGACGCTTCGCCAGGTCAACCGCCAGGCAGGTATCACCGTGGTGGTCGTCGAGCAAAAGGTGGCCCTGCAGTGCGAGTACTGCGACCGCATCCTGATCATGGGCAACAAGCAGCTGGCCTTTGACGGAGAGCCGCACGAGGTCTTTAGCCACGCCGCCGAGCTTCGCGAGATGGGCATCGACAGCCCCCGCGTGGCCCGAATGGCCAACAGTCTGGTCGCAGATGGGCTTCTCCCCGCCACCGGCCGCCCCTGCCTTAACGTGGCCGAGGCAAAGGACCTGGTAGCAGGCCTTGTAGCCGAGAAGGGCGCGACCGGTACCGGCGCGGGCGCGGGTACCGCCGTCAGCCCCGCCGCCCGCACGACCGCCCCGGCCACGTCTCGCCACATGCCCGCTGGCCCCGCAGCCGCCGCGACCGGCCACGAGCCCGTAATCGAGCTCACCGATGTCACCTTTAGCTACGGGCCGGGCGCCGCCAGCGTGAACGACCTCAACATGAAGGTCTTCCCCGGCGAGCTGGTGGGCGTCATCGGCCAAAACGGCGCCGGCAAGACCACCTTGACCAAGCTGCTCAACGGCCTTTTGCGCCCCAGCAAGGGCAGCGTCTACGTGGCCGGCATGAACACGCGCGAGGTCCCTACCAGCAAAATCGCGGCCAAGTGCGCCACCCTTTTCCAAAACCCCGATCGCCAGATCTGCAAAGAGACCGTGCTGGAAGAGATTGCCTTTGGCCTAGAGCTGCACGGAACCCCGGCCGAGGAGGCCCGCCGTCGTGCCGCCGCTGCGGCCGAGCGCTTTGGCCTGGACCCTAACTCGTCGCCCTTCTCGCTATCGCGAGGCAAGCGCCAGCTGGTGGCCCTGGCCTCGGTCGTGGTGCTAAACCCGCAGGTAGTCCTCTTGGACGAGCCCACGAGCGGCCTTGACTACCGCGAGTGCATGACCGTCATGGAAACCGTGCGCGATATGGCCGAGAGAGGCTGCGCCGTGGTGATGGTCTGCCATGACATGGAGGTTGTCTCGGACTTCGCGCAGCGCCTGGTGGTCATGGCGCAGGGCCGCATCCTGGCGCAGGGAGCGGCGACAGACATCTTTGCCAACGACGACCTGATGGCCGCCGCCTACGTGGCTCCGCCGCAGGTCATTGCCCTAACAAAAGAACTGGCGCGCGACGTCTCGCCCACATTTGACAAGATTTCCGAGGTCGGCGACCTGGTCGACGTCATTAAGGAGATGGTGGCCCATGACTAACGTCATCGACTACGTTGCCGGCGACTCGCTGCTGCACCGCCTAAACCCCGTGACCAAGCTCGCGCTGGCCGCGGGCATCATCCTGGCCACCTTCCTGGGCGACACGTACGTGCTGCTCATTGGCCTTCTGGTCGTCACGTTTGCGCTGGGGGCCTACGCCAAGTCGACGGCAGGTCTCGTCTCGCTGGCAAAGCTCATGGTGCCGCTGGCCGTGGTGATGCTTGTGCTGCAGACGGTCTTCATCCGCACCGGCAACCCGGTATTTGCCTGGGTAACCACCGACGGTCTGATCACCGGCAGCAAGGCCAGCCTGCGCCTTTTGGGCGTGGCACTACCCCTCATCTTGATGCTTACCGTGACGCAGCTGGGAGATTTAGCAAACGCCGTGGTAGAGGTCCTGCACGTGCCCTACCGCTACGCCTTTACCTTCACCACGGCGTTGCGCTTTGTGCCCGTCTTTAGCCAAGAGATGAACGCCATCATGGAGGCCCAGACGGCCCGCGGCATCGAGTACGACACCAAGAACCCCATCAAGAAGGTCCAGCTCATGCTGCCGCTGTGCATTCCGCTGCTGGTGAGCTCGGTCGCAAAGACCGACGCGACGGCCCTGGCCGCCGAGCAGCGCGGCTTCTACCTGCGCACGCGCCAAAGCAGCTACAAGCGCTACCCCCTGCTGGCCCGCGA
>CAVEMP010000063.1:0-13146 GCA_963616835.1 uncultured Oscillospiraceae bacterium | reverse complement strand
GGGCGTCTCGCACGACACGAAGGGAAGCGTGCTATGGAAGCAGTACTGGGCATCGACATTGGCGGCACCAGCATCAAGGCGGGCCTCTTTACCCCCGAAGGCGAGCTGTTGGAAGAGCGCAAGATTCCCACGCCCGAGCTCACGAGCAACGAGGCCTTTGCCATCGTGACCGACGGCCTCACCAAGATCTTGGCCGCCCACGACGCCGTCCCCGAGGACGTCATCGCCTGCGGCCTGGACATCCCCGGCCCCGTTGCCGACGACGGCACCGTGGGTTTTCTCCCCAACATCCAGCTTGACCCCGAGGGCCTGGTGGGTGCCATCACGGCAACCTTCCCGCGCGCCCAGGTTGCCTTTGTCAACGACGCAAACGCCGCCGCCCTGGGCGAGATGTGGGCCGGTGTCGCGCACGGCGCCTCGAGCTACGTCTTGATCGCGCTGGGCACCGGCGTGGGCGCGGGCGTCGTCGTCAACGGACGCCTGGTCGCGGGCGCTTTTGGCGCCGGCGGCGAGATCGGCCACATCACCGTCAACCCCGCCGAGACCCTCTCGTGCGGCTGCGGTCGCCGCGGCTGCCTTGAGCAGTACGCCTCGGCCAAGGGCATCGTGCGCCTCTACCTCGCCGAGTGCGAGCGCCGCGGCGTTACCCCCGTCCACGTCGAGCACGCGACCGACACCCTCTCGGTCTTCCGTGCCTTGGCCTCGGGCGACGAGTGCGCAAAGCTCGCCGTCGACCAGATGTGCGAGTACCTGGCCCAGGCCATGGCCCAGGTCTCTTGCGTCGTCGACCCCTCGATGTACCTCATCGGCGGCGGCGTCGCGGGCGCTTTTGCCACCTTCGCGCCCGAGCTGCGCGCCCGCTTTAACGCTCACGCCCTTCCTACCTGCAAGGACGTGCGTATCGAGGCAGCGAGCCTTGGCAACCAGGCTGCCATGTACGGCTGCGCCTACGAGGCCCTTCGCCTTCGCCGCGAGGCCGGCGTCGCCTAAGGCCGCCGCGTCCTTCTCGCCAAATTTAGCTAGGTGAACGTTCACCATCACCGGTTCCGCCGTTTGTCAATGGTGGAACCGGTGAACGGTGTTATTCTTGTCCGCGAGTGCAAAACGCATACGTGATGCTGCCGCCAAGGCAATGCGTCGAGATTGGAGTCTACCTATGAGCACTAAAGTTCTGGCCTCTAACGTCTTTCTCGATAACGCTTCGTCCACCGTCGACGAGGTCATGCAGTTCTTGGCGGAGAAGGCCGTCGAGGCCGGCGCCGCTACCGACGCCGCGGCCGTCTACGAGGCCTTCAAGGCCCGCGAGGCCGAGGGCACCACGGGCATGATGGGCGGCTTTGCCATCCCGCACGCCAAGAACGCCGCCATCTCGACCCCCTGCGTCATGGTTGCCAAGCTTGCCAACCCCGTCGAGTGGCGCTCCATGGACGGCGCTCCCATTACCTGCGTCATCGCCCTTCTCATCCCGGCCAACGAGGTCGCCGAGCACCTGACTGTGCTTTCCCACGTGGCCGTCCTTCTTATGGACGAGACCTTCCGCGCCAACATGCTGGCCGCCACCTCCGCCGACGAGGTCGCCGAGCTGGTCAACGCCGGTCTGGCCCAGGAGGCATAAGAGGCGAGAAGCCCTGGCCCCGCGCGACTCGAAAGGCGTCCCATGTCCGTCAAGCTCATCCTCACAGACATCGACGGCACCATCTTGCCCTACGGCAACAAGGTGGTCTCGGACCGCACCCGCGCGGCTTTTCATGCGGCTCTTGACGCTGGCCTGGCTATTGGCCCGGCCAGCGGCCGTTTTTACTCGTGGCTTGGCCGCTTCTTTGACGATGACGACGCCTGCTACCAGACGGCCATTGCCACCAACGGCATGCAGGTCTACCACCAGGGCCAGCCGGTTTTGGAGAAGGGCCTGGACCCCGACTACCTGCGCCACGTGGCTGACGTCCTGGCCGACGTCCCCCGCTCGGGCCTCATGATCTACGAGAACGGCGAGCCTCACCTGGTCTGCGGCTCGGTCGATGACCTGGCCATCGCCTTCCCCGCCTACGCAGAAGGCGGCATGCTCACCACCCAGATCACCGACAAACCTGTGCCCAAGGCCAATGCCTTCCTGGTAGGAGACCTGGACGAGACCCGCCGCTGGGTCGACATGCTTTCCCGCGAGGTCCCCGAGCTTGACTTCGACGTGCCCCAGCCCATGTTCTCTAACATCACCCCCAAGGGCTGGAACAAGGGCAGCGCCCTCACCTGGCTGCGTGACTACCTGGGCCTGGCCGACGATGAGGTCGTGGTCTTTGGCGACGGCGGCAACGACCTGCCGCTCTTCAACGCCGTGACCAACAGCGTTGCCGTGGCGGGCGCCATGCAAGAGGCCGCCGACGCCGCTCGCTGGCATATTGGCCCCGTCGAAGAGGATTCCGTGGCCGCCTGCATTGAGTCCCTGGTCGCAGGCGACTGGCCGTTTAGCAAGTAAAATAGGTCGCGGCACCGGTTTGGCATTGGCCGTCGGCGCCGCGTTGGGTATATTTAACCCTCGCACACAGGATGGGCCCCTCGGGGAGGAAGGGTCCATCCTGCGTTTGTTGTTCGCCCGTTTTGCCCGCATCAAGCCAGCTAGCGCGAAGGAGGTCCTCGATGGACGGCGCTTCAAGAAAAAAGCCGCTGTACAACCAGCTCGTCGACCTTCTCCGCGAGAAAATCTCGACCTTGGCGCCCGGCGACCTTCTTCCGTCCGAGCGCGAGCTTTCCGAGAGCTACGGCCTGTCGCGCACCACGGTCCGCCTGGCCTTGAAGGAGCTCGAGACCCAGGGCCTCATCAACCGCCGCCACGGCAAGGGCACGTTTGTCTCGGGCATCTCGCGCGAGATGGTAAACCCGCTGGGCCTCTACAGCTTCACCGAGCAGACCCGCAGCCTGGGCCACAACCCCAAGACCAAGCTCCTTGAGTTTGGCATCATCCCCGCGCCTGCGCCCGTGGCCTACCAGATGGACCTGCGCCCCGGCGACAACGTTTACCGCTTTCGCCGCCTGCGCCTGGTTGACGAGGTGCCCACCATGCTCGAGCTCACCTACCTGCCTGCAGACGAGTTTGCCTCGCTCACGGCCGAGGACATCTTGTTGCGCCCCTTGTCAGACATCATGGAGCGCGAATATCACAAGGGGATCCGCGTGGCCGAGGAGGAGCTCTATGCCGGTACCGCCACGGCAGACGAGTCCGAGGTCCTGGTGATCCAAGAGGGCTCGCCGGTCCTTCGCCTTGCGCGCACGACCTATGGCGAGAAGAACGGCGTGGTCGAGTACACCCACTCGGTCGCGCGCTCCGAGCAATTTCGCTACCGCATCTCGCACGTGCGGTCGTAGGGGCTTGCGGCCGTGGGTCGCCAGCGGCGCCCAGCAGCGGCACCTGCCCGCCCCAGCGTCCTTCTCGCCGCCCTCCATGAACAATCGGTATCGCTTCTGGCCGCCCGGCACCGCGCCTACCAGCTAAAAGCCTATGCTCCTCTCAACCAATCAGTCGTCGAGAGGAGCCTTTCATGTCTATCGAAGAAGTACCGCAGGGAGCCTCGGTGGCCCAGGGCACGCCGCTTGACGCCGCCGGCTACAAGGCGGGCGACGACGCCGTCGAGCGCTTTCAGGAGCTGTTGCGCGTGCAAACCGTCTCGCGTGAGGACCTAAGCCAGCGCGATGACGAGCCCTTTAAGCAGTGGGTGCCCACGTTGCGCCGCCTGTACCCCCGCTTCTTCGAGGTAGCCGAGCTCAACATTATCGACGACTTTGGCATCCTGCTGCGCTGGCCGGGTGCCAATGCCTCACTTGACCCCGTGGTCATGATGGCCCATCAAGACGTGGTGCCCGTCGACGGCCAGGATTGGGAGCACGACCCCTTTGAGGCCGGCATCTACGACGGAGAGATCTGGGCCCGCGGCACGCTGGACACCAAGTGCATCGTGGGCGCCTTCTTCGAGGCGGCCGAGCACCTGGTCAAGCAGGGTTATGTGCCCCCGCGCGACGTCTGGTACTTCTCGTCCGACGGCGAGGAGATCGCCGCCCCCACTTGCCGTCACGCCGTCGAGTGGCTGCGCGACCATGACATCCACCCCTACATGGTTCTGGACGAGGGCGGCGCCATCGCGGCCGATGCTCCCTTGGGCGTCGAGGTCCCCGCCGCCATGGTGGGCGTATGCGAGAAGGGCCACGTCGACCTCACCGTGACCGCCCGTTCAGATGGCGGCCATGCCTCGACCCCTGCGGCCAACGACGCCTGCCGCCTGCTGTGCCGCGTGTGCGAGCATATCTCGGCAAATCCCGGAAAGCCGCAGCTCACACCTGCCGTCGAGGCCACGCTCTTAGAGCTTGGCGCCCGCAGCTCCGACCTTTACCGCGCCGTCTTTGGCAACTTGTGGCTCACGCGTCCGGCCGTGGCCAAGATCATGGCCGCTAGCCCCGAGACCGCCGCGATGCTTCGCACCACCTACGCCTTGACGCAGATGCAGGGCTCCACGGCCCACAACGTGCTGCCGCCCGTCGCCACGGCCAACTTTAACGTGCGCATCGCCCCCTTCGAGACGATCGACGACGCCATGGCCCGTGTGCGCCGCCGCGCGAGCGAGGTCTGCCGCGCCTCGGGTATCTCGCCCGACCACGTGACGGTCGAGATCAACGAGACGATTCCCTATAGCGAACCCGCGCCTATAAGCCCTTACCAAAACGACGCCGCCTTCGACTACATCCACCGCTGCGTCACCGGCGTCTACCCCGAGGTGGGCTTTGCCCCCTACGTGCAGAACTCCTGCACCGATTCGCGCGAGTTCAATGCCATCTGCGAGCGCGTCTACCGCTTCTGCGGCTTTGTCTACTCGGCCGAGGCCCGCAAGCTCCTCCACGCCGCCAACGAGCGCATTGGCGTGGACGTCTACAAGCGCGGTATCGAGTTCTACGTCGCGTTTCTCGCCAACCTTTCCCACGTCCAGACGCTGGGGGAGTAGCAAACCGCATGGCCCGGGCGCGCGGACATTCGCCCGGGCACATCACCACGTAAGGAGAAAACCATGGCCAACCCCGACATCAAAAAGGCGGCCAAGCTAGACAACAAGGCCGTGGCCTTAGCCGCCCTGCCGTTCATGGGCATGATCAGCTTTTGGCAGGTCTACGACGGCATCGTCCCCAAGATGCTCACCGGCACCTTTGGCCTTTCCAACTCGATGACCGGCGCCATCATGGCGATCGACAACGTCTTCGGCCTCTTCTTGCTGCCCCTCTTTGGCATCTTGTCGGATCGCTGCACCTCTAAGCTCGGCCGCCGCACCCCGTTTATCCTGGGCGGCTCTGCTGTGGCGGTTCTCTCGGTGCCGCTTATCGCGCTGGCTAACAACATGGGCAGCTTGCCGCTTTTGATCGCGGCGATCATCCTCACGCTGCTGGCCATCTGCGCCTACCGCACCATGACGGTGGCCGTCATCGCCGATATCACGCCGCGTCCCCTGCGCACTAAGGCAGATTCCATCGAGAAGATCGTGGGATACGCGGGCACAGGCCTTATGCTGGTGGCCATCTCGGTCATGGTTCCCAACGTCGAGCACCCTGATTACCTGCCGCTTTTTGCCCTGCAGTCGGTCTTTATCCTGGTCTCGGCCGTGGTCTACGGCGCGTTTGTGCGCGAGCCCGAGCTTGTCCAGAAGATGCGCGAGAAGTCCCTTGCCATGGGCATCGACGAGGACGAGATCGACAAGGACGACTCGCCCGAGGCCGGCGGCAAGGAGCGCGTGGCCGACAAGTCCCTGCGCGTCTCGATCGCGCTTCTTCTTTCGGCCACGTTCTTCTACTACATGAGCTACAACGCCATGACCACCAACATCAGCCGCTACGCCGATCTGTTCTTTGGCATGGCCGGCGGCTCGTACGCGATCATCAACATCGTGACCATCGTGGGCGCGCTGGCAAGCTACGTGCCCCTGGCAAATCTGTCTTTGAAGATCGGCCGCAAGAAGGTGGCCCTGCTCACCGCTGCCATTATGACGGTCTGCCCGGTTATTATCTGGCTCACCCCTGGCTTTAGCCCCCTGCTCTACCTGGTCTTTCTTGCCATGGGCGTCGCGCTGGGCGGCGTCGACCTGTGCGTCTACACCATGATCTTGGAGTGCTGCAGCTCGCAGTCGGTGGGCCGCTACTCGGGCTATTACTACACGGTGAGCATGGCCGCCCAGGTCATCACCCCGATCCTCTCGGGCGTGGTCATGGATGTCGCGCCCACGATGCTCTTTGCCTACATCGCGGTGATGGGCGTCTTCATGGCGGCCTCTCTTGCGGGCGCCAAACACGGCGATGCTATCCTTATCGACGAGGTGGCTCGCCGGGAGGGCGGCGCTGCCGAGTAACGAAAAGGGGTTTCCATGCACAAGGCCAAAGGCGCATCTCTCGCCGTATTTATCCTGCTAGCCGTCGTCTTTGGCCTTGCGCTTTCCCCGGCGCCCGCACGCGCCCAGAGTCTGGCTGACCGCGTGATCACGTGGACGCAGGACGAGAGAGATCAAAAGCTTGCCCATGCCAAGATCGGCGTGCAGCTGGGCGTCACCTCCGAGGCCGAGGTCGCCAAAGCCTACCCCGATGCCGATTCCCAGTCCTACCAAAGCATTGCCGACACCATCATGGCCTTGAGCGCGGGCAAGCTTGACTACGCTACCGCGCCCGAGCCCATCGCCTTGCTCTACATGCGCAAGAACGCCAACCTCACCTACGTCAAGCCTGCGCTTTACGGCTGCGACGTCTCGATTGGCATGGGCAAGGGCCAAGACGAGTTACGCGAGAAGCTCAACGACGCCATCGCCAAGCTGCAGCAAGACGGCACCATCGACGCCGTGCGCAAGAAATGGTGCGAGGACGGCAACTACGACATGAGCGATATCCCGGTGTGCGAGGACGGCGAGGTCCTTACCGTGGGCTACTCGCCAACCGACGAGCCCAGCTCGTTTCTCTACGAGGGCCATGCCGCCGGCACCGACGCCGAGATAATCATGCGCGCCGCCTACGAGATAGGCATGCGCGTGGAGTTCCAGGACATGAACTTCACGGCCAAGCTGGCGGCCCTCTCGGCGGGCACCATCAATGCGGGCATCTACATGGTCAACACCCCCGAGCGCGCCAAGTCGATCGACTTCACCAACACGGTCTACTCGCTTGATTGGGTGGCCATGACCACGGTCGACGCAGATGCAAACGATTCGATTTTTGATGCCTTTGCCGCGGGCTTCACAAGTACTTTCATAGCCGAGAAGCGCTGGGCCATGGTGCTCGAGGGCCTTCTCGTCACCGTGGGTATCGCCGTGGGCTCGTTTGCCCTGGGTACCGTGGGCGGCGGTCTTCTCTGTTACATGAAGCGCAGCGGCAAGCAGGCGCTGGCGGCCGCGGCCAACGCCTACTGCGACGTTGTCACGGGCATCCCGGTGCTGGTATGGCTCATGATCTTGTACTACATCATCTTTGCCAACGTGGGCATTCCGGCCGCGATGGTGGCCGTCGTCTGCTTTGGGCTCGAGTCGGCGGCGCCTTTGTCTAGCATCTTTGTGACCGGTATCGACGCCGTCTCGCGCGGCGAGATAGAGGCCGCCGAGTCCATGGGCTTCTCGTTGCCGCAGATTTATCGCCAGGTGGTCTTGCCGCAGGCCTTCCAGTGCATCGGCAAGCTCTACGCGGGCCAGCTCACGGCCCTGATCAAGGCGACCTCGGTCGTGGGCTACGTGGCCATCACCGATCTCACCAAGGTCTCGGACATCATACGCAGCCGCACCTTCGACGCGTTCTTCCCGCTGATCAGCGTAGCCATCGTCTACTTTGTGGTCATCTTGGTCTTCTCGACGGTCCTCACCCGCCTCATTCGCCGAGCAGACCCGCGTCGCCGCAGGCCAGAGCGCGTCTTAAGGGGAATCACGGCTCGCTAGCGCGCCCTTCTCGCCTTGTGCTATGATGTCCCACTAGGCAATGACGGAGAGGTTCGGGCCGTCGCGTCGCCAGCGGATAAGAGAGGGAGCCCACCGGCTGAGAGGTTCCTCCAAGGCTGACGCCCGAAGTTCACTCCACCAGCCGCGACCTTAACGGATGCGCCGAGAAGCGCGTCTTAGTAGGGAAGCCGTACGCCCCACGGCACGGGGCAAACGAGTGGGCGCTCGTGAGAGAAAACACCTGCGTCAATCAAGGTGGTACCGCGGTAATCATTGCCGTCCTTGGACTTTTGTCCGGGACGGCTTTTTGTTTTGAAAGGGGAAACGCAATGTCGATGTCCGATGAGCTCAAGGCTATTGAGGCTCAAGTCCAGGAGGGCCTTGCAAAGGCAGAGAGCATGGATGCCCTCGAGAACCTGCGCGTTGGCGTGTTGGGCCGCAAGGGTAGCCTGACCGCGATCATGCACACCATGGGCAAGGTTCCGCCCGAGGAGCGCCCGGCCATGGGTGCGCTTGCCAACACCGTGCGCGCCAACGTCGACATGGCAATCAAGGCCCGCAAAGAAGAGCTGGGCCGCGCCATCATGGCCAAGCGCATGGAGGCCGACGCCGCCGACGTCACCTTGCCGGGCCGCCAGCTGTCCCTGGGCACCCAGCACCTCATTTCGCAGATCCGCGAAGAGATCGAGGACATCTTCTGCGGCCTGGGCTACACCGTCGAGGACGGCCCCTACATCGAGACGACCTACTACAACTTCACCGCGCTTAACGCTCCCGAGGACCACCCCAGCCGCTCGGCCAAGGACACCTTCTACGTGGTGGACAACCAGCCCGAGGGCAAGGAGGTTCACGTCCAGGGTGAGTCCGACGTGCTTCTGCGCACCCAGACCTCCGGCGTCCAGGCCCACGTCATGGAGGCCAAGGAGCCCCCGATCTACATGATCTGCCCGGGCACCGTTTTTCGTCCCGACACCGCCGACGCCAACCACCTGCCCCAGTTCACGCAGGTAGAGGGCCTGGTTGTCGACGAGGGCATCACCTTTGGCGATCTTAAGGGCACGCTTGACTACTTCACCCGCGAGATCTTTGGCAAGGACCGCGCCACCCGCTACCGCCCGCACTTCTTCCCCTTCACCGAGCCTTCCTGCGAGGTCGACGTTTCGTGCGGCGTCTGCCACGGCCAGGGTTGCCGCTTCTGCAAGAACACCGGCTGGCTCGAGATCTTGGGCTGCGGCATGGTCGACCCCAACGTCTTTGTCAACTGCGGCATCGACCCCGAGAAGTACACCGGCTTTGCCTTTGGCATCGGCGTCGAGCGCGTGGCGGCATTGCGCTACGATCTCCCGGATCTTCGCATGCTCATGACCGGCGACATGCGCTTCTTAAAACAGTTCTAGCTTTCCCAGGCACCCCATCTAGGGACTCCAACCCTCCTCACGTGCTAAGCACGCTTCGTCGGGCTTGTCGCCCCTATCTGGGGCACCTGGAAAAGCCTACGTTTTGTACTGAAGCAGTTCTAATCGAAAAGAACTTCTCGCTTTAGGTAGTTAAGTTAAGAAAGGAGCGCTTGAATGCGCGTTTCATATGAGTGGCTCAAGACCATGGTCGACGTGCCCGAGAATCCCTCCCAGCTTGTCGACGAGTTCGTTCGCACCGGCACCGAGGTCGAGGGCGTCGAGCGCGTGGGCGCAAACCTCGACCACGTGGTGACCGCCAAGGTTTTGGAGAAGACCCCGCACCCCGACTCTGACCACATGTTTGTCTGCAAGGTTGATGTTGGCGAGAAGAACGTCGACGCCAACGGCAACCCCGAGCCCCTGCAGATCGTCTGCGGTGCCCAGAACTTCAACGCCGGCGACCACATTGTCACGGCCATGATCGGCGCCGTGCTTCCCGGCGATGTCAAGATCAAGAAGTCTAAGCTGCGCGGCGTCGAGTCTCGCGGCATGAACTGCTCCGAGCGCGAGCTGGGCCTGGGCGGCGACCACTCCGGCATCATGATTTTGCCCGAGGACGCCCCTGTGGGCATGGACTTTACCGACTACATGGGCATGTCCGATACCGTGATTGATTGCGAGATCACCCCCAACCGCCCCGACTGCCTGTCCATGACCGGCATGGCCGTCGAGGTTTCTGCCATTCTTGACGAGGACACCCACATCGAGCTGCCCAAGGTCAAGTGCGAGCAGGGCCCCGATGCCCACGACCTGGTGGACGTCACCATCGACGACCCCGAGCTGTGCCAGCGCTACTGCGCCCGCGTGGTGCGCAACGTCAAGATCGGCCCGTCTCCCGAGTGGCTGGCCCGCCGCGTCATCGCTGCCGGCAGCCGTCCCATCAACAACGTGGTCGACGTCACCAACTACGTCATGTTCCTCACCGGCCAGCCTCTGCACGCCTTTGACCTGGGCAAACTGACCGAGCGCGACGGTCGCCGCCACATCGTGGTGCGTGCCGCTGCGCAGGGCGAGAAGCTCGAGACCCTGGACGGCGTCGAGCGCACCCTTACTCCCGACATGGCCGTCATCACCGACGACGGCAAGACCGCCGTGGCCCTGGCCGGCGTCATGGGCGGCATGAACTCCGAGATCGACGAGAACACCGTCGACGTCCTTCTCGAGTCCGCCACCTTCTCGAGCGGCCACGTCTCGCGTACCAGCCGAAACCTCGACCTCATGAGCGAGGCCTCCATCCGCTACGAGCGCCAAGTGGACGGCTCCAACTGCGCCAACGTGGCCCAGATTGCGGCCGCCCTCTTTGAGGAGTGCTGCGGCGCCGAGGTCTGCCCTGGCACCGTTGACGTCTATCCCGTCCAGGTTGCGGCCCCCGTTGTCGACCTGCGCCCCGCCCGCGCCCGCATGCTGTGCGGCGCCGACATCCCCCAGGACTTCATGGTCAGCCGCCTGACCCGCCTGGGTTGCGACGTTAAGGACGGCGAGGAAGGCCACCTTACCGTGACCGCCCCTACCAACCGTCCCGACCTCACCCGCGAGTGCGACCTTATCGAGGAGATCTGCCGCCTGTGGGGCGAGGGCGATATCGAGCCCACACTGCCCGCGGCCAAAAACCACGCCGGTGGCCTCACCGTCGAGCAGCGCCGCGTGCGCTTGATCGGCCAGACCCTTCGCGCCTGCGGTCTTTCCGAGACCAGCACTTACTGCTTCGCCGACCCCTCTGACCTGGTAAAGCTTGGCATCACCGACGAGGGCCGCGGCATTCCCGTTAAGATCATCAACCCGCTGGTCGCCGACCAGTCCGAGATGCGCCGCTCGATGCTGCCTGGCCTTGTGCGCTCGGTGGCCTATAACCTCGACCACGGCGTCCCCAACGTCGCCCTCTACGAGATCGGCCGCGTCTTCTACGGCCACGAGAGCAGCTCTCAGCCCGACGAGCCTACCTTTGTTGCGGGCGTTTTGGCTGGTAAGCGCGCCGACGATGCCTGGAACCTCAAGCACGCCGATTACGACTTCTTCGACGCCAAGGGCGCCGTCGAGGCCCTTCTCAGCGCCCTGCGCCTCACCAAGGTCCGCTTCAAGGTGGCCGAGCCCGAGAAGTACCCGTGGCTGCAGCCCGGCCGCGCCGCCGAGGTCCTCTCTCAGGGCGAGGTCATTGGCTGGGTGGGCAACATCCACCCCGCGAGCCTGCAGAAGGTGGGCGTCGATGTGCCCGTCGTTGCCTTTGAGCTCTCGGTCGAGCACCTGCTGCGCCTTGCCAAGAACCAGATGCCTTACGTCGACGTGCCCACGCTTCCCGGCGTGACCCACGACCTGGCCATCGTCGTCGACGAGGAGGTCACCTACGAGAGCCTCGTCCAGCGCATTTCCAGCGCCGGCGGCAAGCTCCTCTCCGATGTCCGCCTCTTCGACGTCTACCGCGACCCCGTGCGTGTGGGTAAGGGCAAGAAGTCCATGGCCTTCTCGCTTACCTACCGCGCCGCCGACCGCACCCTTACCTCCGAGGAGGTCGAGAAGGCCCACGAGAAGCTCGTGAACAAGGTCCTTCGCGCCACCGGCGGAGAGGTCCGCGGCTAATCGCCTTTTCTCGCTCGCGTTAAATGCGGCTGGGTCCATTGGGGCTCGGCCGCATTTTGCGCAACAATGATCCCGTTACGTATATGAGAGGGACAACATGCCAAGCTGGAACATCCACACCGCCCACGTCGAGCGCCTTCTTCGCGAGGAAGGGGCCCAGGCCCTGGGCATCAAAGACACAAACGCCTTTTTGTTTGGCAACGTCTTGCCCGATGTCTACGTAGGCTATATGGTCAAGAACCCCAGCTTTAGGATCGACTACAAGCTCACCCATCTAACGTACCGCGACCACATCCCCTTGCCGCGCTACCAGGAGTTTTGGGACTTCTACGTCAAGAATCCCCAGGGCTACGGAGCCTCTTGCGTGACCGACGTCGTGCGCGGCGCTTGGTGCCACCTGGTCTGCGACTGCGTCTACAACACCCATACCCGCGCGTTTTTGGAGAAGGTCCACATGAGGGCAGGGGAGCAGGCTCGCATTAAGAAGCAGTCCGACTTCGCCCTCTTTGGCCGCACCCTCGACATATCGATGGTGCCCGTGCCCAACGAGTCTCTCTTTGCCCAGTGCGCCCGTTTCCCCATGTACCAAGTGGGCGGCCGAGACGTCCTGGCGGCCATATCCGTGTGCGGGAAGGTCGTCGGCGACAACCGGCGCCGCCATGTAAAGGGGGAGCCTGCGTACCGATTGCTCACGCCCGGGTTCTTCGAGGCCGCCCGCCAGGAGGCGCATGAGACCATGGTCGGCGGCCTAAAAGCAATCGTCGGCGAGTAGCGCTTGTGCTGGCGTAAGTGGTAGATGGCTACGCTTAGTTATGTAGGAAATGTGAATCCAAAACCGACCCTTGCGCCGGGCGGGGGAGGAGCGTAAATTAACTCCTTGCGCAACGGCGGCGCAGATGAGCGAATCACCTGCTCAGGCCGGGCGCGACGGACCTTGAGAACCGGATACCGCGATCGAGAAGATCGGACAAGACAGACAAGCGAAGTCTTCGATGAGCGAGGGAAGCTATTCCCTCCCAAGTCGATTTCTTTATCACATGAATCCAAAATTCGTGAGCGTGGTCTTAAAGTCGGGAGGACATCCCATTCAACTTGATTGAAGGGCACAACGTGCCTGGAAATTTGAACGGAGAGTTCGATCCTGGCTCAGGATGAACGCTGGCGGCGCGCCTAACACATGC
>CAVEMP010000062.1:0-3916 GCA_963616835.1 uncultured Oscillospiraceae bacterium | reverse complement strand
TTGCTAAGGCGCCGGGCGCCAGCGCCGCCGAACGCCGCCGCTGGCAGGCGGAGGTTGATCGCAACCTTATGCGCCACGCCGTCTTTGACATGGAGCGCGAGGCGATCTTCTGCGCCATGGACGCAGCCGGGCTAGCCCACCTGCCGCTCAAGGGCATCGTCACTTCTTACCAGTACCCGCGGCCCGAGATGCGCTGGATGTGCGACAACGACATCTTGTTTGGCCGCGCGGCCGCAGATGGCTCGGTGGTCGCGGCGACGCACGACGATGCCCGTGACCTGCGGCGCATTATGGAAGCCGCCGGCTTTGAGGCTGCGTACTTTGACACAGGCAGCCACGATGTCTACCAAAAGGCCCCGTTCCTCAACTTCGAGATGCACCGCGCCCTGGCAAACCCCGAGGTCGACTGGCGGGAGTACTACTGCGACCCCTGGGCTCGTGCCGTTAGGGATACCGCGGCGCCGGGCCTCTCGTACGCCTTCACTCGAGAGGACGCCTACCTGTTCCACATTGCGCACATGTTCAAGCACTTCTCCCACTCCGGCCACGGCGTGCGCGGCATTGCCGATGAGTGGGTGCTGCTGCAGGCGCACGCCGCCGCGATGGACCGCGCCTACCTGGACGCCGAGCTGGCCAAGCTTGGCATGCTCGACTTCGAGCGTGACCTGCGCTGTGTTGCGAACAACGTGGTGGGCAATGACGCCTGCGGCCGCGTGCTGGCGGGCAACCCCCAGGCCCTTCTCGCAAACGAAGCCCAGATGCTGGCCTATATGCTAGGCAGCGGTACCTACGGTACAATCGCCAATAGCGTGCGCAACAGTCTGGCGCGCGATGTTGCTAAACATGGCGAGAAGGGCTCGCGTGCCCGCTACCTGCTGCGGCGTGCTTTTCCGGCGCGCAAGGCACTTGAGCAGGGATATCCCGTGCTCAAGAAGGCGCCCTGGCTTCTTCCGGGCGTCTACGCGTATCGCCTGATAGTTAAGCCGTTGACAAATAGGGACCGCGTAAGGACAGAGCTTGGCGTCCTTGCCAAGAAAGATGGGAAGCAATGACGGGCAGGCATTTTACGCAAGCGGCCGGCGATCGCGCTCGGCGGTGCCGTGTAATCTGGGCGGCGGTTGCTGCGGGCGTCGTTGTGGTTGCCGTGATTGTGGCTGCCGTCGTCTTGGCCGGCGGGTCTGCGGGCGATGCAGGCGGCGAGAAGAACGCGCAGGTGGCTGCGGGTGCAAAAGCTGCGGACGCCGCGGGTGCCGCAGATACCTCTGACACTGCCGAGAAACCCACTGCTCAAGGCGCGGTGACCGCCAATAGCGACGCAGCCTTTAACGGCGGCGCAGCGAGCGGTGAATCCGTGGCGGCGACAGACTCGGGAACAGGGCCTTCGACCTGGGGTTATTCCTCGACGGAGCCCCTGCCAATCGACAACGACGTCGATGCGGAGTCTGGTGAGCCGGCCAATACCGGCGGCGCCTCCAGGGGCGACGCTGGTAACAACAGCGCGAACCCCAGCAACCCGGCAGCGCCCGTCACCCCCGGCGGCGGCCTGGCCTCGGCCGCCCCTGACAATGACGTGCAGGTAGAATAGCATGTCTCGCCTTGGCACCCCGCACATCGAGGACATCCTGGCGCGCGACGGCGTGTGGGTCTCTACCACGGCCGGCGTGAGCATGTGGCCCATGCTGCGCAATCGCCGCGACACCATCGTTATCCGCCCACCGCGCGGCCGCCTACGCCCCTTTGACGTCGCGCTCTATCGCCGTGGCAGCGCCTATGTTCTGCACCGCGTGATCGACGTGCAGAAGGACGGCTACCTCATTATTGGCGACAACTGTATCGAGTACGAACAAGTAAACAAAGCGCAGGTCATCGGTGTGCTTGATGAGTTCTGGCGCGGCGAGAAGCACTGCAATCCGCGCTCGTGCGCATGGCTGGCGTATGCGCACGCCTGGCATTTGGTGCTTCCGGTTCGCCGGGTTATCAGGCGCGTCCGCGCCGCTGCGGGCAGCCTTAAAAGGCGGGTGCTCGCGCAGTGAGGTCGTTTGCCTGGGTGCGGGCCGTTTGCGGCAAGAACCTGCGGGGTCTTTGGCTCCTTACGGCCTCGCGTTGCGTCACTGCGCTGATCGCGGTCGCGTATGCCCTGCTCATGCAGCGCACAATCGACGCCGCCGTGGCCGGGAACGCACCTGCGTTTTGGACGGGCCTGGCTGCTTTCGCAGCGGCGCTTCTTGCCTCTGTGGCCTTCTCGGCGCTGTCAAAGTACCTTACCGAGTCCGTGCAGGCCAAGATAGAGAACGCCCTGCGCGACCACGCTGTCCAGGCAATCGTTCGCGCTGGCCGTCTGCCCCACGGCCGGGCCAGCGGCGATATTGCAAGCGTCTTGACCTCGGACGTCACGGCCGTGGCGGGTGCCGTGGTCTCGATCGTGCCTCAGGCGGCGTCCATGCTTGTTCGCGCGGTTGCCGCCCTGGCCTTGATGTTTGCCGTTGCGCCTGTGCTGGCAGCGTTCTTTATCGTTGCGGGCGCCGTGTGCGTGGGCGCCTCTCTTGTCATCCGCCGCTGGCTTAAGCGGCGGCACCAGAAGGCCCAGGCCACCGAGGCCTCCATGCGCTCGCGCTTGCAGGAGGTGCTGGAGAGCCTGGTTGTCGTGCGTTCCTTTGCCGCGCAAGACCGCGCCGTGGAGGGCCTGCGGGCTCTTATGGACGATCACCTGGGTGCCTGTCAGAGTCGCGCGGCCGGCAAGGCGCTGAGCGGTACCGTGTTCAACTTGGCCATGCAGATGAGCTACCTGGCGGGATTTGGCTACGGCTGCTGGGGAATCCTCACTGGTGCCGTGAGCTATGGCACCTTGATGGCCTTGGTGCAGCTGGTGAGCCAGGTACGCGCGCCGTTTGCGAGCTTGTCGGGGCTTTTGCCGCAGTCGGCCGCGCTCTGGGCCAGCTGCGAGCGTCTTAGGGCGGTCGAGCCGGCAAGCCCTGCCTTCGAAGCCCCGGCGTCCGGTGCGCGCTTTGCGTCTTTGCGCTTTGACGGCGTGCGGTTTGCCTACGCAGACGGCGGCGACGTGCTGCGGGACTTCTCGGCCCAGGTGGCCGCCGGCGAGTTTGTGGCCGTGACCGGCCCTTCCGGCATTGGAAAGTCGACGGCGCTCATGCTGGCGCTGGGCATGGAAGAGCCGCGCGAAGGACGCGTTGACGTGCTCTTCTCCAATGGAAAGGCCATTGCTGCGGCCCAGCTTGCGCCCGGCACTTTTGCCTACGTGCCACAGGGCAACATGCTCATGAGCGGCAGCGTGCGCGACGCCGTTTGCCTGGCTGCGAAGGTGGGGGAGCGGCCAGACGAGGCCCTTCTCGCCTCTGCTTGCCGCGCTGCCTGCGCCGATGACTTTATTGCCGCCTTGCCGCATAGCTTTGATACACAACTTGGCGAGAAGGGCTTGGGCCTTTCCCAGGGCCAGATGCAGCGCCTGGCCGTGGCCCGCGCGGTTTATTCTGGCGCCCCCGTGCTGCTTCTTGACGAGTGCACCTCGGCCTTGGACGAGGCGACCGAGAAAGAGATGCTCGCCCGCCTGCGCGCCCTGGGCAAGACCGTGGTCATCGTGACCCACCGCCCCGCCGCCCTCAAGATTTGCGATCGCGTAGTCGCCATCGGGGCCTAGCTGGCGCTGGGGCTGGCTAGGCCGCCCGAGAAGCTCCTCCTGTTCGTGTGCCCGCTGGCTACACCTTCAAAATGTACTTCTCGGCGTTACCAAAGAAGATCTTGGTCTTGTCCTCGTCGCTTAGGGGCAGGTTGCGCACAAAGTCGACGGCGGCCGTAAAGTTCTCGAAGGGGTAATCGGTGCCAAACATGACGTGGTTGATGCCGATTTCCGCGACAGCAAACTCGACGACCTTGGGGTCGTAAATGCCGCTGGTGGTCACAA
>CAVEMP010000061.1:0-2157 GCA_963616835.1 uncultured Oscillospiraceae bacterium | reverse complement strand
GGCTTCCCAATATCGTATTTTTTATTTGGAAGCGCCCCAGATGAACAAGTAAAGGATGTTCTGGGGAGTCGCGGAATCTAAATTCGGCGCCTGATAAACTGAGAAGCGCGTTGTGACTGACGGATAATCGCGGGCAACCGCGGGGGAGCAGCGCAAACATACTTAGTGCCGACCGTCTGGGCAAGCCGTTCTCTGCGCAGGGGCTGGCTTGCCTTCTTTTTTGGCGGCCGTCTGCGTGGCGCGCGGTTCCTTACTTGAAGGGATGTGCCAATGCAGGACTTGATCGAGCTTCTCTCCAACAACCCCTACCCCGGCCGCGGCATTGTGGTGGGCAAGGACACCGTCTACTACTGGATCATGGGTCGCAGCACCAACAGCCGCAACCGCGTCTTTGTCGAGTGCCCCGACGGCATTCGCACCGAGGCCCACAAGCCCGAGCTGCTTGAGGACCCCAGTTTGATCATCTACCACCCGGTTCGCACCATGGGCGAGAAGCTCGTGGTGACCAACGGCGACCAGACCGATACGATCGTCGACGCCGGCAGCTTTCGCGATGGCTGCATGGCCCGCGAGTTCGAGCCTGACGCCCCCAACTTCACCCCGCGCATTAGCTCGGTTATCAACGAGGACGGCTCGTTCGAGATTTCGATTTTGAAGCACCAGGCCAACGGCCGCTGCCTGCGCGAGTTCTTTGCCTACGAGGCCGCCGACGAGGGCGTGGGCTACTTCATCTCGACCTACCAGGGCGACGGCAACCCGCTGCCCACCTTTGCCGGCGAGCCCATCGAGGTCAGCCTGCCCGCCCCCGATGAGATTTGGGCGGCCTTGAACCCCGACAACAAGGTCTCCCTCTACGCCAAGGTTGGCAGCCAGGTCAAGATCTACAACAAGAACCTGGGCGACTAGCGCGACCGCGCTCTTCTCGCCCGCGGAGACACCCCGCCCCACCCCTAAACATCAAAGGAGAAACCAATGGCATCCGAGCTCGAGCTTAAGTACGGCTGCAACCCCAACCAGAAGCCCTCCCGTATCTACATGAAGGACGGCCGTGACCTGCCCGTTACTGTCCTGGCTGGCAAGCCTGGCTACATCAACTTCCTGGACGCCCTCAACTCTTGGCAGCTTGTGCGCGAGCTTAAGGAGGCGACCGGCCTGCCCGCCGCCGCGTCCTTCAAGCACGTTTCGCCGGCCGGTGCCGCCGTGGGCCTGCCCCTCTCCGATGTCGATAAGCAGATCTACTTCGTTGACGACGAGGGCGAGCTTTCCCCGATCGCCTGCGCCTACATTCGTGCCCGCGGCGCCGATCGCATGAGCTCCTACGGCGACTGGGCCGCGCTTTCTGACGTCTGCGACGAGCGCACCGCCCTCTACATTAAGCACGAGGTTTCGGACGGCATCATCGCACCCGGCTACACGCCTGAGGCTCTGGCGATCCTCTCTGCCAAGAAGGGCGGCAAGTACAACGTTGTACAGATCGACCCGGATTACGTCTGCCCGGCTACCGAGACTAAGGACGTCTTTGGCATCAGCTTTGAGCAGGGCCACAACTTCTTCCAGATTAACGACGAGCTTCTCACCGACATTGTGACCGTCAACAAGGACATCCCCGAGGCCGCTCGCCGCGACATGATCGTGAGCCTCATCACCTTGAAGTACACGCAGTCCAACTCGGTGTGCTACGTCAAGGACGGCCAGGCCATCGGCGTGGGCGCGGGCCAGCAGAGCCGCGTCCACTGCACGCGTTTGGCCGGCAACAAGGCCGACACCTGGTTCTTGCGCCAGCACCCCAAGGTCTTGGGCCTCAAGTTTGTCGACGGAATCCGCCGCGCTAACCGCGATAACGCCATCGACGTCTATATCTCGGACGAGCACGACGATGTCCTGGCCGAGGGCGAGTGGCAAAAGTGGTTTGCCCAGAAGCCCGAGGTCCTGACCCGCGAAGAGAAGGCTGCTTGGATCGCCACGCAGACCGGCGTGACCCTGGGCTCCGACGCCTTCTTCCCGTTTGGCGACAACGTCGAGCGCGCTCACAAGTCGGGCGTGAGCTACATCGCCCAGCCCGGCGGCTCGGTGCGCGACGACAACGTGATCGAGACGGCCGACAAGTACAACATGGCCATGGCCTTCACCCACATGCGCCTTTTCCACCACTAAGGC
>CAVEMP010000060.1:0-7103 GCA_963616835.1 uncultured Oscillospiraceae bacterium | reverse complement strand
ATGGACGAGATTCGCTGTGACGAGAAGGACTACCTCATTTGGAAGTGGCGGCCCGAGGGGTCTTCTCAGCGAGAGAACGCTATTCGCTGGGGGTCGTCGCTCTCGGTGCGCGACGGATCGGTGGCGGTCTTTGTGTATCGCCGCAAGGGGCAGCCTTCGGTCCAGGAGTTCATCGAGGGCCCCTTCCAGGGCACGCTTGAGACCTCTAACCTGCCCGTTATTGCGAGCATCGTCTCGCTTGCTTACGCTGGCGGCACCCCTTGGCAGGCCGAGGTCTACTTCATCAACCTGGCAAAGGTCATCCAGTCGCGCTTTGCCGTGCGCTACTTTGACGTCTTCGACCCGCGCTTCCCGGACTTTGGCGTGCCGGTTGCCGTCCGCGGCACCATCACGTTCCACATTGGCGACTACCGTAACTTCATAGAGTGCCATCGCCTTGACGAGTTCTCGCCCGAGGACTTCCGGCTGCAGGTTCGCGATGCGGTCTCTCGCAAGGTCAAGAGCATCGTGGGCGCCTTGCCTTCACAGCAGCAGATTCCGTTGCCGCAGCTAGCGGGGCAGACCGACGTGGTTTCGGAAGCCGCGCATACGGCCCTTAACGAAACCCTGCGCAATACCTACGGAGTCGAGCTCGCCACGCTTGACGTCAGCGCGATCGATGTTGACAAGGACAGTCTGGGTTATCGTCAGCTCAAGGCCATGACGCAGGATGTCACCGAGGCGACCATCCGTGCGCAGACCGAGGCCAACCTCCGCAACATTCACGAGATGCAACGCGTCCAGATGGAGAATCTCTCGGAGTCGCTGCGCATCGAGCGCGAAGAGGGCCAGTACGCAATGCACAAGAACACGCAGAACCAGAATCTTCCCGCCTTCCAGGTTGAGCAGCAGGCAGCCGTCGGAATCGCCGGCGCCGAGGCCCTTGGGCATATGGGCGAGAACGGTGCCGCTGCCGTGGGCCTTGGCGGTGGCGGGGGAGGGCTCGACATGGCCGGCCTTGCCGCTGGCATGGCCCTTGGCGGTGCCGTGGGCCGAAACATCGCTGGGGCGATGGACTCGGCGATGGGCGGTGCGGGGTTTGGCGCGCCGGCTGCGTCGCCAGCTGCCGTGACCCCGCCGCCGATCCCCGTGGTTAAGTACTACGTTGCAATTGACGGCGCTGCTGCGGGCCCGTTTGACAAGGCGGCCCTGCGCACGATGGTAGCCGGTGGCAGTTTAGCTGCGGATTCGTTGGTCTGGAAGGAGGGCATGGCCAACTGGGCCGAGGCCGGGGCCGTTAACGACCTCGCGTCGGTCCTCGCGTCCGCGAGCGCCGCCGCAACGCCTCCCCCAATCCCGCCGCAGCCTTAATTTCGGGTCCCTGAAATCAAAAAATACGATAGTTAGGACCAGTCTGGCGATTCGCTGAGTAGCCGCCGCTTTCGCCTTTCTGCGACCTGCGGTTTTGTAGGCGGTTAAGCCCGGCTACTCAGCCAAATCCAATACTGGTCCTAACTATCGTAAAAAATGTTCCAGAGCGCTCTGCCTGCTGCTCAAGGTTGGGTTTCTACTGTGCCTTCTCAAGAAGAAATTCTCTGAATGCCGGGATATCGAAGGCTACAAGCCCACGGCCCCTCTCGCCGATCACGCCCTGGTCAAGCAGTCGGCGCTTGTATTGGCTAACGTATCCGCTTGACACCCCCATGCGTTTGGCCAGATCAGAGACTCTGCTCTCGGTTGCATCGTCAAGCATCGCGGTGAGGAATTTAAGGTCGCCCTCAGAAAGTTCGCGATACGTTGTCTCCAAAATGCGGTCGCGCATCTCGAGCCTGGCAAGCTTTGAGCCGGTTTCAACATTCGATATTGTGATTACATTTGCTTCGCCTGCGGCATCCCAGATGCGGTAGCCAACAAGCTGCATCATAAATGGGAAACCGTCGATGGAAGTCACGGCCGCTTCCAACGCGTTATCTTCGATCGTCCGTCCGCTGCCTTCGATGGTCTTTAGCAGGGCATCGGCAATTTCGTAGTCGGGAATTCTGCCGAGCTGGTGCTGCTGGGATCGCCGCAGGAACGAGACCGAGTCGTCACGCAATAGAGCCGATACCTTGTAGGGAAGGCCCGCCATAAGGAGCGCCGTCTTGCGTCCTTCTCGCACAAAGTGCTGATACACAGAGGCCAGCTGCAGCATCTCTTCGTTGTTGACGTTTACCTCGTCGATTGTGATGAGAAGTCCAATGTCGTATTTTTCGAGCTGCTTGAACAGTGCATTCATGCGGCTGCGCCAATTGCCCTTCTCGGTGTCTTTGTACTCCCAATCCAGTCCAACCCCGCCGATGGTGATGCCTTTAAGTCTCGCGCCGCCGCGCTGGTTAATTAGCTCTGCGGCGGCTTCGTCGGCGCGTTCAATGATGTCTTCGAGCATTCCGGGCATAGAAGAAACGTTTGCCGAAATCCAGCCGTGGGCAAGTGCGGCCTGGGACAAGTAGGTAAGAAGCGCAGTTTTACCCGTCCCGCGCGCCCCTGTGAAAATGGTGGAGAGGTTCGGGTCACCAGGGCCGTTGTCGAAGGCGTTTTCAATGTCCTTTAGAATCTGCTCGCGGCCGGCCATGAAGGGCGGGACGCTGCCAAAGGATGGTGTGAAAGGGTTTTTGGCCATCGTAACCTCCCCGTTTTCTGTGTGTCAGTACATATAGTTTTGCAACTTTTGGCTTCCTTTGCAACTTTTGGCTTCTTTTGGAATTTTTGGCAATTGCGTTTGACCAGGTAAACGCTAGTTTTCGCAGCTGTCCTTAGGCGTCTCGCGAACCTTGTAGACGGTGACCTCGCAGGAATAGACGCGCCAGCAAAGGCCAAATTCGTCGTCGGGGTCGCCATCTTCACCGTTGCAGGTGGCCGACCGCACGGCGCACTCTATCCACTCGCCATGCCCAAGCGTCTTTATCGCATCGATAAATAATCGTTGGTCGTAGTCGTGGTACGGGGTAAAGGGGAGGAGCTCGCCGTTGTGATAAAAGCCAAATCCCAGGTCTTCGATTTCGCACGAGTTCCGACTGTCGGGCAGCTCGGCCGGGATACGCCCGAGAGTTAGCACATTACCCGGCGACAGGTTTGCGCTGGCTTCCTCGGCAACGTTGCGCTCCTCCGCTTTAGAAGCCTTCCAAGTCGACTGCGCCCACAGCTCGGCAATGCCCAGGCGCGCGACTTCGGCGGGCAGAGGCTCGAAATCCCTGGGAGTGACCATCTTAAAGAAGGCCTTCTCTCCGCGCATGGCAATGGCCTCGTCAAGGTTGGCAGCCCCGGCGTACTCGCCTGATCGGTAATCCTCCACGGAAAAGGCCTCGCCCTCGTAGGGAGTGGGGATGGGAAGCCCCTGCTCGTCTGTCTGCCTGGCGTCCGCGCCCTCAAGAACGGTGCCCGCGTTGGGAACAAGGTCTTTGACCAGCGGCTGGTGTGCCCTCGCCTCGGTCTCGGAGGCGAGGTTCGCAGCGTTGGGGTAGTCCTCAAGCAGCTCAAGGTAAACGCTCAAAAAGTCTTCGTCGTAGAAATCGTCGTCCATGTCGCTCTCTCCCTTCTAAATCGTTTCTCGTTAGGCGGCGCCGGCGGCGGCTTCGGATAGGCGGAGGCTGGCGAGAAGGGCCTCAAGCTGATTGCCGCAACGGCTGGCCACGCTGCTGGCACAGTCGGCCGCCGGCCCGCGGCGAATCCCGGCGTCAAGCACCTCGCGCTGGGCGCCGCAGTCGCCCGCGGCCATCATGCGAAAGACCTCGGCGGTTATCAGTGCGTCGTCAAGCGCCCGGTGCGCATGCAGGCTGTCGCTTGAAATCCCGCACCAATCGGCCGCCTCGACCAGGTTGACCTGGCGCCCGCGAATTCCAATAAGCCGCGGGTAGAGCCGCTGAATGTCCATCCAGCGCCCAGGCAAGCAGTCCATGTCGATTCCTTTGGCGCAGCACTCGGTACGAATCTGTGCCAAATCGCTGTTGCTCCAGGTCACAATACGAGTGCGCCCATCGCCGATCCACTCAACGAACTCACCCAGAACGACCTCAAGCCGTTTGGCCTGCACAAGGTCGGCTGCCCCAATACCCGTAAGCCCGCCCACTGTGCGCGACACGCGGTTGGTTTCGTACGGCTTGACCAGGCGAGAAAAACGCCCAATCTCCTGACCTCGCGCGTCCAGCTTTACCGCTCCAAGCTCGATAATCTCGTGCGCCAGCCCAAGCGTGCGCAGCCGCGCCGGAACAGAAGTAAACTCCAGGTCAATCACAACGTTTTGCTCGTACGATGCGCTCATCAACAGCTCCTTTGGCCAACCGATACCTACGCGCGCGATAAAAGTAATCGGCCAACCGGACATTAATTGGCCACCGGGCTACAATCAGCCAAAGCAACCAATCGCAAATAGGGGAGAGCGATGGCAAAAGACATTACGCGCCGAGCCTTTGTTGCCGGATCGATGCTGCTCGCAACCAGCCTTTCTGCCTGCGCAAACAACAATGCAGCGGAGCAAAACGCCACGTCGCAGGACGGGCGCTCGGCGGGGTCGATGGGCTCTTCTTCGACGGACGAAACCACGACGGCCCAAACCAAAGAAGACGCGGCGACCGCGACCGCCGCGCGCCCCTCGACCTGCGGCCGGCTGAGAGTCGATGGTACCAATCTAGTAGACGAGAAGGGCAACCCCGCCCAGTTCAAGGGCTTCTCAACGCATGGCCTGGCGTGGTTTGGCCAGTACGTGAACGAGGAGTGCTTTGCCCAGCTCTCGGGCTGGGGCGCCAATCTGGCCCGTCTCGCCTTATATACGCATGAGAACGGCGGATGGTGCACCGGCGGCGACCACAACAAGCTGCGCGCCTTTCTCGACAACGGTATCAAATATGCAACTGCCGCCGACATGTACGTCATCGTCGACTGGCACGTCCTGCAGGACTGCGACCCGCTTGTCTACCTTGACCAGGCCAAGCAGTTTTGGAGCGACATCTCGGCCAGCTACGCGGACGTCAAAAACGTCATCTATGAGATTTGCAACGAGCCAAACGGCTCGGCTACCTGGGACGATGTGCGCGCCTATGCGCAAGAGATTATCCCCATCATCCGCGCGAACGACCCTGCGGCGCCCATCATTGTGGGCACGCCCACCTGGTCGCAGGACATCCACACGGCCGCCGCGGCGCCCCTCGACTTCGACAACGTCCTCTATGCCCTGCACTTCTACGCGGCCACCCACAAGGATGACCTGCGCAATCGCCTGCGAACGACGGTCGCCGGCGGCCTTCCCGTCTTTGTGAGCGAGTACGGTATCTGCGATGCCAGCGGCAACGGCGGCATCGACCAGGCCTCGGCAAACGAGTGGATGGCCCTTCTCGACGAGCTGGGCATAAGCAGCGCCTGCTGGAGCCTTTCCAACAAGGCCGAAAGCGCCTCGATGATAGCTTCTACCTGCGAGAAGGCCGCGGGCTTCGAAGACGGTGATCTTACCACCTGCGGCACCTGGTTCAAGGCGATGTTAGCCTGCGAGACGACCACGGCCGCGGCCACCACGACAACCGGCGACGGCGGGGCCTCGACTGTCGCCGCGGCCCAGGGCATCGCTTCAATCGCCTCCTGTGACGGCACGACCTGCGCCGTTACCGTGCGCCAGAGCTGGGAAGACTCGGGCAAGACGGTCAACCTCTATGACGTGACGGTTACTAACACGGGCTCGGCGGCCCTCTCCACCTGGTCGGTTGATTTAACCTTTGATGGCCAGATAACCCTAAGTGACAGTTGGTGCGCCACGGTTACCCAAGACGGCCAGACCCTTCACCTGCAGCCGGCCGATTACAATGCCGCCATCGAGGCCGGGGCCACCGTCAACAACGTGGGCCTCATCGTCAAGCTCGGCTAGCCCGCCGCCAGCTGCCGCCCAACGCCCTGCGCCCCGTCCGCCCCACGCCGACCCAAAGGAGGCCCCCCATGAAGCTCGTCATCGCATCCGACATCCACGGCGCCGCCGACTGGTGCCAGAAATTCCTGGACGCCGCGGCTGCCCTCAACCCCGACCGCATCGTTCTTCTCGGCGATGTCTTGTACCACGGACCTCGCAACGACTTGCCGGCAGACTACGCCCCCAAGCGCGTAATTGCTCAGCTCAACCCCCTAGCCGAGAAGATCATCTGCGTGCGCGGCAACTGCGAGGCCGAGGTGGACCAAATGGTCCTGGACTTCCCCTGCATGGCAGACCACGACACCTTGATCGACCCAGCCGCCAACAACAAGACCCTGTTCTTCACCCACGGCCACGTTTATGGCCCGGGTTTGCACAACAGCGTGGACAAGTGGCCCAATCTGCCGCAAAACTCCGCGCTGGTCTACGGCCATACCCACAAAAAGGTTTTGGAAGAGCTACCGGGCCACCCCGGCATCACCGTTTTCAACCCCGGCTCGGTGGGCATCCCCAAAGACGGCACCCACAGCTTTGGCGTCTACGATAACGGAACCTTCACACATGTCGTTTTAGACTAGCGCCAAGAAACCGCAGGTCAGCGCCCTGACGCAAAACGTCCTGCCGCGCCCCACCCCCGTTGCGGGGCAAAAACTGACCCCTCACCAAAATCTTGGTGAACGAACACCCTACCTCGTTAACGTGCGGGGTACACTGAAAATTCGAATGTGAAGGTGGCGTACTTTGCGCAATTGCCCCGGGCATCCAAACCCGCGGTCCGGCGCGCGCCGCTAGAACGTTGAACGTCCTGGCGCCATGGGGGTGCCCAGGGAGTTTGAAGGAGAGGAAACATGGCACGCAAGTTCAAGTCCATGGACGGCAACGAGGCGGCCGCGCACGTATCGTACGCGTTCACCGAGGTGGCGGGCATCTACCCGATCACGCCGTCGAGCCCCATGGCGGATCACGTCGATCAGTGGGCAGCCCAGGGCCGCAAGAACATCTTTGGCACTCCGGTCAACGTCGTTGAGATGGAGTCCGAGGCCGGCGCATCCGGAACCGTCCATGGTTCTCTTGGCGCTGGCGCCCTGACCACCACCTACACGGCTTCTCAGGGCTTGCTCCTGATGATCCCCAACATGTACAAGATCGCGGGCGAGGGCCTGCCGGGCGTCTTCCACGTCTCGGCCCGTACCGT
>CAVEMP010000059.1:0-2220 GCA_963616835.1 uncultured Oscillospiraceae bacterium | reverse complement strand
CGAGACCGTATGAAGCTGCTGACCAACTTCGCTAACTCGCAAAATCCAAAAACGCGACAAGTGTGCCAACGAAATCGAAATGGGTGAGTAGCACGAAATCGTGCACCCTATCTACCTGCGGTTTTATAAACAAGAAAGGCTCGGCTACTAGGCCGGGCCAGTTTCGTTGGCACATTTGTCGCGTTTTTGGTTTTCGACCGGCCGCAACGGGCACCGCGCCTACTGCGTGCGGACCTCGAAGGGCGATTCCTTGCCCTGGTCAAAGGCGAGAAGGGCCTCGACGTTGCTCGAGACCATGTGGTCGACGTCTTCCTCGGTGTAGAACGCCATGTGCGGGGTGATGACCACGTTGGGGTAGCTCATCAATACTGCGCGGTCGCGGTTGGGCAGGATGTCGCGGGACCTATCCAGGTAGTAGAGGCCGGCCTCGTTCTCGATGGTGTCCAGGGCCGCCGCTCCCACCTGGCCGGATTCTACGGCGTCGATTAGGGCCGCAGTGTCAACCAAAGACCCACGTGCCGCGTTGACCAGCACAACCCCGCGCTTCATCTGGGCAAACTGCGCGGCTCCGATCATGTGGGTGTTTTGCGGCAGGCCCGGCGCGTGCAGGGTCACCACGTCGCATCGGGCCAGAAGCTCGTCCAATCCCACGTAGGTCACAAGGCCCTTCAGTCCTTCCTTCTCAAACGGGTCGCTGGCATAAATCTTGCAACCAAATCCGGCAAGGCGGCGGCATACGGCCTCGCCGATGGCGCCGGTGCCCACAACGCCCACGGTACACGAGTTAAGCGAGCGCCCAATCTTTCCGCGCAGCTCAAAGTCCTGGTAGACGGCTGCGTTGTCCACCAGCTTGACCTTGCGCAGCGCCATGAGCATAAGCATCACGGTGTAATCGGCCACGCCGTAGGGCGGGTAGGCGGCGTGCGCCACGCGGATCCCCAACCGCGCCGCCGCGCCCAGGTCAATGTGGTCGTAGCCAATCGAGCGCGTCGCGATTCCGCGCACGCCCATGCCGGCAAACGCCTCCAAAATCTTAGGCGTCATCGGGTTCGTGATGATCGACAAACAGTCGTAGCCGCGCGCCATCTCGAGGTTCTCGGCCGAGGGGTACTGAGAAGTCCACCCAAACTCAAAGCCCTTCTCGGCGGCTTGTTTTTCAAGAAACGGCAGCTCATCGTATTCGCGCAGCGAGTAGGCAAAGAGTTTCACAGCAGCTCCTTATAACGAAGCGGCGAGGCCCGGCGCGTCGCCCGGCCCCGCCGCCAAAACTAGCGGGTATCTGTATTAAAGCGCTTCTGGGTAGTCAGATTTGGCGAGAAACCCGGCCGGCGTGCCCGGTGTCGCCGCCCGTCGCCAGCCGCCCGTCGCCCCTACTCGCCCTTCTTCTCCAGCATCGGGCGAATGACCAGCACGACCAGCACAAAGCCCACGGCCGTAACCACGCCCGCCACGGTAAATACCGCGTTCACGCCGTTTTGGATCAGCTCGACGTTGGTGGGGTCGGCCGCGGTGTTCAAGTTGTAGGCCACGCCAAAGACGGTCGCCGCAATGGTGTTGGCCAGCGAGTTCACAAAGTTGACCAGCGAGGTACCCACGCCCATGTCGGCCGGCGGCAGGGTGGCCTGCGCGGTGGGGGTGATCGACACGGCGCGGAAGCTCTCGGCCACGCCGGTCACGGTGATGGCCACAAAGTAGACGGCGATGGGCATCGCAGGCGTCGTGAAGCCCATGATAAACATCGGGATGGCCACCAGCAGGGTACCAATCGCCATGGCCTTCCAGGCGTTCTTCGAGTTCTTGCCCACCCACACGCCGGCGACGGTGGGCAGAATCATGGTCAGGATGGTGCGCGGGAACTGCAGCGAGCCGGCGACCGTGGTGGCCGCGCCCATGACGCGCAGCGCTCCGATGGGGGCATAGGTGTTCATGGCTGTCGTGTAGAAGTAGCAGATGAAGCCCACGACCAAAAGCAGACTGTACTGGCGGTTGCCAAACAGGCGCAGCGGGATCAGCGGCTCGGGAGCGTTCTTCTCGACCTGCAAAAAGACGGCCACGGCCACAAGACCCACAACAAAGCCGCAAAGGATGGCCGGGTTGCTCCAGCCCATCGACGAGCCAAAGTTAAGGGCCAGCAGAATGCCGCACAGGGCCACGACCAGCGCAACGATGCCGGCGACGTCGATCTGGACCTTGCCCTCGCGCTTGACGTTGGGCAGGTTG
>CAVEMP010000058.1:0-6504 GCA_963616835.1 uncultured Oscillospiraceae bacterium | reverse complement strand
CCATGTTGCGCATCATGTTGTTCATGTTGCGGCGGGCCTTCTTGGAGTTGCCGCCAGCCATCATGGACCTCATCTTGCTCATCATCTTGTTCATCTCGTCCCACTGCTTGATGAGCTGATTGACCTCCTGCACCGTGCGGCCCGAACCAGCCGCAATGCGCTTGCGGCGCTGCCCGTTGATGGTCTTGGGCCTTGCACGCTCGGTCTTGGTCATGGAGTGAATCATGGCCTCGATGCGCACAAGCTGGCTCTCATCCACATTGGCATTGGGGTTCTGGGCCATCGCGCGCTCCATGCCGGGAATCATGCCCATGATCTTTTGCAGGCCGCCCATCTTCTTGATCTGCTGCATCTGGGTAAGCATGTCGTCCATGGTAAAGCCCTCGCGCAGCATACGCTCGGCGTCGGCCGCCTGCTGCTCGTCGGCGTACTTCTGGGCCTGCTCAATGATGCCAACAACGTCGCCCATGCCAAGGATTCGCTTAGCCATGCGGTCGGGGTGGAAGACCTCAAGGCTATCGGGCTTCTCGCCCATCGAGACAAACTTGATCGGCTTGCCGGTGACCTCGCGCACAGAAAGCGCGCCGCCGCCACGGGCGTCGCCGTCGAGCTTGGACATGATGACGCCGTCGAAGTCCACGCGCTCGGCAAACTCGCTCACGACGTTGACGATGTCCTGGCCGGTCATGGCGTCGACGACCATAAGAATCTGGTCGGGCTTAACGGCATGCTTGATGTCGACGGCCTCCTGCATCATCTCTTCGTCGATCTGCAGGCGACCGGCGGTATCGACGATGACGATGTCGTTCAAGTGGTCGACGGCCTCGCGGATGGACTCAGATGCCACCTTGACGGCGTCCTTGCCGTCGCCGCGGTAAACCGAGACACCGATCTCTCCGCCTAACGTCGCCAGCTGGTCGGCAGCCGCGGGACGGTGCGTATCGCAGGCCGCCAAAAGCGGGCTGTGGCCCTGGCTCTTAAGCAGGTAAGCCAACTTGGCACAGGCCGTGGTCTTACCCGAGCCCTGCAGGCCCACCAGCATGATGACGTTGGGTGTGCGGTTCTGCGCCAGCGTGAGGGTCGAGTCTGTGGAGCCCAGAAGCTCGGTCAGCTCGTCTAGCACAATGCGCACGACGTTTTGCGATGGCGTCAATGAGTCAAGGACCTCGGAGGTCATGCACTGCTCCTTGCAGCGCGAAACAAAGCCCTTGACCACGCGGAAGTTCACGTCGGCCTCAAGAAGGGCCATGCGGATCTCGCGCATGGCGACGTTGATATCGTCCTCGGTCAGGCGCCCCTTGCCGCGGAGCTTGTCAAAGGTGTCTTGCAGGCGGTCGGACAAAGAGTTGAACATCTATCTACATCCCTTCGCCCACAAGGGCGTCGCAGAAATCGGAAGCGTTGAACGTCTGGAGGTCGTCCATGGACTCGCCCACGCCAATGCGGTAAATGGGCAGATTGAGCTGGTTAGAGATGGCCACAGCAATGCCGCCCTTGGCGGTACCGTCGAGCTTGGTGACGATAAGGCCGTCCAAATCCAGGGCCTCATTGAACTCCTTGGCCTGTGCCAGGCCGTTTTGCCCGGTGGTGGCGTCGATCACCAGCACCACGGTCACGGGCACCTTGGCGCGCTTACGAGTGACCGAGACAACCTTGGAAAGCTCGCGCATCAAGTCGCTCGAGGTGTGCAGACGCCCGGCCGTGTCGATCAAGGTGAGCTGTGCGCCCGCCGACTCGGCCTTCTCGATAACGTCGTAGCACACAGAGGCCGGATCGGCCCCGCGCTCACGCGTGACGACCTCGACGCCGGCGCGCTTGCCCCAGACTTCCAACTGCTCGATTGCGGCGGCACGGAAGGTATCGGCCCCGCCGATAAGCACGCCCTTGCCCTGGGCCTTGGCGCGCCCGGCCAGCTTGCCAACCGTGGTGGTCTTGCCGGCGCCGTTGATACCCACAAACAAGACGCACGAAGGTGTGTCGTCAAACGGGTCGCGGTCGGCGGTCGCAAACTCGCGGCTCAGCCTTTGGGACAAAGCCGAGCGAATCTGACGGGCCGTGACCAGGTTCTCGCGGGCCGCGCGGTCACGCAGGTCGTCACAGACCTGCAAGGATAGCTCGGCTCCCAAGTCACCCATAACCAGGGTGTTCTCCAGATCCTCCCAAAAGTCCTCGTCCACCTCGCCGCCAAGGTAGAAAATCTCGTTCATTGCCTCGCGAGAGCGCTGAAGGCCTCGCTTCAAGCTGTCCATAAAGCCCATTTAGGCATCGACCACCTTTCCTGTAGCCTTGTCCAGGCGCTGAGAAACAACATGGCTCACGCCGTCAGCCTGCATAGAGACGCCATACAAGACGTCTGCCTGCTCCATGGTGCGGCGCTGGTGAGAGATCACGATGAGCTGCGTGGTCTCCTTAAGACTCTCGATAGCGTCCAAGAGCTTAGAGAGGTTCGAGTCGTCCAAAGCGGCCTCGACCTCGTCAAAAACATAGAACGGCACGGTACGCACACGATAAACCGCAAATAGCAGCGCAAGCGCCGTCAGGCTCTTCTCGCCGCCGCTCATGAGCATCATCTTGGTGATGCGCTTACCGCGCGGCTGCGCCACGATCTCGATGCCCGTCTCGGCCAGATTGTCGGGATCGGTCATCTCGATATGGGCCTTGCCACCGGGGAACAGCAGCGAGAAGACCTCGCTGAAGTTCTGATTGACCTTGTCAAAGACCACCAGAAAACGATTCTTCATCTTGCGGTCGATGGCGGCGTTGATCTTCTTCAACGAATTACGGGCGCTCTCGAGGTCGGCCACCTGCTCGTCGATGTACTCGGCGCGCTCACGCAGCTTCAAGTACTCGTCCATGGCCACCTCGTTGACGGGCCCAATATCAGCGATCTGGGCACGCAGGGTGTCACAGGTGCGCTCGGCCTCCTCGCGGTTTTGGGGCGCGGGGATTTGCAGGGCCTCGTCCAACACGGCGCCCGTCTCGGTGATAGCGTCGATCGCAGCGGCGACCTTGACCTCAAGCTTGCCCAGGTCGACCTTGACGTCGTTGACCTGCTCCTTGGCAGAAGTCAGGTTTGTCGACGCTGCCGAGACGGCCTCGCGGGCGTCCGAGATGGTCTTCTTCAAAGAGTCCGAGTCGGCCTCGGCTAAAGACGCGCGGTCCTTCAGGCGGCTCGCCCACTCAAGCGCGCGACCATGGATGGCCTCGTAGCGCTCATGCAGCGGGTCGACGCGCAGGCGCACGACGTCCAGCGCGTGGCTCGAGGCCTGCGTGGCCTCGATGCGACGGTCGTAGTCCTGCAGGCTCTTGACCAGCTGCGCCGTGCGGTGCTCGTGGTTAGAGAGCCTCTCCCCCGCCATCGCCAGCTCAAGACGCGCGTCCGAGAGCTGCCGGTTGGCCGCCCCGGCATCACGGGCCGCCTGCTCTTGATCTGCCGAGACCTGCTCAAGTTCCTCGACAAGCTCGGCCGCGCGGGCGCTCGCCTCGCGGGCGGCACTGCGGTGCTCCTCGATGGTCTGGCGTGCCTCGGCTGCGCGAGCGCTCGCCTGGTCACGCTTGGCGCTTACTTGCGACTTCTCGCGCAGGGCAGAAGCCAGCTGGTTCTCAAGGCGGCCGCGATCGGCCGTGGTGGACTTAAGCTCAGAAGAAAGCCGGGCTTCCTCGCCCTTGGCCGCGGCAGCAGCATTGCGGGCCTCGGCCAAGGCCTCCTGCTGCTCCTCGGTCGCCTCAAGCGCGGCTGCCAGGGCATCGGTCAGCTCGCCCATGCCCTCCTCAAGCGCGCGGATGCGGCGCTTGCGCTCAAGTGCGCCGCTCTCGTTTGAGCTGGCCGTGCCCACGTGCACGCGGCCGTCGGGCAAAACCGCTACGCCGTCCATCGTCACAAACGTAAGGTGCGGCCAACCCTCGTGCCCACGCAGGGCCTCGCCGGCGTCGCCGACCAGCCTTACGTCGCCGAGAAGAGCCTCCAGCAGCCCGCGCGCGTCGTCGCCGGCGCGAAGCTTCGAAGACAGCGCCACGCCCGGCGCCCCCTCGGCAGCCGCCCCGCTGCCGCGAGACGAGCGCAGCACCACGCTGGCCACGCCCTCGGCGCCGTCAAGCCCCAGGGCACTCGCCGCGACCTTCTCGGCGCCAGCTGCGTCTGCCACCACAAAGGCAGCCAAATCGTCGCCCAAAAGGCCTTCGAGCAACGCCTCGACCTCGGGCTCTGCATCCACAAGGTCCGCCAGGCGGCACTCCACCACGTCCTGGGGCAGCGTCTCGGCCAAGGCAGCCATTACGGGGCTCGCCTTCTCAACCTCACGGTCCACCGACTGCAGCGCGCTTAACGTGGCCTTGGCGCCCGAGAGCTTGTCGCGCGCCAAGGTCTCGGCATCCTGGGCCGCCTTCAACGCGGCCTGGTACGTGGCAATCAGCGCGTTTTGCTTCTGCGCCTGGGCACGCGCGGCGTCAAGGTCCTCCTCGATCCTGGCCAGCTCGTCCTCGCGCTCGCCAAGTGCGGCCTCGGCAGACTCGATCGTCTCGTCAAGTTGCTCCAAGCGCGAGACAAACAGCTGGTCCTCGACCTCGGCGCTCGAGATCTGCTCCTCAAGCTTGGCATAGGCCAGGGTCTGCGCATCGGCTTCCTTCTTAGCTGCGGTTTGCTCGCCAGACAGGCGATTTACCTGCGCAGACAGCTCGTTTCTCTTGGCAGCGCTGGCTTGCGCGGCCTGCTTAAGCTCGTCGACCTTACGGGCCAGATCGGCCTTGCGCACGCGGGCGTCAGAAAGCTCGCCACACACGCGCTCGTGCTCGGCGCGCGCGTCGTTTCTTTGCTTCTCCATGGTGGACAGCTGCATGCGCATCTCGGAGAGGCGAGAAACCATGTTCTTGCCCTTCTCCTCAAGAAGACGCATGTCAGAGTCCATTCGGCCCAGAAGCTCCTGCAAACGACGACGCTGCTCGCCCAAATCGCCCACAAAGAGGCCCTTTTGCTCAAGAAGGCTCTGCAGCTTCTCGAGCTCGGCGGACTTCTCGTCGTAGCGGTACTGCGCAAGCTCGACGGCGGCCTCGGCCTCGCGGCTACGGGCAGAAAGGCGGTTGTAGTTGTCCTGCAAGCGACGCAGGTCATCGACGGCAAGCTGAATCGTCAGCTCTTTGAGCTGGTCATTCAAGTCGTGCGCACGCTTGGCTTTGTCTACCTGGCGCTCCAAGGGCTTCAGCTGGCGGCCAATCTCTCGCGAGACTACCTTGGCGCGCGCGAGGTTCTCGTCCATCGACGCCAGCTTGCGCATGCTGCGCTCCTTGCGGCGGCGGTGCTTGGAGATATCGGCGGCCTCTTCAATGAGCGAGCGGCGCTCCTCGGGGCGGCTCGACAAAATAGAGTCCAGCTTACCCTGGGAGATAATCGAATGCGTATCCTTACCCAGGCCCGAGTCGTGCAGGATGTCCTGCACGTCCATTAAGCGAGAAGGTGCCCCGTTGATCAGGTACTCAGACTCACCCGAGCGATACATGCGGCGGGTTATACCCACCTCGCTAAAGTCGATGGGCAGCGTGTGATCCGAGTTGTCCAAAACCAGCGTGACCTCGGCCACGCCCACCGCGCCGCGCGCAGAAGAGCCCGAGAAGATGACGTCTTCCATGGCCTGGCCGCGCAGCATTTTGGCGCTCTGCTCGCCCAAAACCCAAAGGATAGCATCCGAGACGTTGGACTTGCCCGAGCCGTTGGGGCCCACAACGACAGTAAGACCCGGGTCAAAGACCATCTGGGTCTTGTCTGCAAAGGACTTGAATCCTTTGAGCGATAGCGACTTGAGATACACGGGCGATTTTACCCTTCGGTTTGCTGGAGCAAGACAGGCGAGAAGAACGACGCGGCTAGTTGGTCATGCCCTCGCCCTCGAAGTCGCCCGGCTCGTTGTAGCCCAAGTAAACCAGGGCGTCTGCAGCAGCAGCCGACTCCGACGACTTCTTAGAGGTGCCACAACCGCGGCCCACGCGCCTGCCCTGGACCATGACAGCCGAGGTGAACGTGGGAGCATGGTTGGGGCCTTCCTCAGAACACAAGATATACTCGGGCGCGCAGCGCAAGTCTCGCTGCACAACCTCCTGCAGGCGCGACTTGGGGCTCATGGGCTTGCGGGCAAGGTCGGGCGTGATGTGAGGCTCCAGCGTCCGCAACACAAAGTCGTGCGCCGCCGTGAAGCCGCCGTCAAGATAGAGGGCACCCGTAATGGCCTCGTACACGTTTTCAAGCGCAGAGTGCATGCCGCGAGCGTTGGTGCCCTTCTCGGACTCGCCCATGAAGATAAGCGGCGCGATTCCCAACGACTCGCACACCGGCGACAGCATGTTGCCGCTCACCAGCGAGATCTTAAGGCGCGTAAGCTGGCCCTCGTCCATGCGCGGAAAGCGCTCGTAAAGGTCGGTGGCAATGATCGCACCCAAAATGGAGTCGCCCAGAAACTCGAGCCTCTCGTAAGAGGCCGTGATCGTCCCCTCGACGGCCGAGGGGTGCGTCAAGGC
>CAVEMP010000057.1:0-8176 GCA_963616835.1 uncultured Oscillospiraceae bacterium | reverse complement strand
GGTTGCCCATGTCCATGGTGCCGCAGTTGATCTCGTTGAAGGTCAGCCAGTAGGTTACCTTGTCGTGGTAGCGGTCAAGGATGGTCTTGGCGTAGTTCTCAAAGAAGCCGATGAGCTCGCGGGAGGCCCAGCCGTTGTACTTCTCGACCAGGTGGTAGGGCATCTCGTAGTGGGACATGGTAACCAGGGGTTCGATGCCGTGGGCGTGGCAGCAGTCAAAGACGCGGTCGTAGAAGGCCAGGCCGGCCTCGTTGGGCTGGGCGTCGTCGCCGTTGGGGAAGATGCGGCTCCAAGAGATGGACATGCGGAACATGGTGAAGCCCATCTCGGCAAAGAGGGCGATGTCTTCTTCGTAGTGGTGATAGAAGTCGATACCGTCGTGGTTGGGATAGAGCTTGTTGGGGTCGATGTCCAAGGTGATCTCGCGGGGCTTCTCGTAGGAGCCGCCCATGAAGTGGTCGTCGACCGAGGGACCGCGGCCGTCGACGTTCCAGGCGCCCTCGAACTGGTTTGCGGCGGTGGCGCCGCCCCAGAAGAAGCCCTTAGGGAAGATTGCTGCCATGGTGCATCCTTTCTATCGCGTTGGACGTGCTTGCTTGCTGGCTGCAGTATGCCTCGGCGAGCGGAGTATGAAAAGAGGTGTCAGAAAGTCTGACACCTCTTTTCATGTTTGAGCTGGGAAGATTAGGCGTTGGTGATACTTCTTGACACTTTTACGGCGCGTCTGGGTACGAAGTCGCTTGCGGGCGGTTTGGCACGTAGGGATCCGCGCTTGACCGCTGCCGCGCACCATGCGCGACTTTTCTGGGTTTAAAACAGCTTTGGGCGAGTAGCTCTTCTCGGCCAACTGGGCAAACGTGGGTCAAAAGCGGCCTTGCTACTTGCCGGGTCCGGATTTAAACCACGAAAAGTCGCGCGTGCGCCTTGCCGGGGCTGCTCAAGGAGCTCACGGGGCCGCGAAGGCCCCGCGATTTGGGCTAGCGGGCGAGGATGGAGACCGGGCCAAGGAGGCCGGAGGGGTCGCTGGGTTCGGTGAGGGCAAACATATCGCGGATTGCATGGTCAAGGGTGTTGATTACCTTGACCTCAAGTGTGTGGGGGCCTGCCGAAAGCTCGCCGGCGTCAAAGCGGTAGGGCGGGCAAACGCGTACGCCTAACGGCCGGCCGTCGACGGCGACCTCGCCCACCTCGTAGACGTCACCAAGGTCGAGGGTCGCCGCGGCGGCGTTGGCCGCAAGGTCAAACTTGGCGCAGTAGGTGAACTCGCCGGCCTGGCCGGGAAAGTGCGTGGTGCCAAGGTCGCAAAGGGAATCGAGCTTGGCTTGGTTCCCATCGGGGGCCGTTACGCTCCAGGGTCCGTCGAGGTCGATGACCTGCGCTTTGTTTGCAAGAGGGGTTGCGCCAGCCGCGGCTGCAGGCTTCTCGCCTACAACCACAAGCACGCTCTCGTAGGGCGCGAGTTCAAGCTCACCGGTGAAGGCGCGCGCTGCGGCCTGGTTGACCACATCGTAGGCCGCGCCGGTAAGTGCGCCTGCACCCGGTAGGGCAACCGTGGTGTGGATGGCCTGCTTGGGGTGCTCGTTTACCAGGAAGACGTAGCTCTGGCCGCCCTTCTCGTAGCGGCAGGCGCGAAGCCATGGCTGGGCGTCCGTGCAAGCGACGGTTTGGAAGCCGCGCGATGCGAGCTCCTGGGCAAGGGCCGACAGCGCGATGACCTGGCCGTGGGCGTTTGCGCCTGCCGCCTCCGTACGGCCGGCGCCGTAGACCTTCTGGGGGTAGGCATCGACAAAGAAAACGGGGACGCCGGCCTCCTGCGTGTGGGCGATGAAGGCGAGCGTGTCTGCCGAGATGAACTCGCGACCTGGAACCACGAGACAGCAGAAGTGCTGGCCGTTCACGTCGAAGCCCGCAGGGGCGTCTCCTGTTTTATCAATGCGCACCTGGTAGCGGCCCTGGTCGCCGTCTGCCGAGAAGGCCTCGGCCGGCACAAAGTCGTAGTCGATTTGGGCACGGCCAAGCTTGGCCGCCGCGCGCTGGATGGGCTGTGCGGCACCCGCCCACTCGGCGTCGGCGTGGTAGAGCACGGCTACCGGCGTGGACATCCGCCCGCCCGAGAGAACCGTCCCCATGCGGTTGAGGTAGCTCATGAGCACGTGGAAGTGCTTGAACTGCGGGTTCTTGCCGTGCGCATAGAAGTGCGGCGGGCAGTCGGGGTCGGGGAAGGGCGCCATGCTAAAGGCGTGGGGCACAAACCAGTTGACGCCGCGCACCAGGAAGTGGTCGCAGATCCACTTCATCTGGCGAAGGCCCTCGTGCCAGCCAAACGCGCCAAAGACCTCAGCCATACAGCGGCCCTGCTTCTTGGGGTCAAGATGTGCGGCCGAGGCGCCCAGCTTGGCAAGCGCGTAGGCGTAAAACTCCATGTCCCAGCTGCCGCGCCCGTAGTCGTGGGTGCCCGAGTCGATGCCGGGGACAAGCTGGTTGATCACGATGTCCACGCCCGCCATGTCCTGGCCGCCCACGGCGCGGAAGTAGTGGCCGGCGCCGGCGCCCAGGCGCGCGTGGCCGTCCTTGTCCTCGATGACGTGGCCAATGTAAGAGACTCCGTGCGCGCGGCACCAGTTGCCCAGGTTGCCGCAGAAGCACTCCTCGTAAAGGCGCGTGGCCTCTTCCATGTAGCCTACGCGGGCGTCAGCGCCTGTCTCCGCGCGGCCCCACAGCAGGCACAGGTTGGTAAGAAACGCCTTGCCCCAGCGCTCGCGCAGGCGACGCTCCAGCTCGGCCGACCAGGGCAGCGGCATGCTTTTCTTGCCAATGAGGCAGTCGGAGGTGCCGTCCTCGAAGGTGATGCCCTTCTCGTTTGCAAAGCCAGGCTCGTCAGAGAAAAAGCCAAGGATCGTGCGGCAAAATTCGTGGCCAAAGTGCTGGTAGTGGGGCTCATAGACCGCGGCGATCAGCTGGTCGCAGGACGCCTTGTCAACCATGTTGATGTAGTCGGGGTTGTAGGCGGTCTTGCGGCTGGTGAGAAGAACGCAGGCCTGCGCGTGGCCGGCCGGCGCGTCAAAGACAAGGGCGGTCGGACGGCCGTCGCCGTCCGCAAGCAGGCGGTATTCGACGTCCGCGGGCGCGCCGTCCTGTGTGAAGACCACGTCGTAGAACTCCTCGGTGGCGTCGAACATGTTGCCCAGTGCGATGCTTGCCTGCGGCGTTGGCCCCACGACGTCGATGGTGCGGTGCGTAAGGACAAGCTTGTGCAGTTGGGGCACGGCTTCTTTGACCGTACCGTTGGCGTAGCCGGTGGGGAAATGCGCGTCGTCTAAGATCCAGATCTTAAGGTCAAGCTCCTTGCACTTCTCGATAATAAAGCCCAGGTCAGACCACCAGCCCTCTCCGCAAAAGTCGGGGTGCGGGCGGCTCTCGAGGCAGACCTCGTGGATGTCGGCCCCGGCGATGGCGCTAAGGTAGTCGGCGATGGTCTCGTGGTCCTCGCCCTTCATCCAGAGGAAGGGGAGCACGCGGTTGTCGTAGGTCCCGTAGTCGAGCATGGGTTCTCCTTAAGTGGGCATGGGGACGAGGAAATCTTGGGGCGCCCCGGTGCCAAGGAGGTCCCGGGGCTGGGCGTTTGAGCGCCGGTCGGGCGGCGTGGCGTTCTTCTCGCCGCTGCGGTGTTATTCCCGAGGGTCTGCGACCGCGAATGAGATGACGGCCGAAATCACGGCGGCGCCAATCGCGCAGGCTATGAAGCCGTAGAGGCTCACGTCGATGCCGGCCGGGTTGATCATGCCGGGGATGCGGAAGAGGCCGTCTCCCACCCAGGCGTACATGCGCCCGCCGAGCGCCGCAAGCACGCCGCCGCCAATGCCGCCGCCGATCATCGCAGCGACAAAGCACTTGAACTGCGGAAGCGCGATGGAGTAGATGGTGGGCTCGGTCACGCCGCACAGGCACGTGGCCACGTTAGAGAAGCCCTCGGCGCGCTTCTTGGCGTCTTTCATCTTGAGCGCGTAGCCAAGCGCAGTGCCGGCAAGCGCCCAGACGGTGACGCCCATGACCGCGTTCATGGGATCGGAACCCGTGGTCATAAGGTTGTTGAGAAGCACGGGGACAAAGGCCGCGTGAAGGCCAAGCAGTACGATGAGCTGCCAAAACGCGCCAAGAACGATGCCGGCGACGACGGGACAGGCGCTAAAGAGGAATGCCGTGGCGCTAGAAAGGACGCCAGAAACGACGTTCATCACGGGGCCAATGACCAGCCACGCACACGGCACGGTGACGGCCAGGGTGATCATAGGCACGAACATGAGCTGCACCATCTCGGGGACGATCTTCTTGGCGCCCTTCTCGACGTAGCTGGCAAGAAGCGCGGCCAAAAGGATGGGGAAGAGGGTGCTCGAGTAGCTGGCAGATGCGATGGGCAGGCCAAAGAACGTAAGGCCGCCCTCCGCCGCGACAGCCGAGACAAGATCGGGGTAGAGAAACGCCGCGCCGATCGTGGCGGTCACGTACTGGTTGCAGCCAAAGACCTTACCGGCCGAGAAGCCAATGACGATGGGCATGAAGTAAAGCACGGCGTCTGCGGCGGCGTACCAAAGCTGGTAGGCGCCGTCGGTCTTGGCCATGAGCCCAAAGGTGACGAGCAGGGCGAGCACGCCCTTGATAATGCCGCCGCCAACCATGGGCCCAAGGATCGGCATGATGCAGCCTGAGATGGTCTTGAAGAAGCGGTTCCAAGGGGTATCTTGACCGACCTTTTCTACGGTGGGCTTGGCGTCTTCGGCAAGGCCAAGATAGGCGCGAACGAGCGGGGCCACGTTAGAGACGTGCGTGCCAATGATAATCTGGTACTGGCCGCCCTGGTTCATGACGCCCTGGACGCCGTCGATCGCGCGCACCGCGGCCTCGTTGGGCACGGTGACGTCCTTGAGGACAAAGCGCAGCCTGGTCATGCAGTTAGTGACGCTAACCACGTTCTCTTTGCCGCCAACGACATCCGCCACGGCGTGAGCGAGGTCTGTGTAATCCTTAGCCATTTCCTTCTCCCTTGTGTGGGACGTGTATTGCGCAGCTGCTGTATGGTTCTAGATTAAACCGCTTCAATAGTCGTGATAATATCCGATTCACGGTGTTGGTATGACCGAATCAACGATTGTTGGCAAGAAGATCTGCACAAGGAGGGCGCGATGGAGGTCGAGGAGCTTAACCGAAGGCTTGCGGAGCTTTCTGCTAGCGAGCTTACCTATCGCGCGGGGGCCAGCTATGTGTGGGATGGCGTGGGAGAGGCGGAGCTTGTGGATGGCCGCGAGGTGCTGCGGCTTAAGAGCGGCATGTTTGTCACGCCGCCAAAGCGCGATGCTCTAAGCGGGCCGCGCGCTCCCATAGGTATCGACCGAGAGCTCTACATCCGCCGCCACTCGCGCTTCAACCCCATGCCGGAGCATGTCCATTCTTACGTGGAGATCAACTACGTGTACCGCGGCAGCTGCCCGCAGCGGGTCAACGGCCGCGACGTGCTGCTGCGCGAGAACCAGGTGCTTCTCCTTGACTCGGACTGCCCGCATGCCATTGGCGCACTTGGCGAGAAGGACATCATGGTCTCCATCTGCCTTGAGCAGGCGCTTTTGCGACGCTGCCTTGAGGAGGTGCGCGAGGGCGACGACTGGCTTGCCGATTTTCTCATTAGCTCGCTTAACGCGCAGGCCGACCATAGCCGCTACGTGCGCTTTCACAGCCAGGGGGACAACCGCCTGCGGCGTTTTTTCCAGGAGCTGCTGTGCGAGTATTACGATCCGTCGGCGCAGGCGGACCGCATCATTCTTCGTCTATTTCAGCTCATCATTGCCGAGCTCATGAACGTGTACGAGGGCGATTACGTGCGGCGTGAGAAAGAGCAGGCGAGCTCGGGCGTCTCGGTTGTGGCCGTGGTGCGCTATATCCGGGAGCACTACCTAAGCTGCACGCTGGACGGCGTGGCCGAGCGCTTCTTTGTGACGCCAAACTACCTAAGTGCCCTGCTTAAACGCAAGACCGGCAAGACCTATCTGCAATTGGTGCAGGACCAAAAGCTCGGCTACGCCGCGGACCTTTTGGCCACGGGCGGCGTGAGCGTCGAGGAGGCTGCGCATACCGTGGGCTACGAGAACATGAGCTTCTTCTACCGCAAGTTTCGCGAGACGTACGGGTGCGCCCCCGCCGAGTATCGCCGCCGGGGTTTATCCGCTTGATTTACCCCCCACGGAGGCCTTTGGATGGCTCTGCTGCTCGTCTCTGCGGACTATGCGCGACTTTTCGGGGTTTAAAACGACTTTGGGCGAGTAGCTCTTCTCGGCCAACTGGGCAAACGTGGGTCAAAAGCGGCCTTGCTACTTGCCGGGTCCGGATTTAAACCACGAAAAGTCGCGCGTGCGCCTTGCCGGGGCCGCCCAAGGAGCTCGCGGGGCCGCCGTGGGACCCGGATTAGGCCATGGGGTCGACGACTTCGCGCAGGGCGAGGGCCTTTCCGTCGAAGTCAAAGCGAAAAATCGCGCAGTTGGGCATGGGGCGGGCGTCGCTGTGGCGGGTCCAGTCGTCGCCAAAGGCGCGCGGGACCTGCATCATGGCCACGCTGTGCGAAACAGCCAGCACGCACTCGTGGCCGGGGCGGGCCATGATGTCCAGAAGGCCTTCGACCACGCGTTTGCGCAGCTCATCGTCGGTCTCGCCGCCAAAGCGGGCATAGTAATCGCCGTAGGGAAGGGGCACGTCGACGTCTTCGGTCAGGCCCTCAAAGCGGCCAAAGTTAATCTCTTTTAGGCACTTGACGCGGCTGTAAGGCTGGCCGGGAACCAGCAGCTCGACCGTATCGCAGCAGCGCTCGGAGGTTGACGAGTAAACGTGGTCGAAGGCGGGCGCGTTGGCGGCAAGCCACGCCCCGGCGGCGCGCCCCTGTTTGATGCCCAGCTCGGTCAAGGGCGAGTCGCTCCAGCCCTGCTTGCGGCGAAGAACATTGAAGAGGGTCTGTCCGTGGCGGACCATGTAAAGCGTTGACATGCGCGTCTCTTTCATGACGGCGCCCCCGGCGCAGGAGCTAGGGGCGCGAATATGCGGTCGATGCTTGGATTTTAGCTCACGGCGGGACCTTTGGAGGGTTTTACTTGGGAAGGCTCGTCTCGCTGGGTATGAGAAGATGAGCATCACTTGTCGTGCGTTATCGCGGGCCGCGGCCTTGCGTTTAAGGCGGGGCAGCCGTAAGAGGGGATTGTCGATGGCAAAGAAGAAGTCGCTGCTCAAGCGTGTGCTTGTTGCAGTGCTGGTTGTTGTGGTGGCGCTCTGCGTGGGATTCGCGGCGTGGGCCGCCGACTATTACCATGCGGGCGACACGGCCGCGTCAATGGTGGCGGCCGGCTCTGCGGACTCGGGTAATGTCGCGGTTTTGGACGGCGACTCGTGGATTGCCGTTGGCGACCCCAGTTCTGGCGCGGGCCTCGTGTTCTATCCCGGAGCCAGGGTCGAACCCGCGGCCTACGTGCCCCTGGCCGCCAAGCTGGCGCAACGTGGCATCTTTTGCGTCGTCGTCAAGATGCCGCTTGGTTTTGCGTTCTTTGACATCAACGCCGCCGATTCGGTCATGAGCGCCTACCCCCAAGTGGGCCGGTGGTGGGTGGGCGGCCACTCGCTTGGCGGCGCCATGGTGGCAAGCTACGCCGAGAAGAACGCCAACAAGCTCGAGGGCGTGGCGCTCCTGGGGGCTTTTGGCTCCCAGGACCTGGCGACCACGGGACTTGACGTCGAGGTAGTCTACGGCTCTGTCGACGGCGTGGTTAACCGCGATTCCCTCAAGAAGTGCACGGATACCCTGCCCGCCAGCTCGGTCTGCGTGATCGAGGGCGGTAACCACGCCGGCTTTGGCGACTACGGCTCCCAGTCCGGCGACGGCGAGGCGAGCATTTCGGCCGATGAGCAGCAGGAACGTGCCGCGGCGGCCATAAGCGACGCCATCGCGGCGGCCCGCCAGTAGCCTTGCGAAAAGCGCGTCCGCCGGCATCTGTGGATGGCCGGCGGACGCGCTTCTTGTATCGGGTGTCGCGAATGTTTAGTTGGCTCGGCGCCTGTGCGCCGACGCGGCTGCCTGGGTTTTAGTCCAGATCGGCGCCGTTGCTGGCGATGACCTTCTTGTACCAGCCAAAGGACTTCTTCTTCG
>CAVEMP010000056.1:0-27597 GCA_963616835.1 uncultured Oscillospiraceae bacterium | reverse complement strand
ATTCGACCAGGCGGCTCTTTTTGGGGCCGCGTTGGCCGCCGCGCTCTTCGTTGAGTTCGATGCCGGCGCGATCGGCCAGGTAGCGTACCGAGTCGAGAAAATCCAGGTTCTCGCGGCGCTGGACGTAGCTAAAAACGTCGCCGCCGTCACCGCAGCCAAAGCAGTGCCAAAGGCCGGTGTTGGGGTTGACCTTAAACGAGGGGCTCTTCTCGCCGTGGAAAGGGCAGCAGCCCCAGAACTCCTGGCCACGCTGACGCAGCTCGACGGTCTCGCCCACCAGGGTCACAAAGTCGGTAGCCTGGCGAACACGCTCCTTATCCTCGTCAGTTATCAAGGCCCGCGCCTCCCAAAAGGTCCTCGCCGTCGCGCGCGGTAGTTCCCAGGGCGCGCTTTACCTGGTCGATGTTGCCCAAGACGCATGCCTCGAGCTCTTCCAAGCTAGCGAAATTCTTTGGGTCGCGCAAGAAGTCGGTGAAGCTCACGGCCACGCGCGCATCATAAATGCTTGAACTAAATCCCAAGAGCGTGGCTTCTAGGAACTGCGCGTCGTTGAAATGCCAGGTAAAGCTTTGCGGACTGCCAACGTTGATGGCCGCCGGATACGAGAGCACCTTTTGCGCCGTGGCGTCATACAGCGAGACAAACCCAGCATAGACACCCTCGCGCGGCATGATAAGCGAGGCATCCACAGCCACGTTTGCCGTGGGAAAGCCAAAAGACGTCCCCTGGCCACGGCCGTGGATGACCTGGCCAAAGACGGTGTGCGGGCGACCCAAGAGCTCGGCGGCGTCCTGGACCTTGCCGTCGCACAAAAGCCCGCGAATGCGCGTGGCGCTCACGGGAAGGCCGCCTGTGCATGCCAGGTCAACGGCCATCACGTCAAAGCCCAGGTCTTGCCCCATCTGGGTTAAGGCCGCAACGTCGCCCGCGCCCTTTGCGCCCAGGCGAAAGTTCGAGCCAACGCAAATGCAGCGCAGGTCAAAGGCCTGGCGCAAAACCTTGCTGACAAAGGCATCGTAGGTAAGGCCCGCCAAGTGCTTGGTGAACTTGAACACCAAAACCGGCGCGCCCGCCTGGGCCTGGATAACCTGCCTGCGGGTTGCGGGCGACATAAGGTCAAGTGCCTGGTCAGATGAACAGACGACCTTTGCCGGATCGGGGTCGAACATGACCACTATGCAGGTGGCGTTGCGCTGGCCGGCCTCTTTAAGGCCGCGCTCTAGCAGCAAGCGGTGCCCCACGTGGACGCCGTCAAAGGCACCAATGACACAAACAGCGGGCTTGGCCAGGCATTCGTTTAACAAGGCTTCGTTGGCCGCATAGAGCGTGGCCGCGGCCTCTACCCCGTTAAAGTCAATCTGCCGAGAAGCCACGGTGCAGGCGTTGTTCTCCCCCATTAGCGCACACCCTCGATGGCCTGCGGATAGTTAGAGATGCACGCAAGCACGTTGCCGCGCCTCTCCCATATACCTACCAGGGCACCGTTGAAAACAAGGGCGCACTTCTCGCCGTTGCCAAGCTGGCGCTGTGTACCCCCGGCAACAACCGTGCCGCAGGCGATTTTGCGGCCGCAGCTGATGTCGGCCACCTCTTCGATCGCAACTTGGCGGGTGGGCTGGCCGAGAAGTGCCACGGGGTCCAGACAACGGCTGGTCACAAGGTTGACACCGCCGTCCATAAGGTCGTCCAGCTCGACGCAATCGCCCAGCCCCACGGGGCCGGCGGCAGTGCGCACCAGGCCGCACAGGTGGGCGCAGGTGCCAAGGGACTGCCCCAGGTCGCGCGCGATACTTCGAATGTAGGTGCCCTTAGAGGCAAAGACGTCAAAAGTCCAGGTAAGGGCGCCGTCCTTCTGGGCTACGTCAAGCAGGGCGGTCTGGTGAATCGTTATGTGGCGAGGCTCAAGCTCGACCAGCTGGCCGTCGCGGGCCATTGCGTAGGCGCGCTTGCCGTTGACCGAGATGGCCGAGTACGCGGGCGGCACCTGGTCGTGCTCCCCCACCAGCGCGGCCACGGTCGCGCGGGCAAACTCGGGGTCGCGCAGCTGATCGGGGACCGCCGCGGTAGCGATGACCTGGCCTTCTGCGTCATCGGTATCGGTCTGGGCGCCAAAGGCCACGCAGGCACGGTAGCGCTTGGAATCAAGGGTGATCAGGCCCAGCAGCTTAGTGGCCATGCCCACGCCCACGATCAGCACGCCGGTGGCCGCCGGGTCAAGTGTACCGGCGTGTCCCACGCGCTTCTCGCCAAGGGCACGGCGAACACGGCTCACCACGTCGTGACTGGTGAGTCCTAGAGGTTTATTGACGGCGAGAAGCGCGTTTACCGCGCTGGGCCCGCGCCTCAATGGGCCGCCTCGGGCGCTGCCGGCTCTTTGTAGAGGGCACGCAGCTTGGGCAGCGCAACAGAGAGCGCCTGGTCAATGTCACCTTCGACGGTAAAGCCAGCCGCAGCGGGGTGACCGCCGCCGCCCATCTCTTTAGCAACGCAAGAGATGTCGCGCTTGGTCTTAGAGCGCAGGTTGCCGCGCACCTTGCCGCCGGGGACCTGCTTTAGGAACAGCGTGACCTCGCTGCCCTCGACGCAACGCACCAGGTCAACCAGGCCGTCGCACTCGGCAACAGGCACGCCGCTGGCGCGCAGGTCTGCGTCGGTGACGTAGCTGTAGGCGATCTTTCCCTGCTCAAAGGTGGTGATGCGGCCCATGACGGTGGCGCAAAGGTGCAGGTAGGCCAAACGATCGGACTGGTAGACGTTGACGGCCACCTCGGCGGGAGAGGCGCCGGCGTCAACCAGCATGCTGGCCACCTTGAAGGCCTCTGGGTTCGCGTTTTGGTACTGGAAGCGGCCCGTGTCGGTCACAATGGCGCACAAAAGGTTCTGGGCCATCGTGGACGTGAGGCAGCCCAGGTGGTTGGCGTACTCGGCCACAATGACGCCAGCCGCCGCCGCGTCGGGGCGTACCACGCCGGCGTCCCAAAAGCGCTCGGACGACGGGTGGTGGTCCAAAACGGCAACCTTAGAGGCGCGGGCCAGGACCTTCTCACCCTCGTTTAGGCGAGAAGGGCTAGAGAGGTCGACGCAGATAAAGAGGTCGGGGTCGACATCGTAGTCGTCCACGTGGACAAAGGACTCGATCCCAGGAAGGAATTGGTAGGTCCTGGGGACCACGTCGGGGTCGGCCAAGAGGTTGGCGACCTGCTTGTTTGGCCAGGTGCGGCCAATAAGCTCGGCCAGGCCCAGGGCCGAGCCAATGGCGTCGCCGTCGGGCGAGGTGTGGGCGCAGATGGCGATGGTCTGCGCCCCCTCGATAAGTTCGGTCACCTGGTCGAACAGGGGGGCCTGCTCCAAAAGTGTTGCTTCGTCCATCAAACTTAGAACTTTCCTTGATTCCTAGCCTTCGCTATTGGCAAAGACCCCGTCCTCGGTGGTTTAGGCCTGAGCTTCGGGGGCCTCGGCGACTTCGGCGGCCTCGGCGCCCGCCTGGCCGTCCTCGTCATCGCCCGCAGGCTCGACAGGGTAGCCAAACTCGTCCTTCTCGACACCTAAGGTGGGCGGCACGACCTCAAGGGCGCGGGCAATGCGCTCGGCCTCGTCGGTCGTGACGTCGATCCTAAAGTCCAGCTCGGGCGTGACGCGCCAGCCCAAAGAGCGGCCCAAAAGCCCGCGCACGCGGCCCTTGGCACGCCCAAGAGCTGCGCTGACCTCGTCGTAGCGGTCATTGTCGCAGCTAATGTAGGCCCTCATGAAGGACTTGTCGACCGAGACCTCCACGCCCGTGACGGTCACGAGCGCGAGGTCGGGGTCGGAAATCTCGAACAACAGGATGCTGGCGAGCTTCTCGCGCGCCTGCTCGTTGATCCTGCGGGAGTTGCGGTTCTGCTTCATGTGCTACTCCGTGCGTGCTACCTGGTCGATGCGGTAGCCCTCGATCTGGTCGCCGGGCTTGATGTCCTGGAAGTTCTCCAGGCCAATGCCGCCTTCCATGCCGCCGCGAAGGCTCTTGGCCTCGTCCTTGTAGTGGCGCATGGACGCAATCTTGCCGTTGAAGACCACGATGCCGTCGCGCACAAGGCGCACCGAGTCGGTCGCGGCAATCTCGCCCTCCTCGACGCGGACACCTGCGGCGATACCCACCTTGGGCACCTTGAAGGTGTCCAGAACAACGGCCATGCCGGTAGAGACCTCGATCTCGGTGGGCTTGAGCATACCGATGCGGGCGGCGTCCAGGTCTTCAAGGGCTTTATAGATGACGTCGTAGCAGCGGATCTCGACGCCGTCGCGGTCGGCGGCGCTGCGGGCCTTGGCGTCGGGACGCACGCCAAAGCCAATGATGATGGCGTTGGAGGCGTCGGCGAGAACAACGTCGGTCTCGTTGATGGCGCCAACGGCCGAGTGGATCGTGTTGATGCGGACCTCGGACTGATCCATCTTGTCCAGCGAGTCCTGAAGGGCCTCGATGGAACCCTGGACGTCGGCCTTGATGATAAGGTTGAGTTCTTTGACCTCGGCGTCTGCCATGGTGGCAAAGAGGTTCTCCAAGGTGACGTGCTTGACGCGGTTCTGCTCCTCGATGCGGGCCTTAAGCGCACGCTGGTCGGCCAGGTCGCGGGCATCGCGGTCGTCCTGGAAGACGCGGAACTCGTCGCCTGCGTTGGGGACGCTCGAGAGGCCCAGAATCTCCACGGGGTCGGACGGGCCGGCCTCGGTCACCGAGTTGCCCTTGGGGTCGAGCATGGCGCGCACGCGGCCGTAGGCCATGCCGGCAACCAGCGGGTCGCCAACGCGCAGGGTTCCGCGCGAAACCAGAACCGTTGCCACAGAGCCGCGGCCACGGTCGAGCTTGCCCTCAAGGACGTAACCAGAGGCAAAGGTGTCGGGGTTGGCCTTGAGCTCAAGCACATCTGCCTGGAGAAGGACAGACTCAAGAAGCTCGTCAATGCCCATCTTCTTCTTGGCCGAGATGTTGACGAACATGTTCTGTCCGCCCCACTCCTCGGGGATGATGTCGTACTCGGTGAGCTCCTGGCGCACGCGGTCGGGGTTGGCGCCGGGCTTGTCGATCTTGTTGACGGCCACGATGATGGGCACGCCTGCGGCCTTAGCGTGGTTGATGGACTCGATGGTCTGGGGCATGACGCCGTCGTCGGCGGCCACGATCAAGATGACGATGTCGGTGACCTTGGCGCCGCGGGCACGCATGGCCGTGAAGGTCTCGTGGCCCGGGGTGTCGATGAAGGTGATCACACGGTCGTTGATCTTGACCTGAGAAGCGCCGATGGCCTGGGTGATGCCGCCGGCCTCGCCCTCGGCCACGCCGGTGTGACGGATGGCGTCCAGAAGAGAGGTCTTGCCGTGGTCGACGTGGCCCATGACGGTGACCACGGGGGCACGGGGCTTCAGGTCCTCGGGGTTGTCGTAGAAGGTGAAGGAGTTCTCCTCCTCCTTGGTCATGACCTTGACGTCGCGGCCCAGGTCGTCGGCCACAAGCTCGATGAGGTCGTCAGACATGGACTCGGTAAGGGTCAGTGGGCTGCCCAAAAGGAACAGGCGCTTGATGATGTCGTTGGCGGCCACGCCCAGAAGCTCGGCCAGCTCGGCCACCGTGGAGCCTTGGGGGACCTTGACGGTATCGAGCTGCGAGAGGTCCTGATCGTTTGCGATGGCCTCGTCAATGCGCTGCTGCTCAGCGGCGGCCTCGGCCTGCTTCTGGCGACGCTCCTTGCGCTTCTTGCGGCGACCAGAGGACTCACGGGAGGCCTCCTCGACGGCCACGCGGGCCTCCTCAAGGACCTTGCTGCGGTTATAGGCCTCGGCCTCGCGAGCCATGCGGCTGTAGCGGTCCTCGCCGTCACCGTCGCGACGGCCCTTCTTGCCCTTGCCGGCGCCGCGAGTGTTGCCGCGGTTGCCGTCGTCAGCGGCAGGGGCCGCGGCGTTCTGGCGAGCCGCGGGAGCCGGGCCGGCGGAATTGCCGCCGCGCTTGGGGCCGCGCTCGTCGTTCTTGTTGTTGCGGCCGCGGCCACTCTTGGACTCGGCCTTCTTGGCAGCAGCGGCCTCGGCCTGCTGCTTTAAGACCTGCTCCTGCTGGGCAATCTGGTCAAGCAGGCTGCTAAAGGACGGGGCGGCCTTAGGCGCGGTGTCCTTCACGCGGTTCTTCTCGGCTTCCTCGGCAGCCTTCTTCTGGGCAGCCAGGCGCTCCTCCTCGGCCTTCTTGCGAGCAGCCTCCTCGGCGGCGCGGCGGCGCTCCTCCTCGGCGCGCTCGGCCTCGCGGCGCTTCTCGGCGGCAAGGCGGTCGCGCTCGGCCTGCTCGGCGGCAAGACGGGCCTCCTCGGCCGCCTTCTCGGCGGCAGCTTTCTTCTCGGCCTCAATTTCTGCGGCGCGAGCGTCCAGGATGGGCTGGAGTTTCTTCCTCACGATGGCCACGTAGGCATCCTCAAGCGTGGAGGACGCAGACTTGGCCGGAATCTTCATGTCGGCAAGGTGACCGAGCATCTCTTTGCTGGTCATCCCGTATTCCTTGGCAAGGTCATGTACGCGGGTCTTGGCCAAAGTAACCTACCTCTCTACAAAAGCGAAGGCGAGAAGGCCCTCGCGGGAACAGTCGTTGCGCGCTACGCGGTGCGAGCGCAAGCGCGGCGTAGTGCGGTGCGTGGCGCGCGGTGTAGCGCGGTGCGGGCCGCAGGCTAGATCAGGGAATCCGGATCGTCGGAAACCTCGACGTCGGACAGGTCCTCGTGCACGCCGCAGAAGCGAGAGCCGGGACGAGCCATGTTTCGGCACTGGATGCCGCCAGCGCCCACGAACTCGCAGCGGTGGGCCTCATCGTCGTCGATGAGGTTGTCCTCGGGAGCCTGGGGCAGGTCACGCATGACGCCGGCCACCATGGACTCGTTCTTGATGTCGATGTGCATGCCGGTAAGGCGAGCGGCCAGGCGGGCGTTCTGGCCCTCCTTGCCAATGGCCAGGGACAGCTGGTCGTCAGGCACGATGACGGTCGCGTAGTTGTCGTCGTTGTCGATGATCACGCGAGACACGCGGGCCGGCGAAAGCGCGCTGGCCACGCATTTGGCGGGGTCGTCGTTCCACAGGACGACGTCCACGCGCTCGCCGCGCAGCTCAGAGACCACGGTGCGCACGCGGCTGCCCTTGGGGCCAACGCAGGCGCCCACGGGATCCAGGTGGTCGTCGTTAGAAGAGACGGCAATCTTGGAGCGCACGCCCGGCTCGCGGGCGACCGAGCGGATCTCGACGATACCGTCGTAGACCTCGGGGACCTCGACCTCAAAGAGGCGACGGAGAAGATCGGGGTGGGTGCGGGAGACCACGATGGGCGGACGCTGGCGCTCGCCGCGAACGACGGGCTGGGCGTTGTTGGGGTCGCGCACGCCAATGATCAGGGCCTTGATGCGCTGGTTGTGCATGTAGCGCTCGGTTACGGGGCGCTCGTTGAGCTCGTCGGGGTGGCGGCGCTGGTCAAAGTGGGGTAGCTCGGCCTCGACGCCCTCGCGGATCTTGATGATCGTGAAGTCGGGCGTGGTCTGCAGGACGGTACCGGTGATGATGTCGCCCACGCGCTCAGCGAACTCCTGGTAGATCTGCACGCGGCCGGCGTTGCGCACGATGGCGCGAATCTCGGCCTTGGCGTGCTGGGCGGCGATACGGGAAGTTCCGGGAGGGGTAACGTCGACCTCCTCGAACTCGGTGTAATCGCCGGTTTCGGGGTCCTCCTCGCCCACGGGCACAAGCTCGTAGACGTAGACACGGCCGGTGGCGCGGTCGATGGTCACGCGAGCGCCAAAGGGAAGGTGCAGGACATCGGCGTAGCTTTTAGCCAGCGACTGCTCAAGGCGGTCGATCAGGTAGAGCTGATCGATGTGCTTTTCCTGGCAGAGAAGCTCAAGGGCTTCCATCATATCGGACGACATATGGGCTTTTCCTCCTTATTTGTTCTCCTTGGAGCTCAACTTAGAGAAGTCGGGCTTCAAGGTGCATTTCTTGACCTGGTCAAAGGCGATGGCGACCTTCTCGCCGTCGCAGTCGAGCTCGATGGTGCCGTCCTGGATGCCCAAAAGGACACCGGTGAAGCGGCGACGGCTCTCGACCGCAAGGGTGGTTAGGGTCACGTTTTCGCCCGCAAAGCGGGCAAAATCGGACTCGCGGCGAAGCGGGCGGTCGAGGCCCGGCGAGCTCACCTCAAGGGTGTACGCGGCCGGAAAGGGATCGACCTCGTCGATCGCGGCAGAAATCCACTCGGTCTCGGCGGCAACCTCGTCGAGCGAGATAGTTTGAGCCGCGGGGTCGGCGTGGTCGATGCGCACGCGGACGCAGGGGTTCTTGGTGGCGCCCACGATCTCGACAGAGACGATGTCGATGCCGTGCTGGGCGCTGGTCTTCTCGAGCTGGTCCAAGATAACCTGCTCGGTAGACTCTTTGGCCATGTGACCTCCCATCACCTGTAGACATAAAAAGAAAGCGGGGCGAAAACTCCACCCCACTTCCTGCGTTTACTACTTCATTAACAGGGATAATATACGCGTTTTCCCAGCTAGCGTCAAACTTTGTGTGAAACTCACCCCGGTTTGTCTCCACCATATGCCCACAAGGCGCAGGGCGTCGGGGATACTTCTTCCAACCGGCACGGGAGTTCCAAAACCCCGCACCTTAAATTTCTTTCTCGGCTCCAAACCCACAAAAGCGCAGTTGGCAAACGCTTCTCAGCCCAAAAGAAATTTAAGGTGCGGGGTTTTGGCGAGAAGGTCGAGCCTTACTTGTCCCCACGCGATTTCTTCACAGCCAACACAACAAGAAATATCGCAACTGCCAGCACCAAGACGATCCCAAAGTACATCCCCGCAATTTCAATCCCGCTCAGACCGTAAACCATATTGGTACCTCCATGTGTGACCAAAACTAATCCAAGACGTTAGGCATACCAGGGGCAGTTGTCTGTAGCAAATAAGATTTGCTACATGATTGCGCAGGTGAGCGGGCATGATTTGGCGCCAAGCGAAGTTAGACAGAGAGACACGAATCAAGGCGCAGGCTTATCGATCGTCTATCTCGGCCGCGAAACGATTGATAGAACAACTGCCAAAGTAACGATGGCAAAGCTGGCGGCTAGGCATTTTAGGAACAGAAGGGCCAGGCGCATGCCCCGTTGAGGCCGCCCCCCGACGGCCTCCGGGATTTTAGCCTCGTCGTCGACGGACGGCTCTTGCGCAAGGGAACTTCTCCACGCCTTGCACTCGGCAAGTGCAAGGAACTCGACCTTACTGGAGACTCCGAGCTTTTGGTAGGCCCGCTGACGATAACTGCCCACGGTCGAGGCACTCACGCCAATAAGCGGCGCAGCCTGGGCAGCGGTAAGCCCCAACACAACCGAGCGCACGGCGTCGGCCTCGCGCTCGGAAAGCTTCGCGGCCGCAAGCAGCGACTCAAACGCGTTAAGGCCATGCGGTACGCACGTCAACTCGGCCATTCTCGCCTCCGTTCTCTGGGAACCTCAATACTACCCCACCCGCAAGGCGACGAAAAAAGGGACCGCGCAGGTGGCGCGGCCCCTTGGGCATACGGTATGAGAGAAGACCTAGACGGCGACGATGTTGACCAGGCGGCCGGGGATGACGACGACCTTCTTGATCTCTTTGCCGGCGATAAACTCGGCCACGGCGGCCTTGGCGGCCTCGGTTACCTCGTCGTCGGTGGCATCGACAGACACGGTCACGCGGCCGCGGACCTTGCCCTTTATCTGGACGGCAATCTCGACCTCGTTAGACTTGGCCAGTTGGGCGTCAAACTCGGGCCAGGGCTCGTTGTAGACCGAGCCCTCGAGGTGCAGCGCCTCGTGGTAGAGCTCCTCGGCCCAGTGCGGGCAAATGGGGGCGAGCATGGCCACGATCGAGCGGGCGGCAAAGAAGTCAAGGGCAGCGTCGCGCTCGCCGGCGGCCAGGTACTTGGTCGCGGCGTTCACGATCTCCATCGCGGCAGAGATCGCGGTGTTGAACTGCCCGCGGTCGAAGTCCGAGGTGCTCCTGGCGCCCAGGCCGTGAACCGTGCGGAAGAGCTCGGCCGCATTGGTGCCCAAGGACTTGGGGTCAACCGTGCCCTGCTCAGCGCCGCAAGACAGCTGCCACACAACGTTCCAGGCGCGCTTGATAAAGCGGTTGGCGCCGGCGACGGCCTTCACGTCCCAGTCAAAGTCCTTCTCGGGCGGAGCAATGAACAAGATGGCCAGACGCATGGTGTCTGCGCCGTAAGGCTCGATGACGCTCGAGGGCGGCACGACGTTGCCCTTTGACTTGGACATGACGTCGCCGTTCTCGTCCTTGACCATGCCCTGGCACAGCAAGTTGGTAAAGGGCTCGTCGCAGTCGATCATGCCCAGGTCGCGCAGGACCTTAGTCCAAAAACGGCTGTAGAGCAGGTGGAGAATGGCGTGCTCGATGCCGCCAATGTAGTTGTCCACCGGCATCCAACGGTCAACGGCCTCTTTGGAGAAGGGCAGCTGGTCGTTGTGGGGGTCGGTATAGCGCAGGTAGTACCAAGAAGAGCAGGTGAAGGTGTCCATCGTATCGGTGATGCGACGGGCCGGCTTGCCGCACTTGGGGCAGGTGGTCTGATAGAACGGGGCGTACTCGGCCAGGGTCTCGCCGGCGCCCAGGTCAAGGTTCTCGGGCAAGGTGACGGGCAGCTGGTCGTAAGGCACGGGCACGTCGCCGCAGCAGTCGCAGTGGATCATGGGGATGGGGTTGCCCCAGTAACGCTGGCGAGAAATAAGCCAGTCGCGCAGACGGAACTGGACCTTCTCGCGACCCAAGCCGCGCTCGGACAGCCAGCCGATGATGGCGTCGACGGCCTCGGAGTGCTTGCCGCCCTTAAGGCCGGTGAACTCGCCGGACTGCACGAGGTAGCCCTCGGCCACCATGGCTCGGTCCCAGTCGACGCTGGTCACGCGCAGGTTCTTCTCGTCCTTGAGGTCCTCGTAGAGGGGGTCGTCCTTCTCGCAGATGATGGGGGCGATCTCCAGACCGTACTTCTTGGCAAAGTCGAAGTCGCGCTGGTCGCCGCAGGGGACGGCCATGACGGCGCCGGTGCCGTAGTCCATGAGGACGTAGTCGGCGACCCAGATCGGGGCCGGGCGGCCGTTGATGGGGTTGATCACATAGCGGCCGGTGAAGACGCCGTGCTTCTCGCGCTCGGAGCCCTGGCGGTCGACGTTGGAGACCTGCTCGGTGGCCTCTTTGAGCTCAAGGTAGGCGGCCTCGTACTGGGTGCCGGCAACAAGCTCGGCGGCCAAAGGGCTCTCGGGAGGCAGCAGGAAGAACGAGACGCCAAACAGAGTGTCGGCGCGGGTGGTGAAGACGGTGATCTTGCGGTCGGTGGGGGTCACGCCGTCGGTGTCTGCCAGGGCAAAATCAATCTCGGCGCCCTCGGAGCGGCCGATCCAATTGCGCTGCTGGGCCTTGACGTTCTCGGGCCAGCCGTCAAGCTGGTCAAGGTCGTCCAAGAGCTCCTGGGCGTAATCGGTGATCTTGAGGTACCACTGGGACAGCTCGCGCTTCTCGGGCTTAGAGCCGCAACGCCAACACTTACCATCGACGACCTGCTCGTTTGCAAGGACGGTGTTGCACGAGGGGCACCAGTTGACCGGAGAAGTGCTGCGGTAGGCCAGGCCCTTCTCCCACATCTTAAGGAACATCCACTGGCCCCACTTGTAGTACTCGGGGTCGCAGGTGTTGAACATGCGGTCGTAGTCATAGGAGAAGCCCATGCGCTTCATGGTCTTGACGGCCTGGCCGATGTTCTTGTGGGTCCACTCCCCCGCCTGGGTGTTGTGCTTGATGGCGGCGTTCTCGGCGGGAAGGCCAAAGGCATCGAAGCCCATGGGGTGAAGCACGTCGTAGCCGCGCATACGGGCCTGGCGAGCCATGGCGTCGCCGATGGTGTAGTTGCGGGCGTGGCCCATGTGAAGGTCGCCCGAAGGATACGGGAACATCTCCATCACAAACTTCTTAGGCTTGGCCGGGTCCTCATCGGTCTTGTAGAGGTCGGTTGCGGCCCAAACCTTCTGCCACTTGGTCTCGATGACCTGTGCGTCGTAGGCAGGCACCTCGAAGGCGGGTTTGTCGTTATCCATCAGAGTGCTCCTTAAGTTGAAACATGAAAACTGCTTGATTTTAGCAGGTATGAAACAGCGCATCCCTTTACAATTCTTGTACATGAGTTTCACGAGCGCTTAAAAAGGCATCAATACATGAACGATTTTTCTCTCATACCCGAGTACCTGGCGTTTATCTTTGTCGCCATCATGATGCTGTTCTACTACGACAAGAACAGCGTCGCCAACGAGCAGCGCGGCCTGTATTGGGCGTGTCTGGTCTCGACCATGGCGTCCATCGTGCTCGACATCGCGTGCGTATGGGTTGAGATTGGCAAAGTACCCTTGCCCCACTGGGTATTGCTCACGCTCAACTCGACCTATTATATGGTTTCAATTTTGATGTCGCTCATCATCTCGTACTACCTACTGTTGCGAGTCTACGAACACACGAACAACGTCAAGGGACTTACGCTTGCCACAGGGTTTCTTTTGCTCTTGGGTGGCTTCTACCTGCTTGCCTTTGTCGAGAACGCTTTTAGCGGCCGGTTCTTCTACCTTGACGCCAACGGCGTCTATCAGCGCGGGGATCTTATGCCCTGCGTCTACGCGGCGCCGATAATCGAGGCCCTTCTCATCATCTGCTGTTACTTGAGAAACAGCCGAAGCGTCTCGGGCTCGCTCACCAAGATTGTGCGTAATGTGCCCATCCTGGTTGTCCCGCTTGTGGGTTTCCAGCTGCTCTACCCAAACCTGCTGCTCAATGGGACCTATGGCACGCTAATTTGCCTCATAATCTTTATAAGCTTTCAGTCCTCGCGCCTTGAGGTCGACCCCATGACCGAGCTAGGCAACCGCCAGAGCTTTGTTAGCGAGCTGGAACGCCGCCGCGAACTTCACCAAAACTACCAGGTCATCTTTGTGGCCTTGCGCAGCTTTGCCCAGGTCAACCAGGTCTACGGCCACAAGGGCGGAGACGCGATATTGCTCCAGGCCGCAAAGCGCCTTAGGGTGGCTGCCACCAACGGATTTGCCTACCGCATGGGCGGCGACGTCTTTGCGCTTCTCGTCCCCACCTCCGCAGACGAGCAGGACGATGTGACCCGCGTTGCTCACCAGGTTTCTGAGCGCATGAAAGATGCCTGGACCGTGGAATCCCACAGCATCGTTTTGCCTGCCACAACGGCCACGTTGCATTATGCCGGGCACGACTGGACAAACGAGGGCATCATCAACCGTATGGAGTTCGCGCTGGCGCAAGGCAAGGCCGCCAAGAAGGAGCTGGTGAACTTCGACGCCCAGATGGCCGCTCTCTACGACCGGCAGGTCTCTCTTGAGGCCACCATGCAAAAGGCGGTCGAGCAGCGGCGCTTTGAAACCTGGTTCCAGCCCATCCGCAACCTCTCGACCGGCCGCTTTGACACCGCCGAGGCTTTGATCCGCCTGCGAGACGAGCACGGCAAACTTGTGCGCCCCGATGAGTTTATCCCCCTGGCCGAGACGAGCGAGCTGATCAACCGCATTACCTGGATTGTGCTGGAGGATTCGTGCCGCCTGCTGTCCAGCGGCAAAGCGCCCGAGCTCAAGCGCATCTCGGTCAACCTTACCGCCCGTCAGCTGCTGCAGCACGACCTGGCGAGAAAAGCCATCGAACTTATCAAGTGCTACGGGCTTGTTCCGCACCAGATCAAGTTCGAAATCACAGAGCGCACCGTTGCCGAGAACTCCACGATGGTGGCCCAGACGATGGCGGAGCTTACCGAGATGGGCTTTGACTTCATGATGGACGACTTTGGAACCGGCTACTCCAACCTGTCGAGCGCCCTTAACATGCCGTTTGCCTCGGTCAAGCTCGATAAGTCGTTGATCGACAACATCACGACTGACGGGCGCTCTCACATGATGTGCGAGCTTCTTGTCCCCTTCTTCCACAAACTGGACCAAACCGTCGTTGCGGAGGGCATCGAGACGCAGGAGCAGGCGGATATGGCAGCGGCTCTGGGGGTCGACTACATCCAGGGCTACCTCTACGCGCGGCCGATGGAACGACAGCTGCTGGTGGAGTGGTACGCGCGCGGGTGACGGGCGCGGCGAGAAGGGCCGTCTGGTCGTCCGGTCGCCCTGGGTTTTCTCTTCATGCTCAAACAGTCCTGATTCGCACGAAGGCCACATTAAGTGGCCTTCGGCTCATGCGGAACTGCGCGTGAAGAGAAAACCCAGGGCGACCTACGGGGTGCGGGCACCAAGGCCGTGGAGCCACGGGTATGGGCGAGCTTTTCCACTTTAAAGATCACAAGCTCAAGTACCCCTTTTGCCAGGTACCGCTTCTAACTGCGCAAACACCACGAAGCACTAGCTGTCTACTGACCTAACCCGCGTTTAAAGTGGAAAAGGTCAAACTAGATAAAACCAAGAGGCAAACCGGCAGAAAAAAGGCGCCCGCCAAGGAGTGGCGGGCGCCTAGAGAGTGCTTTAGAGAGGCAAATTAGCGGTAAGAAACGCTTTGGTGGTTTTGGTCCTTGACCACGACGTCGTGGGCGCCGCCCTCGACGATGGAGGTGGCGGAGACCAGGGTGAGACGGGCCTTCTGCTGCAGCTCGGGAATCGAGTTAGCGCCGCAGTTGCACATGGTGGACTTCACCTTGTACAGGGTGCCGGTCACGCCATCGTGCAAGGTACCGGCATACGGCACGTACGAGTCGACGCCCTCGACAAAGGACAGCTTGGCGGCGCCGCCCAGGTCGTAGCGCTGCCAGTTGCGGGCGCGCGCAGAGCCCTCGCCCCAGTACTCCTTCATGTACTGCCCGTTGACGTTGACGCGAGCAGTGGGGCTCTCGTCAAAGCGAGCAAAGTAGCGGCCCAGCATCATGAAGTCTGCGCCCATGGCCAACGCCAGGGTCATATGGTAGTCATAGACAATGCCGCCGTCGGAGCAAACGGGCACGTAGATGCCGGTCTCCTCGAAGTACTCGTCGCGGGCGCGGCAGACGTCGATCAGCGCCGTGGCCTGGCCGCGGCCGATGCCCTTGGTCTCGCGGGTGATGCAGATGGAGCCGCCGCCAATGCCCACCTTTACAAAGTCCGCGCCGGCGTCTGCCAAGAAGCGGAAGCCCTCGGCGTCGACGACGTTGCCAGCGCCCACCTTGACGGAGTCGCCGTAGTTCTGGTGAATCCACTCAAGAGTGAGCTTCTGCCACTCGGAGTAGCCCTCGGAAGAGTCGATGCACAAGGCGTCGGCGCCGGCCTCGACCAGCAGGGGCACGCGCTCGGCGTAGTCGCGGGTGTTGATGCCCGCGCCAACCAGGTAGCGCTTGGAGCTGTCAAGAAGCTCGTCGGGGCGCGACTTGTGGGAGTCGTAGTCCTTGCGAAAGACCAGCGAGACCAGGTTGCCGTCTTTGCTCACGATGGGCAGGGCGTTCAACTTGTGATCCCAGATCATGTCGTTGGCGACCTTCAAAGAGGTGCCGTCCTGGGCACAGATGACCTTATCGGCAGGGGTCATGAAGTCGCGAACCTTCTTGTCGCGCGGGTCGCGAGAAACGCGGTAGTCGCGCGAGGTCACAATGCCGCAGAACTTGCCCGTGGGGGTGCCGTCCTCGGTGACGGGCATGGTGGAGTGGCCGGTCTGGTCGAGAAGATCAAGCACCTCGCCCAGGGTCATGTCGGGGGTCAACGTGGAATCAGAGACAACAAAGCCAGCCTTGTAGCTCTTGACCTCGCGCACCATAGCGGCCTCGTCCTGCGCAGACTGAGAGCCGTAGATGAAGGACATGCCGCCCTCCTGCGCCAGCGCGATGGCCAGCTTGGGGCCCGAGACAGACTGCATGATGGCCGAGACCATGGGGACGTTGAGGGTAATCGCGGGCTCTTCTCCGCGCTTATAACGAACCAGCGGGGTCTTCAAAGAGACGTTGGCAGGGATGTTTTCTGCCGAGGAATAACCAGGTACTAGAAGGTACTCAGAGAAGGTGTGGGATTCTCCCTCGAAAAACGTTGCCATGCGCCCATGACTCCCTTCCTCCCGCACGCGGCGAGAAGACCGAATTACAGTTGTCGAGATTGTAGCATCAGCAAGAAGAATTCGGCGAGCGAGCGCAAAAGAACAAAAAGCGGCGCCCCGGGACCATCCCCAAGGCGCCACCGCAATCGCAAAGCCGCGAACTTCTAAAACAACTCGGCGAGAAGGCCTAGTTCGCGCTCATGACGTCGTCGAAGTTGACGGCAATGTCGTGCTTGGTGGGGACCCACTCGACCTTCTTGAAGAGGGCGGCCACAGTGATGGGCACGTAGGTCATCATGAAGATCGGGAAGGTAAAGAGGTTGGTGATGATACGCCACTTCTTCTTGGCGTGGATGTGCTTGCGCTCAGAGATCGTAGTGATGACGGCCAAGATGAAGAAGACGACGTACATCGAGGCAAAGGTCATGACCAAAGATCCGGTGCACATGAGAAGCTCACCCTGAGTGGCGATAAAACCGTGCGAAAGCGAGCCCACAATAAGGTAGGTGGCGTTCACGAAGAACGACAGCAGGGTCAAGATCATACCCGGCGCCACCGTCATGAGCATATCGTACGAGGCAAACTGCCCCTTAAAGATGCCTTTCACAAGGTCGCGACCATAGCTAAAGAAGACCTGGTAGAAACCCTTGGTCCAACGCATGCGCTGGGTCCAGGAGGCCTTGAAGGTCAAAGGCTGCTCGTCAAAGAACTCGGCCGGCGCGTAGCCAATTTGCACGTTATTGGCGCAGCAGAAGGTCGAGAACTGGATGTCCTCGGTCAGAGTGTGGAAGTCCCAGCCATGCATGCCCTTGATGATGCGCTGAGAAACCATCCAGCCCGAGCCCGAGATAGCGCAGCTCGTGCCCACCATCATGCGGGCGTTGTTGAGGAACTTGGCCTCGCGCAAGAACCAGGTGGCGTAGGCAGAAGAAATCCAGCTAGAGTCGAAGTTCTTCGAGTTGCGGTAGCTCGTGCACACCAGGTAGCCGGCGTCGAAGGCCTGGTTCATGATGGACACGTAGTTGGGCGCAATGATGTTATCGGCGTCCATGACAAAGAAGGCCTCGTACTTGTCGCCGTACTCGTTGAGGATGCGGTCGAAGGCGTAGTCCAAGACCCAGCTCTTGCCCTTGCGGGCCAGGTCGTTGCGGTCCCAGGTAATGGCGCCCGCGCGCTCGGCCTCGCCGTGGGTGTCATCTGTGCAGGCGTCGCAGACCACAAAGCAGTCGATGAGGCCCTCGGGGTACTCCTGCGTCAAGATCGAGCGCACAAGGTTGCCAATGACCGACTCTTCATTGTGGGCGGCGATCACAAAGGCATAACTGTGGTCCTTCTTGGCCTTGGGCAGCCTCACCGTGCCGCGCGCGATAACGCGGATGATATAAACCAGCTGGTAAAAGTAGGCAAGGGTGAAGAACAGCCAGATAATCATGTTAAAGATGACGATCGGGGTCAGGCCTAGCCGGTTGAACTGCATCATATGGGTCTCTCCATAAGATCTGGTGTTTGTTACCAAGAAAGGCCGAGCTGGGGGCACACGCGGTTTCCGGCGGCAGTGCGGCCCATCGAGCTTTCTTTGAGCCCTTCCAGTATAGCGAGAAGATCGCTCGGCAGCGTGTCGGCCACCTCGATGGCACAAGATGTCTGCGGGTGGTCAAACTGGACGCGCCAAGAGTGCAGGAACTGCCGCTTAAGGCCGCGGCTTGCCCGCTCGTCCTTGCGGCCGTAGAGCTGGTCGCCCACAACGGGATGTCCCGTGTGGCGCATGTGGACGCGGATCTGGTGCGTGCGGCCCGTGTACAAGTGACACTCAAGCAGGCTGTAGCCCTCGTCAAAGCGGCCGGCCTCAAAGCGCTCGAGAACGCGGTAGGTGGTAATGGACTCGCGCGCGCCGTCGGCGTCGCTCACGCACATGCGCAGGCGGTCGCGGGTCGAGCGGGCGATGCCGGTGACCACGGTGTCCTTGTCGCGGGCCACGTAGCTGTGGACCAGCGTGATGTAGCGGCGGTCAAGGACCCTCATGCGAATAAGGTCCTGCAAGGCCTTTTGCGTGGCGTCGTCCTTGGCGGCAAGCATAAGACCCGAGGTGTCCATGTCCAGGCGGTGCACGATGCCGGGGCGCTCTTCTCCCTGAAGCATGCCCAGGTGGTCGTAGCCGCAGTGGGCAACAAGAGCGTTTGCCAGGGTGTCGTCGACGTGGCCGGGGCTGGGGTGGCAGACCAGGCCCGCTTGTTTGGACAGCACGATTAGGAAGTCGTCTTCGTAGCGAATATCCAGGTCGATGTCTGGGTTGGGGGCGAGAAGCCCGCTGGTGGTGTCGGGCGCGTCCTCGAGCTCCACGCACACGCGGTCGCCCAAAAGGACCTTCTCGGATTTGGACGTGGCAGCGCAGGTGTTGATGGTGACGCTGCCCTGCTCGACCAGCTTGGCGCAGGCCGAGCGCGAGGGCATGCCGTCCTGGGCGGCCAGGTAGGCGTCCAGGCGAAGGCCGTCGTTTGCAGGGTCTACCAAAAGGTTAACGATTCTCATGGGCCGCTATCCCTCTTGGGCGTCGTCGCCCGAGCTGCCCGAGGTGCCCGAGGCGCCCGTGGTGCCCGCAGAGGTCTCGACCTCGTTGTGCTCGCGCTGCGCATCCCAGCGCCACCAAAGAATGACGGCCAGGATAACGCCACAGGTAATGAAGATATCGGCCACGTTGAAGACGGCAAAGTCCATGAACGTGGTGGCAAAGAAGTCGGTCACCTTGCCCGCCACCACGCGATCGATGGCGTTGCCCACTCCCCCACCGCAGACGCAGCCCAGGCAAACGATGAGCGAGACGGGCATGTCCTTCTCGCGAAAAACCTCGTAAGCACAGGCGACCAGGATAGCGACGCAGATAAGAACAAAGAGCAGACCCTGGCCCTCGCCCACCGAGAAGGCGGCGCCGGTGTTGTAGACCAGCGAGAGGTCCATAACGTGAGGTATCAAGGTCACGGGCTGGCCCGGTACCAGGGTGTCTCTCACCAGCCCCTTAGACAGCTGGTCGAGAAGGACCACGACGGCCGCCGCGCTCGCAAAGAGGGCGAGGCGGCGGCCGGTGGCTGCTGTTTTAGCAATTGTCGACAAGGGCTACTCCTGGGCGGCCACGGCGTCGTGGCAGCGGCAGCACAGACCGTCGGCGCCAAGAGTGCGGTAGTTCCAGCAGCGCGGGCACTTCTCGCCGGCGGAAGGAGAAACGCGGCAGGAAAGCTCGTCGCCCTCGACGACCTCGACGCTGGCGCAGACAAAGACCTCGGCAAGGTCGACGTTGGCCAAGGCGGCGGCGTAGGCGGCCGGCAGGGTCACGGTAGCCGCGGCGGCCTGGCTGGAGTTCTCGGTAACGGCGCCAGAGTTCTTGGCCTCCTCGAAGGCCTTGGTAAAGACGTCGCGGACCTCGCACAGCTGAGCGTAGGCGGCAAGCTTCTGTGCGGCCTCGTCGGCGGTCCAGGGGGCCTGGTACCAGTCCAGAAGGGCGGCGCGGGTCTGGCCGTCGCGCATGGACGCGGGCAAGAACTCCATGGCCTCGTCACAGGTGAAGACCAGGATGGGCTGCAGGTCGTGGACGAGCATGGTGAGAATCTGGGCCCACACGGTCTGGGCGCTCTTGCGCTCGAAGCCGTTCTTCTCGCCGCAGTAGACGCGGTCCTTGGTAGCGTTGAGGTAGCCGTTGGACAGCTCGGTCACGTAGTCGTAGAGGTTGCGGTAGACCACGTTAAAGCGATAGCTTTCGTAGGCCTCGGTCACCGTCTGGTGAACCTGGCACATACGGGCAAGGATCAGCTGGTCATAGGCGGTAAGGTCCTCGTAAGGAACGGCGTCGGTCGCCGGGTCGAACTGGCCCTCGATCTCGCCCAGCAAGAAGCGAAGGGTGTTGCGGATCTTGCGGTAGGCCTCGCCCACGTGACCCAGGATGTCGCCGTCGCAGGGAACGTCGTTGGAGGTGTCGACCGAGGCAAGCCACAGGCGAAGCACGTCGGCGCCGCGCTCGTCGCAGACCTTGTTGGGGTCGATGACGTTGCCCAAAGACTTGGACATCTTGCGGCCTTGGCCGTCCAGGGTAAAGCCCTGAGAGACCACCGACTTGTAGGGAGCCACGCCGTAGGCGCCCACCGAGGTCATGAGCGAGCTCATGAACCAACCGCGGTGCTGGTCGGAGCCCTCGAGGTACATGTCGGCCGGGAAAGCAAGGTTGTCGCGGTGGCGGCAAACGGCGGTGTGCGAGACGCCCGAGTCCCACCACACGTCCAGGATGTCCTTGTTGGCCTTGAGGTTGTGGCCGCCGCACTTCTCGCAGGTGCAGGCGTCGCCCAGGTAGCTGGCCGGCTCGTCGGTGAACCAGCAGTCAGAGCCCTTCTCGCGGAAAAGCTTGATGACAGCGTCAAGCGTGGCGTCGTTCATGACAACCTCACCGCAGTCCTGGCAGGTGAAGGCCGGGATAGGCACGCCCCAGTTGCGCTGGCGAGAAATGCACCAGTCGGGACGGCCCTCGACCATCGAGCCGATGCGCTTGATGGCGTGCGCCGGGTAGAAGGCGACCTTGTTGAGCTCGGTCGTGGCCTCCTCGCGAAGCGACTTGCCGTCGGTCAAGGGCTTGTCCATCGAGACGAACCACTGGCTGGTGGCGCGGAAAATGACGGGCTGCTTGCAGCGCCAGCAGTGCGGGTAGCTGTGGTTGATGTCCTCGTGCAAGATCAAGGTCCCGCGCTCACGCAGCCACTCGATGATCTTGGGGTTGGCCTCGTTGACCTCCATGCCGGACCACGGGCCGCCGGTGCCCATGCCGTCGCCCTTGAAGAAGCGGCCGTCGTCGTCGACGGGCATGACCACGGGGATGTTGAACTTCATGCCGGCCAGGTAGTCGTCGACGCCGTGGCCGGGAGCGGTGTGGACGATGCCGGTACCGTCCTCAAGCGTGACGTAGTCGGCGTAGATGAACTCGCCCTCTTCGCCCTGGTCGCCAAAGATCGGCTGTTTGTACTTGTTGTGGCAAAGCTCGGTGCCGGTCATGCGCCAAGGCTCGCCGTCTGCGCCACGCACCAGCTCGACGTCTTCGTAGCCAAACTTGGCGCAGTCCTTCTCCACCAGGGCCTCGGCCATGATCTCGGCACAGCCGTTGTGGATGACAGCCACGTAGGTGGCCTCGGGGTGCAGGATGACGGCGTCATCGGCGGGAAGGGTCCAGGGAGTGGTGGTCCAGATGTCGACCCAGAGCTTGCCCTCCCAGGCCTCAAGGCCGGCAGGAACGGTGGTCATCTCGAAGCGCACGAAGATGGCGGGGCTGACCTCGTCGCCGTACTCGATCTCGGCCTCGGCCAAAGCGGTGTGGCAGTGCGAGCACCAGTGAACGGGCTTGCGGCCACGGTAGATAGCGCCGCGGTCAAAGATGGCCTTGAAGATCTCGACGTCGGTGGCGTCGTAATCGTTGACGTAGGTGAGATAGGGGTTGTCCCACTCGGCTAAAACGCCCAGGCGCTTGAAGCCCTGGCGCTGGGTATCGACCTGCTCGACGGCCATCTTGCGGCACAGCTCTCGGACCTTCTCGGTGGGAAGCTGGTTGAACTTCTCGGTTCCAAGAATGGTCTCTACCTTGTGCTCGATGGGCTGGCCATGGCAGTCCCAACCGGGGACGTAGGGGGTCTGGAAGCCCTGCATGGACTTGTAGCGGTTGATGATGTCCTTAGAGATCTTGTTCTGCGCGTGGCCCAGGTGGATGGGGCCGTTGGCGTAGGGAGGGCCGTCGTGAAGGACAAACTTCTTGTGACCTTCGTTCTTCTTGAGCATCTGCTCGTAGACGTCCTCGTCCTGCCAGGCGGCCAGGCGCTTGGGCTCGTTTTGCGCCAAGCTCGCGCGCATGGGAAAGCCCGTCTGCGGCAGGTTGGTGGTCTTCTTGTACTCGTTTGCCACGCTCATCTTCCTTTCTGGACACAAAAAAGCGCCCGTCCCTAGATGCTGGGACGAAGCGCTTGGATTCACACTTCGCTTGTAACCACCCAGCGGGCGACCCGGTGCCGCCTTACTCGGTTGACCCGTGACGTGAGTCATTTACGGCGACGCCTACTTGCGCGTTTGCGCTTTGGGGCCGCAGCTCAAAGGTGATGTTCTGCGCAAAACAGCCACGGTTTCTCAGCTTTCCCGCTCTCTTTGGACTGTTGACTTTGCGCGTACTGTCCTTGTCATAGCCATTAAGAATCGATGGTAGCACTCCGGCGAGCAAATGTCTGCGCCTAGTTAAGGTCTTCTCCACAACACGCGTGGACTTCTCCATAAGGTGTGACCAGCACGCACACGCCAAATCCACGAAAGCGCCCCTTAAACGTGGGTTTTGACCGTACGCCGAATCGCATTGGCACAAAGCGCGGTTAACGCTCACCCTAGAACATGCGAAAACTTTCCCCAGAAAGGAACCCATGGACACCATCGAGTCCTTCAAGTCGCCCCACGACAAGTACCTCGAGCTTCTCTCAGAGAAGTTCCCCACCGCCCGCTCGGTCTACACCGAGATCATCAACCTCGAGGCCATCCTGCGCCTGCCTAAGGGCACCGAGCACTTTGTCTCGGACGTCCACGGCGAGTACCACGCCTTCGAGCACATCCTCAACAACTGCTCGGGCGTTATTCGTGAGAGGGTCCGCTCGACCTTTGAGTACCAGCTTACGCGAGAAGAGCAGGCCGACCTCTGCACGCTTATTTACTACCCCGACCTTAAGCTCTCGCGTCTGCGCGAGGAGGGGCGCCTTACCGAGGAATGGTACGCGATCGCCCTCATGCGCCTGGTTAGCCTGGCCCGGCACCTCTCGGGCACCTACACGCGCTCGAAGGTGCGCAAGGCCATGCCGGTGGAGTACGCCTACATCATCGACGAGCTTCTCCACATCTCGCCCGACGAGCGCGAGCAGCGTCTGGCCTACCACCAGGGGATCATTTCTTCGATCATTGGAACGGGAAGCGCCGACGACTTCATCTGCTCGCTGGCCTCGCTGATCAAGAGGCTGGCCGTCGATCACCTGCACCTGGTGGGCGACATCTTTGACCGCGGGCCCCGGGCAGACCGCATCCTGGACCGCCTGATGGCCTACCACTCCATCGACGTCCAGTGGGGAAACCACGACATCGTGTGGATGGGCGCGGCGTCTGGCTCGGCCGCATGCCTGGCGGCCGTCATTCGCAACAACGTGCGCTACGACAGCTTAAAGATCCTCGAGAGTGCCTACGGCATCTCGCTTCGTGAGCTCACCGTCTTTGCCGAGCAGACCTATAGCCAAGAAGACGGCATGGACCCTGTGGAGAAGGCCATCTCGGTCATCCTCTTTAAGCTCGAGGGCCAGGTCATCAAGCGCCACCCCAATTGGCAGATGGACGACCGCCTGCTGCTGGAGCACGTGGACGCCAATCGCGGGACCGTGACCATCGACGGCGTCGAATACGCGATGCGCACGCGCGACTTCCCCACACTTGACCCGCAAAACCCCTACGAGCTGACGCCCGAAGAGGCCCGAGTGATGGATAACATGATGAGCGCGGTGCGCCACTCGGACAAGCTGCGCTCGCACGTGGGCTTCCTTTACGAGCACGGCAGCGCTTACCTGGTCCACAACGGCAACGTACTCTTCCACGCGTGCGTGCCCATGAACGAGGACGGCAGTTTTTGCCCCGTGAACCACCAAGGCCAGATGCTTGAGGGCAAGGCCTACTACGACTACGCCGACCGGTTGGCGAGAAGGGCCTGGCTCGAGCATGACCAGGTCTCTCTCGACTGGATGTGGTACCTGTGGTGTGGGCGCCTTTCTCCCCTCTCGGGCCGCGTGATGAAGACGTTCGAGCGCACCTATCTTACCGACAAGTCCACCTGGGACGAGCCTCGCGACCCTTACTACGAGCACACCGAGGACCCGCAGGCCTGCAAGATGATTCTTGAGGAGTTTGGTTGCGAGGCAAGCGGCGTCATCATCAACGGCCACACGCCGGTGCACGCGGCGGCCGGCGAGAACCCCGTGAAGGCAGGCGGCATGTTAGTGGTCATCGACGGCGGTTTTTGCCAGGCCTACCACAACACCACGGGCATAGCAGGCTACACCTTGATCGCCGACCCCGACGGCATGCGCATCAAGGCCCACCGTCCCTTCGCAAGCATCGAGGACGTGCTTGACCTAAACGCCGACATCATGAGCGACGACGACCGCTTTAGGCGCTGGGGCCGCCCCCTTACCGTGGGCGACACCGACGCCGGCGGCCAGATCGAGGAGCAGATATCGGACCTGCGCGAGCTTCTGCGCGCCTACCGCACCGGCGAGCTGCCCGAGCGCGCCGCAGAGCGCACGGGGGTCTAACGCGTCACGAGGGTGCCGGTCTTCTCGCCACATTGAAAAACCGCCGAACTTTGTACAAAGCTCGGCGGTTTTTCTACTTAGGGGCCATTTGGCACAAGCATCGGCCTATATCGAAAAGCCCCGTACAAACATAGGTTAGTTGGAAGACACGGCCGGCATCTTAGGCGCAAAGCCGTCGTCGCGGGTGAGGATGTTCATGAACTCGTCGCCCGTAATGGTCTCTTTCTTTTGCAGGTAGTGGGCAATCTCATGCAGCTTGAAGCGGTTAGCGGTAAGGGTCTGGACCGCGGCCGCGTGGCCCTCCTCGACCAAGCGCTGGACCTCGGCATCGACCTCTTGCGCGGTGCCCTCAGAGCAGGTGAGCTGCGCCCCGCCGCCCAGGTAGCGGTTGTTCTGCTGACCCAAGGCCACCATGCCAAACTTGTCGGACATGCCGTACTGGGTGACCATGGCGCGGGCAATCTGGGTGGCCTTCTCGATATCGTTTGAGGCGCCCGTGGTCATCTCGCCAAAGATAAGCTCCTCGGCCGCGCGGCCGCCGCACAAGACGGCAATCTTGTTCTTGGCCTCTTGGCGCGTCATAAGGAAGTGCTCGTCTTCCTCGACCTGCATCGTGAAGCCCAATGCGCCCGAGGTACGCGGCACAATCGTGATCTTGGCGACGGGAGCCGAGCCCTTCTGCGTGGCCGCCACGATGGCGTGGCCGGTCTCGTGGTAAGAAACGACTTCCTTCTCGTGCTCGGAAAGCACGGTGGACTTCTTCTTCTCGCCGGCGATGACCACGTCAACAGACTCGAGAAGGTCTTCCTGGGTCACGCGGTTGCGGCCAAAACGAACGGCGCGAAGGGCCGCCTCGTTGATGATGTTGGCAAGGTCTGCGCCCGAGGCGCCCGGCGTCGACTTGGCGATGCCAGAAAGGTCGATCGTGCCCTCCATCTTGACGTCGCCGGCGTGAATCTTGAGGATGGCCTCGCGGCCGGTAAGGTCGGGCAGCTCAACAGGGATGCGGCGGTCAAAGCGGCCAGGGCGCAGAAGCGCGGGGTCTAGGGACTCGGGACGGTTGGTGGCGGCCAAAACAACGATGCCCTTGTGGTTGTCAAAGCCGTCCATCTCGGAGAGCAGCTGGTTCAAGGTCTGCTCGCGCTCGTCGTTGGAGTTCAAGGACGTGTCGCGACGCTTACCCACGGCGTCGATCTCGTCGATAAAGACAATACAGGGGGCCTTCTCGTTTGCCTGCTTAAAGAGGTCGCGCACCTTGGCGGCGCCGCGGCCCACGAACATCTCTACAAACTCCGAGCCGGCAATCTGGAAGAACGGCACGCCCGCCTCGCCGGCCACTGCCTTGGCGAGAAGGGTCTTACCGGTACCCGGAGGGCCAACCAGAAGCGCGCCGCGCGGGCAACGAGCGCCGATTTCGTTGTACTTCTCGGGCTTCTTAAGGAAGCCCACGATCTCTTGCAGGGACTCCTTGGCCTCGTCCTGGCCGGCTACGTCCTTGAACGTGACGCCGGTCTCCTCGCCCTTAACTTCCTTGACGTTGGACTTGCCCAGGCCGCCGCCCATGCCAAAGCCGCCGCCAAAGTTCATCGAGGGACCGTCGTCTCCCATGGCCTTCTTCATGCGGCGGTTGAGATACCAGCCAATGCCAAAGAAGATGAGGATTGGCAGGCCGTAGGAAAGCAACATATACAGCCACAGGTCGCTTGACGTGTCGGCGATGTAGCTCACCATCTCGACGCCGTTTTGCTCAAGGCGGTCGGCCAGGCCATCACCCGAGCCAAAGATGACGGTCGAATACTTCTTTTGCGAGTCGCCGCTGCCCGTGGTGAAGTACAGCGTTGACTCACCCTGGGTCTTCTGAACCTGCGTCACCTCTTTTTTGTCAACCATTGTAAGGAACTCGCTGTACGAGACCTGCGTGGTCTGCGACGAGGTGAGCGCCGGGAACATCGTCTGGCTAATGGCCAGATAGACGACCACGGCAATCAGGATATAGAGAAGCATCGAGCGTCGACGCTTGTTCTCGTCCATGTTCATCCGATACGTACCTTTCAAACTGGTTCTTTATGCCGCGCACAAGCTATGCCCGCGCGACACCATACGTCTTGTCTTACCCAAACCTCGGAGTTTGAACCGCACTATTTAAAGAGTTGCCAGAAAGCCACAGCCGAGCTCGCCGCGACATTGAGAGAGTCAACGCCCGCCGCCATGGGAATAATGACCGCGCGATCGCACGCGGCAAGCGTGGCGGCCTCGAGACCCGCACCCTCGTTGCCAAAGACCAAGGCGCGGGGACAAGCGGGGTCAAGCGAGGGGTCGTCCAAAGGAACTGCGCCGTCCACCAGCGCCATCGCGCAGATTTCCATACCCGCAGCGTGCATCTGGTCAAACGCAGCGCACGGCCACTCGTCCGCCGTCGCGCGGGCCCAAGGCACCTTAAGCGCGCAGCCCATCGAGACCCTAAGGGCCCTTCTCGACAAAGGGTCGGCGCAGGTAGGCGACAAGACCACGCCGTCGGCGCCCAGGGCTGCCGCCGAGCGAAAGAGCGCGCCCACGTTAGAGACGTCCACCAGGTTCTCGATCACGGCCAGGTGGCGAGAAGAGGCAATGACTTGGGACGACGCACGGGACGCCGGCCGCCTCATGGCGCAAAGAAGGCCTCGAACCAGGCGATATCCCGTGAGCTTTTCCAACTCTGCGTCGGGCAGGACGTAAACGGGCACGTCCTTCTCGGTAAGGCCAAAACGTTCGAGCAGCTCTACGGCTACGTGGGCATGAGCCTCATCGGCAAGAAACGACAATGCCTCGACGCCGGCTTCAAGCGCGACCTCGGCCACCAAGTGTGACTCGGCGATCATGACCGAGCGGGCCGGGTCCAGGCGATTTCTTAGCTGGTTATCGGTGAGGCGCGCGTAGACGTCTAGCTCGGCGCACTCAAAGCTTTTAAGTCGAACGACACTCATATGTAAAATCCCTCGAAATCATGTATAAAGCGGCGATACGCGCTGCTTGCTGCTTTAAGAATACGCTACGATAGCAAACCGGCCGTCTAGCGTTTGTGCATTCTCGGCCCTTCAAACACACTTCAATAGAGAAACCCAGAGGTCGCACGTGGCATCTTTGAAAAAGGACCAGCAAGGCAAGCACAGCGC
>CAVEMP010000055.1:0-5021 GCA_963616835.1 uncultured Oscillospiraceae bacterium | reverse complement strand
TCGACGCCCACGCTGCCCAGGCGACGCACAAACTCCTCGGCGCGCTGCGGGGTGGAGGGGCGAAAACGCGAGCCCTCGACGTCGTTGAGCTGGATAAGGTTGACGTGGCACAAGGTCTCGCGGCAGAAGTCGCACAGGGCCTCAAGCTCGTCGTTGGTGTCGTTGACGCCGCTGATAAGGGCGTACTCGTAGGTGGGGCGGCGGCCCGTGATGTTGACGTACTCGCCCATGGCCGAGTACAGGTTGAGCAGCGAGAACTTCTTGACACCCGGCATCAGGACGTTGCGGGTCTGCTGGACGGCCGAGTGCAGCGAGACGGCCAGCGTGAACTGCTCGGGCTCTTTGGCAAAACGCATGATACTGGGGATAACGCCGCAGGTAGAGACGGTAAGGTGACGCGCGCCAATGCCCAGGCCGGCGGGGTTGTTGAGCTTGCGCAGCGCGGCCAGGGTGGCGTCGTAGTTGGCAAAGGGCTCGCCCTGACCCATCATGACAACGCTGGTCACGCGGGTGTTGAAGTCGTCGCGCACGTGCATGACCTGTTGGTAGATCTCGGACGCAGAGAGCGAGCGGGTAAGGCCCGCCGCGCCGGTGGCGCAAAACGCGCACTTCATGCCGCAGCCCGCCTGGGTAGAAACGCAGACGGCCAGCTTGTTCTTGTTGGGCATGCCCACGCACTCGACGGTGGTACTGTCGGCAAACTGCAGCAGGTACTTGCGGCTGCCGTCCTCGGAGACCTGGCGCGCGACCTCGGTCACGGGGTTAAGCGAGACCTTCTCGGCAAGCTGGGCGCGAAGATCCTTGGAGAGGTTGGTCATCTCGTCAAAAGAAGAGACGTTTTTGTTCCACAGCCAGTCCTCGATTTGTTTCACGCGAAACTTGGGCTGACCCAGCTCCTCGACCAGGGCCGCGATCTCTTTATGGGAAAGAGACTTGAGGTCTTGCAGGGGCTGACTCTCGCCAGCACTAGTAATTGGGTCCATTCACGCTCCCGTTCGCGATAAAACTTGAAAGTAGGGTTATTCTCAACAAAGTCTGCTGGCGTGCCTGGGCACCTGGCAGACCGAGTTTCGATTCTTTTGAGTTTAACACCGAGAAAATCGCCGACCGGGCTGGAGTGACCATGGACAGAGAAGAGCTCAAAAAACTCAGGGTCGTTGTTTTGGCGGGCGGCTGGTCTGACGAGAAGGACATCTCGTGGCTTTCTGGCCTCAACTGCCAGCAGGCGCTGACCGAGGCCGGCTTCAAGGACGTCGACATCCTGGACATCGCCAGCGAGGACTTCTACGACGACCTGCGCCGCGGCAACTACGACGTGGCCTTTCCCGCGCTTCACGGCTGCTACGGCGAGGACGGCTGTATCCAGGGCTTCCTTGAGATTCTTCACATGCCGTACGCCTTCTCGGGCGTGCTGGCGTCCAGCGTGAGCACCGAGAAGGAATTTGCCAAGGCGATTTATCGCAAGGCTGGGATCCGTGCGCCTAAGGGTGTTGACATTCCCGCAGGTACGCAGCTTAGCGACGCCGAGCTGGCTGCCATGGCGGATGAAATGGGCCTACCGCTGTTTGTAAAGCCTAGCGGCAACGGCTCGAGCTTTGGCATTAGCAAGGTGGCGCAGGTAGAAGGCCTGCGCGAGGCCATAGAGAAGGCCGGTTCTAAGGGCGGGCGCGTGCTTATCGAGGAGTGCATCACGGGCACCGAGATCACCGTGCCCGTGGTGGGCAACGACGACCCGGTGGCCCTGCCCATCATCGAGGTGGTCTTTGGTGCCGAGTTCTACGACATCACGGTGAAGTATGAGCCCTCTGAGCTGCACCACGTTATTCCCGCGCGCCTGGACCCCGATGTCTACCGCACGGCGCAGGAGAAGGCCGTGGCCGCGCACAAGGCCCTGGGCTGCCTGGGTGCTTCTCGCAGCGACTTCATTGTGACGGCCCAGGGCGATCCGGTGATTCTGGAGACCAACACCATTCCCGGCATGACCCAAAACAGCCTTCTACCCGACTCGGCGCGCCACGCCGGGGTAGAATTTCCAGAGCTCTGCACCCGTTTTGTCGAGCTTGCGCTGGAAGCCTACGAACAAAGGCACTGATAAACATGACAATAGACCAGGTTTCTTACGACGAGGTGGATCCTTCCCTCCTCGAGGACCTTATGCTGCCCGCGACGCCCGAGTCTGTGAGGCAGAAGTACTTCTCGCTGCCTAAATTGGCGGCCGAGCAGAACTTTGGCCTGCTGGAGGACGATGTGGTGGTGTTGGACACCGAGACCACGGGCCTCTCGTTCAAGGACTGCATGCTGATTGAGATCAGCGCCGCCCGTCTGCGCGGGCGCGAGATAGTGGACCGCTTTGAGACGTTTGTGCACCCCGGCTGCCCCATTCCGCCCGAGATAACGCGCCTGACCTCGATCACCGACCTGGACGTGATGGACGCCCCCGATGCGCGGACGGCCGTGGCCGAGCTGGTGGAGTTTGTGGGCGGCTCGCCCGTGCTGGCGCACAACGCGACCTTTGACCGCACGTTTATCGAGGCCGTGCCCGGCGGTCACGAGGTAAGCGACATCTGGATCGACACCCTGGCTTTGTCGAGAATCGCGCTGCCGCGGCTTTCTTCTCACCGCCTGCAGGACATGGCGCGTGCGTTTGGCTGTGCCTCGGTCACGCACCGTGCTTGCGACGATGTGGACGCGCTGTGCGGCATGTGGCGCGTGATTTTATGTGCGTTGTCGCAGATGCCAGCGGGGCTTATGGGCTACTTGGCCGATATGCACCCCGAGGTGGACTGGCCGTTTAGGCCGGTTTTCTCGCAGCTGGCGCTGGGCGATGCGGGCGAGTACTTTCACCTTAAGACGGCCCGCGCCGAGCTGCTGCGAGAGGACACGCGCCGTGCCAAGGAGGACGCGGCCGAAGAGGGCAAGCGGCTGTTTGACGTGGACCTTGATGCCGTTGACCAGGCGTTTGCTCCCGGCGGCACGGTGTCTTGCATGTACGAGAAGGCCGAGGAGCGCCCCGAGCAGGTGGCGATGGCGCGAGAGATTGCGGCGGCGCTTAACACGTCGACGCATCGCTCAGTCGAGGCGGGCACGGGCGTGGGCAAGTCGATCGCCTATCTGCTGCCCGAGGTCCTGTATGCCCAGCGCAACAACGTGACGGTGGGCGTGGCGACCAAGACCAACGCGCTGACCGACCAGCTGGTGAGCCACGAGCTGCCGGCCTTGGCCGCGGCACTGCCCGGCGGCATGACCTTTCATGCCTTGAAGGGCTACGACCATTATCCCTGCTTCCTGCGGATGGATCGCGCCGTGAAGGCCGACCTACCGGTCGAGGAGGCCAAAGTCGATGGGCGCAGCGAGAACGCGGTGAGCTGCGACATGTTAACGGCGCTGGCCGTGTGCTACTCGTTTGCCTGCCAGTCGCCCGATGGCGACCTGGATGCGCTGGGGATTCGCTGGCGCTACGTGCCGCGAAAGATGCTGACGATTAGCTCGGGCGATTGCTTGAAGAACCGCTGCCCGTACTTCCCGCGCGAGTGTCTGTTGCACGGGGCGCGCCGCCGCGCGGCCGCGTCCGACGTGGTGGTGACCAACCACTCGCTGCTGCTGCGCAACGTGGCGGCCGAGGGGCGCATTTTGCCGCCCGTGCGCCACTGGGTGGTCGACGAGGCCCACGGTTTTGAGTCCGAGGCCCGTCGCCAGTGGGCTGTTGAGGTCTGCGCGGGAGAGGCTCGCTCGGCCTTCGAGGTGCTGGGCGGGACCAAGACCGGCGTGCTGCATAACCTGATGGTTGACGCACTGAGCTTGGAGAACTCGACCTTGGTGACCGGTCTTCTCACCAAGGTTGCGGCCGAAGCGGCCACGGCATCGGTGCGGGTGGCCGACCTTTTTGTGGCCATCCACGAGTTGGTGCCGCTGGCAAAAAGCGACGGTAGCTACGACGACTTGACCTTGTGGATCGACGCTGGGCTTCGCCAGAGCGATGAGTGGGGCGAGGTCGTGCGCGCCGGCGAGGCCGCGGCGCACGCGCTGGACGAGGTCACGCGCCACATGAAGGAGGCTCGCAAGGCCCTGGCCGAGGTGGCGCCGCAGATGGCGGGCGACCTGGGCGACGCGGGCCGGGCGCTGGACGAGCTTCTGGCCGGCATCAAGCTGATCTGCGACGGTACCGACACCAACTACGTTTACTATGCCCAGCTCACGCGGGCCAAGCGCCGCCTTGCGACCGAGAGGCTGGTGGCCGAGAAGATCGATATTGGCGCCGACCTGGCCAAGGACTGGCTGCCTGAAATGGAGAGCGTTGTCTTTACGTCGGCGACTATTGCGGTGGGCGACAATTTTGATCACTTTAACCAGTCGGTGGGTCTGGCCGCGCTGGACTCGCGCGACCACAAGGACCTGCGACTTTCTTCGAGCTTTGACTACGAACGGCAGATGTCGGTGGTGCTTGCTCGCGACATGCCCGCGCCCAACGACCGCGCGTACCTGCCCGCGTTGGAGGATCTGCTGTACGACGTGCACGTGGCGATGGGTGGCTCGGTGCTGACGCTGTTCACCAACCGCCGCGACATGGAGCGCGTGGCGCAGGCGTTGAAGCCGCGCCTGGCTGCCGCCGGGCTCGATTTGGCCTATCAAGAGCGAGGCACTTCTCCGCGCCGACTTCGCGAGCGATTTAACGCCGAGAAGAACCTCTCGTTGATGGCCTTGAAGTCGTTTTGGGAGGGCTTTGACGCCGCCGGCGACACGCTGCGCTGCGTCGTGATTCCCAAGCTGCCGTTTGCCAACCCCAACGAGCCGCTGGTCAAGGAGCGTGAGCAGCGAGAGGAGCGCGCGTGGTGGCGCTACTCGCTGCCCGAGGCGGTTATCGAGGTCAAACAGGCTGCGGGGCGCTTGATCCGCACGTCGAGCGACACGGGCGTGCTGGTGCTGGCCGACTCGCGTCTGGCGACCAAGAGCTACGGCAAGCTGTTCATGAAGTCGCTGCCCAACCAGAACGCGACGATGCTCGAGAGCGCCAACGTGGGGCG
>CAVEMP010000054.1:2006-4612 GCA_963616835.1 uncultured Oscillospiraceae bacterium | reverse complement strand
TGGTCGGGTTGACTGGATTCGAACCAGCGACCCCTGCGTCCCGAACGCAGTGCTCTACCAAACTGAGCCACAACCCGTAGCAACGTGACATTCTAGCAGATTTCTGCGGGCGTTCCAACCGTCAATGTGGCGTAAGACCACCAATTGTGCATCTTAGCCGCACGGGCAGCTACGGCACGGGCCGCGGCCAGGCTCTCGCACACCGCAAAAACGCAGCTACCAGACCCTGTAACAATCGCGGCGGCCACCTCGTCTTGCGCGGCGGCCCAAGCCTCCACCTCGGCGCAGCCGGCCTGTAAGGCCTTGGCGGCGGGCGCCAGGTTGTTAAAGAGAAGCTCAGCCACGCGGGCCGCGCGGGCCGGCCCGGCCGCGCCGCGAAGCGCCGCGCACATCTCGCCGTATCCGCAGGCCTCCACGGGAGCCGCGTCAAACGCCTGGTACGCCGCCTTGGCCGAGACGCCCTCCCCTGCCGGCATGACCAACGCCACGGGCAGGGCAAGCGGCGAGAAGGCCTCTTCTAGCACGTCTCCGCCGCCCAAGTACAACGCTGGACGCGGGTCCAAGAAAAACGCTACGTCGGCACCAACCTGGCGGGCCACCTGGGCCACCAGTGGGTCGCAAGGTGCCATGCCCCAGCGCTGGGCCAGCAAGCGCAGCGTGGCCCCGGCGTCTGCCGAAGACCCGCCCAGCCCGGCCTTCTCGGGGATGCGAGCCACCACGTCTACCCGCACGTTTGGCTCGACGCCCAGGCGAGCGGCCAACAGGGTCGCGGCCTTCCACACGGTGGTCTTCTGGGGCGCCACGCACAGCGCGGGCTGGTGGCACACCTCAAGGCTGGGCGCGTCGCTCACCGTGACGGTGTCAAAAAGCCCCACCGGCGCCATGACCGAGTCAACGCGGTGGTAGCCGCGCTCGTCAAGCTGCGTGTGGATGCCCAGGTGCAGGTTGACCTTGCACGGGGCCTCGATTGTCTGTGTGGCAGTCATAGGTATAACGTTGTACTACAACGCGGCGGCAGCAGCGAGAAGGACTACTCTTCGACCATCACGTAGTCGAAGAGGCGCTCGCCGGTCTGGGCGTCAAAGAGCTCGACCGCACCGGTAAGAACGTCGACGTACTGGTACGACTGGCGCGCGGTGCGGCCGCGACGCTCCTCGACCTCGACGACAAACAAAGAGGGGTGCGCGTTGACCAGGGTGCCGGCGCGCTCGACAATGCGGGAGCGGCCCATATTGGCCTTGACCTTGATGCGCTTGCCCTGCAGCGCCAGAAGCTGCTCGCGGATGTCATCCACGCGGTTTACCGAGGGAATCTCGTTGTCCATCTGATCCTCCAAGCCCCTTGGGCGGGGCGAATAGCCAGAATACGCGAACCTCAATCATACCAAGGGATTTCACAAGTGCCCTTGGCCGATTTTGTAACGACACGACATGCCCATCTTGTGGCGAGAAGGGCGTGGCGGGACGGCAGCGGCCTGGCGGGCGCGTGACGCTCACCAGGCCGACGCCCGCCCCCGCGCGGCCAAAAGTTCACCTGGGTGTACACTGGGCCACGAACCACCCCGTCAAAAGGAGAACCATGAACCAACAACGACTTGCTACCGTGCGAAACAATCTGCGTGAGCTGGGGCTTTCCCAGATGCTTCTGGTCGACCCGCTGTCCATCTGGTGGCTGTGCGGCTACTACACCGAGCCCTACGAGCGCTTCTTGGGCCTTTACGTCCCCGCCACCGGCGAGCCCACTCTATTCTGCAACCGCCTGTTCCCCGACGCCGGCGATGCCTGCGCTGACGTGCGCATCTTTGACGACACGCAAGATCCCGTGGCCCTTCTCGCAGAGGTCTGCGACCACTCGGCCGCGCTGGGCGTGGACAAAGAGCTTTCCGCCCGCTGGCTGGTGCCTCTGATGGAGACCGGGGCCGCCACCGGCTTCAAGCTGGCCTCTTGCGCAATCGACGACGCCCGCTCGATCAAAGACGCGCGCGAGCAGGAACTCATGCGCCAGGCCTCGCGCACCAACGACCAGGCCATGGAGTGGCTGGTGGCTCAGCTGCGCCCCGGCGTGACCGAGCTGCAGATCGCAGAAGGCCTTCTGGGCGAGTACCGACGCCTGGGCGCCAGCGACCACTCCTTCTCGCCCATCGTGAGCTTTGGCGACCACGGCGCAGACCCGCACCACGAGCCCGACAACACTCCGTTTGCCGTTGGCGACGTCGTGTTGTTTGACGTGGGCTGCAAGCAGGACTGGTACTGCTCGGACATGACGCGCACCTTCTTTACCGCCCAGCCCACCGACCACCAGCGGGCCGTTTACGAGGCCGTTCGCCGCGCCAACGAGGAAGCCGAGAAGATCGTGGCGCCCGGCGTCGAGTTTGCCCAGATTGACCTTACCGCCCGCCGCATCATCGAGGACGCGGGTTGGGGCCCGGCCTTCAACCACCGCCTGGGGCACCAGATTGGCCTGGTGGACCACGAGCCTGGCGACGTCTCGAGCGTCCACCACGAGGCTGTGCGTCCCGGCCAGTGTTTCTCCATCGAGCCGGGTATCTACCTGCCGGGCGACATTGGCGTGCGCGTTGAGGACCTGGTCATCGTGACCCAGGATGG
>CAVEMP010000054.1:0-1870 GCA_963616835.1 uncultured Oscillospiraceae bacterium | reverse complement strand
CAAAGACCGGCCCCGGCTTCCTGGGGGATAGAAGCCGGGGCCGGGTGGTGCCTATGGGGTTTGCGGTGCGTCGCCGTGCGGGCGCGGGGCGTCGCGGTCTTCTCGCCGCCTGCGTCGACTACTCGGCCGGGCAGAGGGCCAGGGCCTCTTCGTCTGCCACCACGACGCAGTTGGTGTGCAGCTGCAGGATCGAGGCCGGGCAGCTGGGGGTCACCGGGCCGTAGCACATGTCGTGGACGGCCTGGGCCTTCTTAGAGCCGTTGGCCACGACCACGATCATGCGGGCGTACATGATGGTCTGGACGCCCATGGTGTAGGCCTGGCGAGGCACGTCGTTGGCACTGGCAAACAGGCGGCTGTTGGCCTCGATGGTGCTGGGGGTCAAGTCGACGCAGTGAGTGCCCTTAGAGAAATGGTCGTCCGGCTCGTTGAAGCCAATGTGGCCGTTGTTGCCAATGCCCAAGAGCTGCAGGTCGGGATAGCCGGCGGCCGCGACAATGCGGTCGTACTCGCTGCAGGCGGCCTGGGCGTCGGGGTTGGCGCCGTCGGGCACGTGGGTGTTGTTGATGTCGATGTTGATGTGGTTGAAGAAGTTCTGGCGCATGAAGTAGTGGTAGCTCTGCTCGTCATCGTGAGAAAGGCCACGGTACTCGTCCAGGTTATAGGTGCTAACCTGCGAGAAGTCGCAGTCGCCCTTCTCACACCAACGAGAAAGCTGCTGGTAGGCGCCAATAGGGGTCGAGCCGGTGGCCAGGCCCAACACGCAGTTGGGCTTCAAGATGACCTGGGCCGAGATAAGGTTTGCGGCCTTGCGGCTCATGTCGACGTAGTCTTTTGCGCGGATGATCTTCATAGCGACGCTTCCTTCCAAATAGCGGCTGATGCGACCACCAGGGCGTGGGCGCGGGAAACCTGCTAAGGAAAACCCGCCATGTCGAGGCCCCTGCCCGTCCATAGCGGTCTAGAAGCGTGCTTCTAGCTGCGGCTATTCTAGCGCAGTTTGGCGAGCAAATCTTGCAGGGCGTGAAAACGGTGCGAGATTTGGTTCTTCTGGGCGGGGTCGAGCTCGGCCATGGTGCGGCCGGGGGTGTCTGCGGGGAAGAACAGCGGGTCGTAGCCAAAGCCGTTATTGCCGCGCGGAGCGTGGCCGATGGTGCCGGGGCAGTCGCCGTCGCCGCACAGGATTTCCTGACCGCGAACCAGGACCACGCTTGAGTGGAAGTGAGCGCCGCGCTGGTCGTTGGGGGTGTTTGCCAGCTGGGCCAGGAGCTTCTCGTTGTTGGCGGCATCGTTGCCGTGCTCGCCGGCCCAGCGGGCCGAGAAGATGCCGGGCGCGCCGTCGAGGGCATCGACGCACAGACCCGAGTCGTCGGCCACGGCCATGGAAAGGCCCGTTGCGGCCTGGGCGGCACGGGCCTTGATGAGGGCGTTCTCGTAGAAGTCGGCGCCGTCCTCCACGGGGTCGGGGAAGTCGCCCAACTGGCCCAAGGCCACAAAACGGGTTCCGGGCAGGGCCGGCGAGAGGATAGCCTCGATCTCGGTAACCTTGTGGGCGTTACCCGTCGCAACGACGACGGTCTTATTGGGGTCCAGAGAAGCGATATCGACCTTGGGCAGTGCCATGCGACGTCCTTTCTTCTGCGCGGCGGCCTCAAAGCGGGCCCGCCGCCCGGTTTTCTCGCCACCATACTACCCCACCGGGCGCAAAACCGGGCAAATCGGGGTGCCGTGGGCCCCGCACGCAAGGCACGTGCGACTTTTCGGGGTTTAAATCCGGAAGCGTCAAGCAGAATGCCCAGCCGGCGCAACCGCCAACTGGGCAAACGTAAATGCAAAGGGCCCGGCTACTCGGCCGGACCCGTTTTAAACC
>CAVEMP010000053.1:13727-16176 GCA_963616835.1 uncultured Oscillospiraceae bacterium | reverse complement strand
GTCTCGTCGCCCTTGGCCAAAAGGCACACGATGGCCGGGCCCTCGCCCTCGTAGGCCAGCTGGACGGCGCGGCGAATCGCCTCTTCGCGGTCGAGAATGACCTCGTAGGCAGCACCTTCGGGCGTGGCGTCGGCCATCTGCTGGCAGATCTCGGCCACGGGGTCGTTGGCCGGGTCTTCCTCGGTGTAGATGAGGTAATCCGACCACTTGGCGGCCTCTTGCGGCAGCTCTTGGCGGCGCTCGTAGGCCTTGCCGCCCGGCGCGCCAAACAGCGCGATCACGCGATACCCCGGGAACTCCTGCTTAACCGAGGGGAAGAATCGCTGGTAGGACAGTTTATTGTGCGCGTAATCAACCAGCGCGGTCACGCGGCCAGACGGCGTGGAGATAAGCTCCATGCGACCCGGGACCTTGGCGCGGCCCAGCGGCTCGACGACCTCTTGCTGACCCAGGCCCAAGAGCTCGGCGATCGCGATGGTGGCCAGCGCGTTGTCCACGTTAAAGAGGCCCGGCATCGACAGGGTGACCGGCCCCTCCCAACTGGGCGTATGCGCGACGAACTTCACAAAGCCGTAGCCCGTCTGGATGTCCGTCGCCCAGACGTCGGCGTCCGGGGCGCCCTGGGCCGAGAAGCGCAAGACGCGGGGGCAGCGCTTGGCGCGCTCGGCGATGACGTCGGCGTGCTCGCAGTCCATGTTGATCGCGGCGCTACGGCAGATGTCGAAGATGCGCAGCTTGCTCTCGAAGTAGTCGTCAAAATCGGGATGCTCAACAGGCGAGATGTGATCGCGGCCAATGTTTAGGAAGCAGGCCACGTCAAGCTCCAGGCCCAGGACGCGGTCGTACTTGAGGCCCTGGCTCGAGACCTCCATGTCCATGTAGGTCAGGCCGGCGTCGCGCGTGTTGGCCAGGTGGCGCCACAGGTCGGGGGCCTCGGGCGTGGTGTTGTGGCTCTCCTCGTTGTCGACGCCGTCATAGGTGTCGATCGAGCCCATGACGCCGGTGGCCGAGAGGGGCTTCTCGCCGTCCAGGACCGAGCGCAGCATGTAGCTCACGGTCGACTTGCCCTTGGTGCCGGTGATACCCACGACCTTGATCTGGTGGTCGGGGTGGCCAAAAGCCTCGGCCGAGACATAGGCCATCGCGCGACGCAGGTCGCTTACCACGATGGCGGGAAAGTCGGGGGCGATGGGGGCAACGCGAGCATAAAACTCCTGGTCGCAGAGGTAGGCCACGGCTCCACGGTCGATGGCCGAGGTGAGGTAGGCAGCCTTGAAGGCCTGGCCCTTGCACACAAAGATGTGGCCTGCGGCCACCACGCGCGAGTCGCAGTCGCAGCCGGTCACGGCCACTTTGCGAGCCTGGTCGTCTTCGATATTGTGGGTCTCAACCAGCAGGTTCTTCTCGCGTAAAAGTTGAAGAATGTCAAAAAGATTTGAAGTATCCATGCTATCCAATGCAGGTCGAAAGGTCGTTATGCGGGCAAAACGCAAGTATATGGTAGACTACATTTCTGCTTGGGCGATTGGCGCAGCGGCTAGCGCAGGTGCTTTACACGCACAAGGCCGGGAGTTCGAACCTCTCATCGCCCACCAGGTATTTTAGGCCCCCGACGCCGCAGTTGCGGCTCGGGGGTTTGTTTTGTTGAGCGGCCGCCCGGCAGGCGGCAACGGCGAGAAGGGCAGGCGGGCTTGACTACCACAGATAACCAGGAGTTGGAAATAAAGCGCAGCTACGGGCGTGCGTTTGACGAGATGCGCCCGGTGGTTCTGACGCCCGGCGTTATGAAGAATGCGGCCGGCTCGTGCCTGGCCGAGTTTGGCGACACGCGCGTCTTGTGCAGCGCGACCGTTGAGGAGGGCGTACCCAAGTGGCGCAAGGGGCAACACGCCGGCTGGGTCACCGCCGAGTACGCGATGCTTCCCGCGTCAACCAACCGCAGGTCAAAGCGTGAGTACAACGGGCGCAAAGGCCGCAGCATGGAGATTGAGCGCCTGATTGGGCGCAGTTTGCGCTCGGTTTGCCGCATGGATCGCTTGGGCGAGGTCACCATCACGCTGGACTGCGATGTTATCCAGGCAGACGGCGGCACCCGCACGGCCTCGATCACCGGGGCTTGGGTGGCGCTGCACGGCGCGCTGATGAGCCTGGTCGACGCCGGCAAGCTGCCGCGCCTGCCGCTGACGGGCCAGGTAGCTGCGATTTCTGCCGGTATCGTGGGTGGCCAGGCGCTTCTTGACCTGGACTACCCCGAGGATTCCCACGCCGACGTGGACCTTAACCTGGTGGGTACCGGCGATGGCGGGATTGTAGAGGTCCAGGGCACCGGCGAGCGCTCAACCTTGACCCGCGCGCAGCTGGACGAGCTTCTTGACCTGGGCCAGGCGGGCATCGCAAAGCTTATCGAGGCGCAGTCGCAGGCCACCGGGTACGGACTGGGCTAGGCCCG
>CAVEMP010000053.1:0-13531 GCA_963616835.1 uncultured Oscillospiraceae bacterium | reverse complement strand
GGCCCGCGGCGACGACCGCAAGCCACCAAAATGCCCGCCAAACCGCGACGGTTTGACGGGCATTCCTCGCTGCAACGGCCGTCAAGCCGCCGCGCGCTTGTTAGCAAAGACTAGAACGTGACCGGGGTGTCGTTGTAGACGCACTCCAGCAGCTGCTCCATCTCCTCCTGCGTGGGCTGACGCGGGTTGGAGCCGGTGCAGGCGTCGGCGATGGCGTTCTTGGCCACCTCAGACTTCTTGGCCTCGAACTCCTCGTAATCGATGATGGAGGTCTCGGACTTCGCGCCACCCTCGCCGTAGTTCTTGATGCCCTGCGGGATGTTGAGCTTGTCGTTGAGGTCGCGAATCGCCTGGACCAGGGCCTCGACCAGCTCGTCCTCGGTCTCGCCAGCCAGGTGCAGGACCTCCTTGGCAATGTAGGCGTAGCGGGTCTTGGCCGCGGGATCCTTAGCGTTGAACTGGATGACCTTGCCCAGGTACATGGCGTTAGCGCAGCCGTGGATAATGTGGCCGCCCGAGAACGCGGCGCCGGTCTTGTGGGCCATGGAGTGAACGATGCCCAAAAGGCCAGAAGAGAAGGCGATGCCGGCAATGCACTGAGCGTCGTGCATGTGCTGACGGGCCTCCTGGTCACCCTCGTAGGACTTGGGCAGCCACTCGACGATCTCGCGGATGGCGTGCAGCGCGTTTGCGTCGGTGTACATAGAGTGGACGGTGGAGACGTAGGCCTCGATGGCGTGGGTCAGCGCGTCCATACCGGTGTGCGAGCACAGCTTGGCGGGCATGGAGTAGGTGAGCTCGGGGTCAACAATGGCCACGTCAGGGGTGATGTTGAAGTCGGCAAGCGGGTACTTGATACCCTTGGCGTAATCGGTGATGACCGAGAAAGCGGTGACCTCGGTCGCGGTGCCAGAGGTCGAAGAGATGGCGCAGAAGTGGGCCTTCTGGCGCAGCGGCGGGAACGAGAAGGGAACGACAGCCTCCTCGAAGGTCTCCTCGGGGTACTCGTAGAAGAGCCACATGGCCTTAGCCGCGTCGATGGGAGAGCCGCCGCCAATGGCGATGATCCAATCGGGCTCAAAGGCCTTCATGGCCTCGGCGCCCTTCATGACGGTCTCGACAGAAGGATCAGACTCGACGCCCTCAAAGAGCTGGACCTCGAAACCGGCCTCCTTGAGGTCGGCCTCGACCTCCTGCAGGAAGCCGCCGCGGCGCATGGAACCGCCGCCAGAAACGACGATCGCCTTGGAACCCTTGAGGTTCTTGATCTCGTGGCGGGCGCCCTCGCCAAAGTACAGGTCACGCGGATTGGTGAAACGTCCCATAACTCTCCTCCAATTCTATGCCGACACCCCCGTGCCGGAATTAAAACAGCAGCCTACCTGCTGTTTATTGGTGATAAGAGGCCCGGCTTAGCCCCCCTCGGGCAACCGGGTGCAAGTTCACACGCTTACAGTATTGCCTTTTTGTTAACTGGTCTACACCACTTTCTCTCACAGAATTTTTGGCGCCGCTTGCGGAATAGTCACCATGTAGAAACTGCGGCGAGAAGGACGACAAATGACGAGATAAGCAGCGACGCCGCGCGTTGGGTACCATGGGTGTACGAAGAAAGGACTAATACCAGTGGCACACAACGCACGCAAAGAGGACTACCAGCGCCTGGGGCTCGCGTTTTCCCGCTCGCTCGAGCAAATGGAGCCGTTAAGCGCGGCCAAGGCCTTCGCCAGTTTTGGGCAGCGCTACGCCCAGGACCGCGACGGCCTGCCGCAGACCGACGCCGACCGAGCCTTTAACCTGGTCGCCCTTGCCACAGACGTCATCGACTACCAGCTTCCCTTTGCAGCCGAGAAGGGCGGCGAGAAGCTCATCGAACGCGGCCACCAACTGCTGGGCGAGGCCCTCTCGCTTGACCCCAACTGCTTTGACGCGCAGCGCATGGAGTCCTCGTCGCGCGCTACCTCGATCAGCGAGCGCTTTGCTTTTCTCGCCGAGAAGGTCGACGAGGTGCAGCGCACCTGCGAAGCCGCCCGCGACGCGGCCGTAGACCCGCGCGACCCCGAGCGCAGCGAGTTGGCGGGCGACATCGCCATGCGCCCCTACTGGCGCTGGCTTGCCTGCATGGCCGAGGAGGCCCTGATCATCGGCCGCAACCACAAGGTGCTTGAGCTGGGCGAACGCCTGTTGGCGAGCGACCCGCACGACTCGTGCGACGTGCGCTTTACCATGGCCTACGCCTACGCCAAGCTGGAAGACGAGGCCGGGCTGGACGCGCTTGCTTCTCGCTACCCCGCGATTTGCCCCAAGCGCAACGTGCCCGACGCCTGGATGAGCCTGGCCAAAATCGCGCTGGCCCACCGTCGCCACGATATGGCGGACGCGCGTCGCCTGGTGGGCGAACTGCTGCAAAACTACCCCACCGGCGCCCGGATGCTCATTCGCCAGGGCGAGATTCCCGACGGCGAGTTTAGCCGCCTGTATGTCGAGCCGTACAGTGAAGACGAGATCATCCTAGCCGTGTCTGAGGGCATCGTGCTTTTGCAAGACGGCAACGACCGCAGCGGGCGCGGCGTCTTGGGTACCTGGTTGGCCCAGGTAGTCAGCGAGATGTGCCCCAAAGCCGCAGCCGCCGAGGCCGCCTGGGAAGCAGAAGAGGAGGCCCGCTAGTGGACGCGCGCGAGGAGCTTATCTGCAGGATCGTGAGCCGCCGTCGCGCCGAGATCGGTGAGCTTTCGGCCGAGGCGTTAGAAGAGCTGCGGCTGGCCGTCGCAGCCGACCCGGCCGGCAACACCCAGGCTCCCGACGAGGCCGCCTATCTGGCCTTGGGCACCGCTCTGGGCACCTACGAGGCCTCACGCCACGACGACGACCTTTTGGAGGACGAGGAGTACCTCAAGCGCCGCAGCGCCCGCCTGGCCAAGCTGGCCGCAGCGGCTCAGGCGGCGGCCGAGACGTGCCCTACCTGCAGCGACGCCCGCCTAATCGCGGCGATCGCCGGCGACAAGAACCCCGACGGGCTGCTGGACGCCCTGTTGGCGATCGAGCACGACCTCTACCCGGCAGGCGCCCCGCAAGAGGCCTTTGACCTGGACGAAGACGTGGCGGGGATCGCCGCCCGCCCATGGCTTCGCCTAAAAGCTGCCATCGCGCGGACCTGCCTTGACGGTGCGCGCGCCAGGATGGCGATCGCGGCGGCGAACGAAGTCTTTGAAGTCGACCCTGGCGACTCGCTGGGGGCTCGCTACACCGCGGCCATCGCGTACGCGCGCCTTGAGGACGAGGAGGGCTTTGACGCCCTGGACGCGCGCTTTGCGTTTCACGGAAACACCTGGTCAAACCTGGCGCGCGTCATCTTGCTGTACAAGCTGGGCCGCATGAGCGCGGCAAGGCGTGCGCTGCGCGGCTTTGACGACCTAAGTGCGGCCGGCGCATACGCCCTGCTCAGGCCCTGTTTTGTAGAGCTGTACCTGCCGAATCGCCCGCAGGCAGCGGTGGGCTCGCTCGACGAGGCCTTCATGGCCGTCCACGAGGCCGACGCCACCATCGTCGACGTACCCGACTTCATTCGCTGGGCCCAGGACCAGGACTGGTTCATTGCCCATGCCAAGGCCTATGCCGAGAAGTACGATTTGGACTGGTAACCAACCGCAAAGGTCTTCTCAGTAGAAAAAAGCCCGGAATCGCAAGGATTCCGGGCTTCTCAGTTAAGTGGTGCCCCCAGCGGGATGTCCGCGTCTTCGCTTGCGCGAATCCGCGCTCGCTGCGGCGCTTCGCGCCTTGCGCGCTACGCTGGAAAACGCTAACGCGTTTCCTCAGCTCCGCGCCCTGTCGGGTTCGAATCCCGGCTTTCAGCAGAAAAGGGGCCCGGCACTGTGACGGTGCCGGGCCCGATTCTTTAAGTGGTGCCCCCAGCGGGATTCGAACCCGCGATATCCACCTTGAAAGGGTGGCGTCCTAGGCCGCTAGACGATGGGGACGCAAGCGCTTATTATACCAGATTACCCGGCGCGCGGGCACCTTAGATGGTAGGGGCAGTGGGACTCGAACCCACAAGCCTTGCGGCGAGAGATTTTAAGTCTCCTGCGTCTGCCAATTCCGCCATGCCCCCATAAAAGCGCCCTGCCAGTTTAGCCTATTTAGCAGCTTGCCCGCCACCAGGCTCGAGCGTTTTCATAATTGGCTTCCACACCACGGCAGAAGGCGCGCCCTCAAGGGTGGCCGCTGCGACCAGAGACAGGCCAAACAACAGGTCGCTTTCGCTTACCGTCAGCTGGTCAAAGCCCGTCTGGTCCATAAGCTCCAAAACTGCCGAGGCCCCGCCCAAAATCACCGGCGCGCGCTTGGCCTGAATGCCGGGCAACTCGGCGCGCTCATTGACGGTCAAGGCAGCCAGGCGCGCCTCTAGCTCGGCCACCTTTTGGCGAGACAGGCGCGCCAGGTGCACGCGAGACGGATCATAAGGATCCAAGGCCAGGTCAAGGGCCACAAGCGTGGTGACGGTACCGCCGGTGACAACCAGGCTTGCGGGTGCATCCGCCCCGCCCGCCGCAAGGCCGCCGCGCTCGACGGCGGGGGCAAAGTACTCGGCGGCGTAGGCGTGCGCCGCAGCCAGGTCCTTCTCGCCGGCAGTTGGGGCAGCCGAGAAGAACTTCTCGGTAAGGCGGCGGCATCCCACGTCCACAGACTCAACGAAGCCCAGGTCAAGGACGTTGCCGTTGAGGCTGCCGCAGGCAAGCTCGGTGGAGCCGCCGCCGTTGTCGGCCACCAGGATGCGCTGGTCGCGGAAGTCCTGAGCCACGCCCAGGAAGGTGAGGGCGCCCTCGATCTGGCCGGGGATCACCATGGGCTCCAGGCCCAGGGAAGCCAGGGCGGCGCCCAGCTCGCCGGCGTTCTTTGCGTCGCGGGCGGCGCTGGTCAACGTGCAGCAAATGCCCTGGACACCAGCCTCGCGCGCGGTCTCGACGTAGCCGCGGCATGCAAGAAAGACGCGCTCCATGGCCTCTTGCTTTAGCACATGCGAGGCGTCGACGCCCTCGCCCAGGTTGCAGATGGTGGACTGCTTGCCCAGGCGCGCGACGCGACCGGCCTCCACGTCGGCGATGGCCAGGCGCGCGGTCACGGTCCCAATGTCGATACAGGCTACCCTTGTCACGGCAAACCTCCTAAATGCGGCCGTTTAGCTGGCCGTATATCCAAAAATCGTGTCGCCCAGCTGGATGTACCAGGGCTTCTCTTGCTGAGTCTGACCGCTGGCGGAATCATCGGGCAGGCCCTCGACATTGACGGCCGTCTCGCCGGGAGAGACGTAGCCCTTCTTGCGAGCCTCGTCCTCGATGCCTTCCTTGGTCTGCAAGCGGCTAAGGTCGCCTTGCAGGTCCTCGTTGCTCTGGCTCAGCGAGTCATAGGTGGCCTGCAGGTCGGTGCCGGTGCGCCAGGCCAGGTAGTAGCTCTTGGCCGGCGGGTAAACCGCCAGAACAACCACGGCGATCGCGGCCAGCACAACAACGACTACCAGGTGGCGGCGGCAAAAGTCCTTGACCGAGTTGACCGCCCCCGTGAAGTCGAAGGTCTTCTCACTTGCCGCTTTGTGGCGAGAAGAACCCGGTGCAGCCTGGGCGTCGTCGCCGGCAGCGGGGTCGTTACGAGAGGAGGACAGATCACCGCGGCCGCCGGCCGTCGCAAAGCGCAGGGCGCGGGCGTCGGCCTCGGAGCGGTGCGCGGGGCGAGACGCACGGGCGGCGGGGCCGGGGTTCGCGGCGCCGGGTGCGGCCGCGGCCGCGGCATCGGCCTTGGTCACAATAGAGAGGGCCGCGGTTTCACCGGCATCTACCTGGCCGTTCTTCTCTGCAGCGCTCTTCTTAAAGAAGGCAAAGCCGCCGCGCGAGTCCTTCTTTGCGGCCTTCTTAGCCGCCTTTTGATCGCGCTCGGCCTGGGCCTGCTTCTCGCGAGCGGCCTTTCGCGCAGCTACGCGAGCCGCGCCGCGAGCGCTCGTGTGCGTCTCGGCCTCTTCTTGGCCGCGCACGCTCGCGTCAGCGTCGGGCGCCGCCGAACGGCCCTTGACGTCGGTTCTTTTGGTGGGGCGAAGTGCCCTGGCATTTTGTGAGGTTTCGGCCATCGCGCTTGTTTCGTTTCTAGTTTGTGTGCGCCGTGGCCAAGCCGGGCCGACCCGCGCCGAGGTTCCGGCGAGGCCGCTTGCTTGGCCAACCTATTTATAGCAGATGGGGAGAGGGGCCCGGGCTAGCCGCGCGATTTCTCCTTAGCCTTAGCACGGGACCACAGGTCGTTTTGCTCGGCACACGTTAGGTCCGCGACGTCTTTGCCCTGCTCGCGAGCAGCGGCCTCGACAACGGCCCAGCGGGCGCGGAACTTGCGGTTTGCCGCAGCCAGGGCCTCCTCGGCGTCGATTCCCTGCCAGCGCGCGACGTTTACCAGGGCAAAGAGGAGGTCGCCAAACTCCAGGGCAGCCTGGGGCGTGCCGGGGGCCTCGCGCTCGAACTCGGCGCGCTCCTCGGCCACCTTGTCCCACACGTCGGCCAGGCTCCCCCACTCAAAGCCGGCCTTGGCCGCGCGCTTCGAGATCTTTTGGGCCTGCATGAGGGCGGGCAGGCCCTTGGGGATGGAGTCGAGAAGACCGGGCTCGCCGTTATCAAACTCGCCGCGGGCCTCGCGCTCCAAGCGTTTGACGTCGTCCCAGATGTCCAGCACCTCGGCGGCGTCGGGGTCGGCTGCCGGGGCCGCAGGGTCGGCCGGGGCCGCCGTGTCCGTGCCCGCCTCGCCCTCGGCCCGCGCCGCCAGCTCGCCAAACACGTGCGGGTGCCGACGCACGAGCTTCTCGTTTAGGCCATGCGCCACGTCGTCGATGTCAAACTCGCCGGCGTCCGCCGCGATCTGGGAGTGGAGAAGGACCTGCTCAAGCACGTCGCCCATCTCTTCGCAGATGTGCGCGGTGTCGTTGGCCTCGATGGCATCGACGGCCTCGTAGGCCTCTTCGACCATGTTCTTGGTGATGGAATGGTGGGTCTGCTCGCGGTCCCACGGGCAGCCGTCCGCCTGGCGCAGGCGCCAGATCGTACGGATCAGCCGGTCCATCTCGGGGTGGCCGGCAGGCGCCTCGGCCCGCGCGCTATTCTCGCCGTCTACCAGGTCAGACAGCGCACGGCCGTCCTCAAGCCTGCACTCCGGCGCATTGAACTTGCCCGCCTCGAACTTCATTGACCCTCCTTTGTCGCGCGTTAATCCCAGAAAGTATAGAACCTCGAGCGGCCGAGCAGCCACAGGCCCTATACTCAGGGGCCAACACTCGAGAGTAAAGGGACACGATGAAGATCAAGAAGCCAGGAAAGGCGCCGACGCACAGGCCAATAGATAAAGATTTTTCGCACGTTGAGGTGGCTCCGCATGAGGCCGAGCCTGCCTACGTGGGCGCGCCTGTGATCGAGGCCGGTAAGCTTTTGACCTTAGAGGAATCGGCGCAAAGCAAAGAGACTATCGACAAGCGCGACACCGTGAGCACGGTGCGCTTGGTCTTGATGCTCAATCTGGCTGCCATTATGGCTTCAATCGCCTACGTGTTCTTTGCGGCACCAAATCACCTGGTCATCGGCGGTGCATCGGGCCTCTCCATCCTGCTGTCGTCTCTGATTCCGGGCCTTTCTCAGTCCATCGCCCTGTGGGTTGTGAACATTATCTGCGTTGCGGTGGGCCTGCTTTTCCTGGACCGCAAGACGGTGATTTGGAGCATGGTGGCTTCGCTTGGCATCTCGGCCTACGCCACACTGCTGCAGGAGTTCTTTAGTGTCGAGGGCTCGCTTACCGGCGACCTTTGGATTGATCTTTTATGCACGGTAATTCTCACCGCCGTGGCTGCGGCCCTGGCATTTAGCGTGGGCACCACCACCGGCGGCATGGATATCATCATCTCGGCCATGTCCAAGCACACCACGCTCTCTCCCGGCAACGCCACGATGGTCATCAACGCGGCCACGGTCCTTGGCGGCCTGGCGCTGCACGGCCTGCGAACCGGCCTTTACGGCATCGTTGGCCTGCTGATCGTCACCATGGTGGTCAACTACGTGCTTGACGCCATGAAGCAGCACAAGATCGTGACGGTCATCTGCAAGCACCCCGCGCTGGTCGAGGAGTTCATCGTGCGCGACCTCTACCGCACCGCCACGATCAGCCAGGCGTACGGCGCGTACTCGGGCAACACTGTGACGCCGATCATGACCGTCCTCAACCCGCGCGAGACCCTAAAGCTCGAGCACTACGTGCGCAGCGTCGACCCCAACGCGTTCATCACCTACGTCAACACCTCCCAGATCACCGGCCGCGGCTTTAGGCTGGTCTAACGGCGGCGAGAAGGTCTTCTCGCCGGGGGCCGCACTCAAAAGGGGTCGCTGCGGTACATTCCAACCTGCGGGGGCGCCAGAAGTCGCGGCCCGTTGAAAAGGTCGCAGGTAGAGGCGTTAACGGCAACGGGAGGGCACTGGGGGCGCGGGCTTAAATACCGCCGCGCCCCATTTTGAGTGCGGGGTACGGCGGACTCGGGACCGCTTAGCGTAGCTCCAAGCGATGCTCCCAGGCCCCAAGGTCGATCGCCTCCAGCTCGCGCCACAACTCATAACGAGCGCGTCTTCTGGCTACCCTTACGCTCTTTTTTGGCCGCGGCTTGTACAGCCCCAAATCCTCGCGGATCCTAACCATGAGTCCGTCCATGTAATCCAGGTTGTTGTACTGGTCCTTGAAGATCTCGTACGGCTTGAATCCGGCGGCGAGAAGTTCGTTGCGACGCGCGGCGTCCCTTCTCACGTTGGGCTCGCTGTCATGCCAGGCCCCCATGCAGTCCAGGCACACGCCCTTCTCGCCGCTAAGAAACAGGAGGTCTGGCTTTCTAAACCGCAGTGATGCGCCGGTGATGCGCTCGATAGCAACAGGATCGTTGAGCACAACCTCCCCCATCTGGTAACCGCCCTTCAAAAAGGGCCTGGTCACCCTAATGTAGAGTCTTGCCTCTTGAGGAGAGGCGGCCATAACCGGTGCATTTCTCAGCGCGCGTCGAACCACGGCCACGCCCTTCATTGGCCCCAGGGAACCAAGGAAAGCCTCAAGCTCATTGCGCGTGACCAGGGGTTCTCGCCTTTGCATGAGGCCCTGGTCGCAGATCGAATAGAAGCCTAGCAGCTCTGCAAGAAGCATCTGGAGCTCAAGCTCTTTCAATACCCCGGCGAGAAGAACCGGCAAGAACAAGGGAGACGCGCAGCGAATGCCCGGAGCCAGCCAGACCAGACTTCCCACAGGAAGAGTCCTGGCAATCGCGCGCGCCGTGAAGGCTCGCGACTTGTGAACGGCGGCTTTTCTCGACACTAAGATGCCTAATGACCCTTCGAGGTCTGCGAGCTCTGGCAAAAGTCGCTTAAGCTCGGCCGCATCCGCGGGAGTTGGCATCTCGTTTGGCAGCGGTAGCGCGGCGTCTTTCCAGCCCAACGGCAAGTAACGCCTGACCCTAAGCAGGCGCAGCGCGGCCATATGTGAGATCACGACGTCCATATATCGAGAATACGGGCGCTCGATACGCCGCGGCTGATTGAAGTTTTTATCCCTGACAGGAATCTATCAACTGGCTATCGGTAATCTATCACCGCAGGTAAGACAACCTGTTTTGTAGCAAATCGTGTGGAGATAAGGCGCAGCACCTCCTTACCTTCTACATATTTGTTTGCGCGACCTGCGGTTTTGCTAAATCAGCACTTTTCGAAGGCCAAAACAGTGTCGTCTTTTGCGCCCTCGCCTACGCGAACGTCACTGGACGCCCGCCGCACTCAAACAGAGTCGCGGCGGTACTTTTGGACCCGCAAGAGACGCCAGAGCTTGCGACTTTTCCTAAAAACGCCACAAGTCCGGCGCCCTCACAGGTTCAAAAGTACCGCCGCGCCCCATTTTGAGTGCAGCCCGCACGTCTCGCCGCCTGGGCTACCCGGGCCGCCTACGCCTCGGGGTCGTCGTCGCCGCCGAGCTCCTCAAGGACGCCAAGCGCCACGGGCATGACCTCCTCGCCGCCCCGGTGGAAGGGGTACGCCAACTTGTGCGACTTGGGGTAGTTCAAGGCCCCGCGCCCGCGCAGCTTCAAAGCCACCTCACGCGGAACGTCGACACCCATGTATACCAGGCGTCCATTGGTCAGCGAGACGGACGTGCAGCCCAGGCGCTGTGCACGGATCCGCACGCGCGCGCGGTCAAACAGGTTGCGCCCGGCCAGCGGCAGCGCGCCGTACGCGTCCTCGGTCTCTTTCTGCAGCGCGTCCACCTCGGCCAGCTCGACGGCGCCGGCCAGCTTGCGGTACACCAGCACGCGGCGGTCGACCTCGGGCAGATACTCCTCTGCCAAGAAGAAATCGGCCGAGAGGTTGATTGTGACCTCGGCCTGCTCGACGTCGGGCGTCTCGCCGCGCGCCTCGGCAACGGCCTGGCCCAGCATCTGGGTAAACAGGTCGAAGCCCACACTCGACAGATTGCCGTGCTGCTCGGCGCCCACCAACGAACCCGCGCCGCGAATCTCCAGGTCGCGCATGGCGATCTTCATGCCGCTGCCCAGGTCTTGGTACTCGTTGATCGCCATCAGGCGGTCGGTGGCCTCGGGCGTCAGCGGTGCCTCGCCGGGGAACATGAAGTGGGCGTACGCCTGCACGCGCCCGCGGCCCACACGGCCCTTTAGCTGGTACAACTGCGCCAGGCCCATGCGCTGCGAGTCCTCGATAATCAGCGTGTTGGAGTGCGGGTTGTCGATGCCGCTCTCGATGATGGTCGTGGCCACCAGCACGTCGATCTCGTGCTCGGCGTACTGCAGCATGACGTCCTCGACCTGGCGTGCACTCATCTTGCCGTGCGCCACGCCAATGCGAGCCTCGGGCGCCGCCTGGGCCACGCGCTCCACGGCCTCGTCGATGGTGTGCACGCGGTTGGACACGTAGTAAACCTGCCCGCCCCGCTCAAGCTCAAGGCGAATAGCTGCAGAAACAAGGTCATGGTCGTACTCGCCCACCGTCACCTTAACCGGCAAACGCCCCGGCGGCGGCGTCATGATCAGGCTCATGTCGCGCACACCGCTCATGGCCATCTGCATCGTACGCGGGATCGGCGTGGCCGAAAGCGTCAGCACGTCCACCTGCTCGCGGATGTTCTTAAGCTGCTCTTTGTGCTGCACGCCAAAGCGCTGCTCCTCGTCGATGATAACCAAGCCCAGGTCATAGGGGTTAACGTCGGCCGAAAGCAGGCGGTGCGTGCCCACCAGCACATCCACCGAGCCGTCGGCAAAGCCCTCGAGCGCCCTTCTCTGCTGGGCCGGCGTCACAAAGCGAGACAAGACCGCGACCTTAAGGTCAAACGGAGCAAAGCGCGCGAAGAAGGTCTCGAAGTGCTGCTGGGCCAAGATCGTGGTGGGGCACAAAACCATGACCTGCTTGGAGTCCTGGCAGCACTTGAAGGCCGCGCGCAGGGCCACCTCGGTCTTGCCAAAGCCCACGTCGCCGCACAGCAGGCGGTCCATCGGCTTTTTGGCCTCCATGTCGGCCTTGATGTCGGCGACGGCGTTGGCCTGGTCGGGCGTGAGCTCGTAGCTAAAGCCGCTCTCCATCTCCTGCTGCACCGGCGTATCCGGCGAGAAGGCCATACCCGTCACCGTGGAACGGCGCGTATAAAGGTCTACCAGGTCAAACGCCAGCTTCTTGGCCGAGCGCCGGGCCTTGCCGGTGGCTCGGCTCCAGTCGGCGGTGTTAAGGCGGGTAAGGCGCGGGCTCCCGCCGTCGGGGCCCACGTAGCGAGAAATGCGATCGACCTGCTCTAGCGGCACAAACAGGCGGTCCTCGCCCGCGTACTCAAGCAGGAAGTAGTCGCGCTCTTTGCCGTCGACCTCCTGACGCACGATGTCCGAGAACAGCGCGATGCCGTGCGTGGCGTGGACCACGTAGTCGCCCGGCTTGAACGGGAAGGTCACAGCCGTGGGGTCCACGCGGCGGCGCCGGCGCGACTTGGCCGTGCGCGTGTTGAGGTCCGAGACCGAAAGGATTCCCAGGTGGGCCTCGGGCACCACGATGCCGGCAGGCACCGGGGCGTCCGTGAAGGTCACGCGGTCGCGGGGCAGGGCGGGGGCCACGGCACCGGCGGCCGGGTCGTCCGCGGCGCCGGCATTCTCGGCCGCCGAGCCCAGCGACTCGCCAAACGGGATATTCTCGTCATTAAACCGCAGCTCAAGGGCATCGCGAGCCGCGCGATCGGGGATGGCAAAGATGACCGAAGAGCCGTCCTGCAAAAGCTGTCGCACGCGCCCCAGCAGCTTGGAATCCGCACCCGCAATGCCCGGCTGACGCACCTCAAGCTCGGCCGTCACGCCGGCCGCGCCCGCGCGCAGGATCGACGAGAAGCTCAGGCGCTGCTGCTTGCCAAAGTCCATCTCGCGCGGGTTGGTGTAAAGGCCATCGGTCTTGATGCGCGCGGCGTTAGCGGCCACGTTTATCTCGTCCATCGCGCGCATGCAGTCGTCAAACAAGGCCCGCGGCTCGGCCAGGACCACCAGCGCGTCGGCGCTAATGTGGTCGATGGGGCTGGCCGTGCTTCCATAGAGCACCGGCAGGTAGCGCTCGAGCGAGGGCTGAGAAGACCTCGCCTCGATAAGCTCCAGATCTGCCGCAATATGGCTGTCTTCCTGGGCTTTATTGAACAGCGCTCGGCGAGCGCGTGCCACCACGTCATCGGTCAAGGCCATTTCTCGGCACGGAGAAATGCTTACTTCCTCAAGCTCGCCGATGGTCTGCTTGGTCGAGGCCACCACGCGACGCAGGCGGTCGATCTCGTCGCCAAAGAACTCCAGGCGCACCGGGCTTGTGGCCTGCGCGGGAAAGACGTCGATAGCGTCGCCGTGCACGTTGAAGGTGCCGGGGGTCGCCGCCTCGCCGTCGTCGACGTAGCCCATGCCCACCAGCAGGGCCGGGACCTCGTCAAACGGGACCTCGTCGCCAATCGCAAAGGTGCTCGACGCAAAGTAGCCCGAGCCCACCGGCGGCACGCGCCGCAGCAGCGCGGCGGCCGAAGCCACGCAGACGCACTTCTCGCCAGCCGACAAACGCGCCATGGCCTGGCAGCGGGCACCAATAATCGCGTCATCGGGCGCAGTTTCTGCCCAGGGACGGTCCTTGCGCAGCGGGTAGCGGCACACCAGGTCCTGTCCCAGCCAAGCAGCCAGTGCGCGGGCCGTGCGGTCGGCGGCCTCTTCTCCCGAGACAATCAGCAGGCAGGGGCGCGGGTCCGCCGCCCAAAGACTCGCCAGCACCAACGGGCGAGCCGACTGCGCGACGGCCAGCGTGATGTCGTTGCCCGCCTTGTACTCGGCCAAGGCAGGGGCCAGACTCTTGGCTTTGAGCAGCTGGTTTGCGACGCGGTTAATCAACATGGCGGTGGCCTTTCACACCAAAAGCGGCCGGGATTGCACGCAACCCCGGCTTAGCTTCTTCGTTCCTATGCTGCCATTGTAGTTGAATCG
>CAVEMP010000052.1:0-5150 GCA_963616835.1 uncultured Oscillospiraceae bacterium | reverse complement strand
GCAGCACGCGCAAAAACCAGGTGTAGAAGTCGACGTACTGGTATTTAAGGTCCTCGGTCAAGAAAGACTGGTCGCCAAAGGGGTAGATGCCCTGGACGGCCGCGACGCCGCAGAAGATGGCGATGGGCGCCAAGAAGCTCAGCACCCAAAAGCCAACAGTTTGAAAATTGATGCCATTCAATCGACGAGAAGATCCCGCGCTCTTCTCACCACCAGCCAAAAGAGCGCCGTTAAGCATCTGCGCGCTCGTTCTTAGACAGCACGTTCTTGGCGCGGCGAAGGACGCGCGAAGGACCCTCGACCTTCAAAGTGCACACGGTCTCGGAAGCAAGGTGGCCCACCCAAGCAAGCGGCAGGCCGGGCTTGCAGGGGCGACCCGTGACCTCGCAGTAGAAGTGCTTGCGGTGCGGCGGCACCACAACATCGTTCATCACGATGGCCGGATCCATGCGCAAGAAGACCTCGCGGGTCTTGGCCTTGACCACGGGGTTGTCCCAGCCGTCATCGTGGATGGCGCCGTAGGTGTAGTTGAAGCCGCGCACGTAATGGGCGGCGATAATGCGCTTATCGGTAATACCCAGGCGCTCGATGACGTCCATCATGTCCATCCAGCGGTCAAAGGGGCGCGCAATGGCTTCATCGGTGGCGTGGTTAAGCGTAGAGCCAGGCAGGTCGCAGCGATAGTTGTAGTAGGGCTTGTCCAGGTAGACGATTGCCTTGGCCTGGCACATGGTCTCTACCAAGAAGGGATTGTCGGCCCAACCGGCGCCGGGGTACTCGGGCAGACGGATGCCCTTCTCACGTAGGAAATCGGCGCGGTAGATGGCAGACCAAATGGCCGGGTGAAGCTCGAGCAAAATGGGGTGCTCGGCCACCGTGAAGGGCGCGGCCGAGGTCTTGATGCGGCCCTCAAGCAGGCAGTGGCAAGGCTTTTGCTTGGCTGGATCGTTCCAGTCGCGGATGTCGGTCCAGGGAGTCTTAACGATATCGATATCCTGGGTGAACTTGGACGCCAGGGCAAGCATATCCTCGTACATCGTGGGCTCAATCCAGTCGTCGGGCTCGATGATAGAGATCCACTGGCCGCGCGCCATAGAGATGCCCAGGTTGCAGCCCACACCGTAGCCCTCGTTTTTCTTGTCTACAACAACGACGCGCTCGTCCTTCTCGGCAAAATCCTGAATAATCTTGAGCGAGCCATCCTTGCTACCGTCGTTGATGCAGATCAGCTCGAGGTTCTTGTGAGTCTGCGCAAGGATGCTCTGGAGCGCCTGCGGCAGGTACTTCTCGACGTTGTAAATGGGGACGATAACAGAGACGAGATCGTTTTCGTGAGACACGTGGCCCCTCCCATGTAGTAATTAAGCAAAATAGCGGCTAAATCGACTTACTACAGTAATATGAAAAGGCTAAATACGCGCACTTCTCTTTTAATACACAAGGAATTTAAAGCATTCTTAGGACAAGGAATGAGGTTTAGTTTTGGCTTCCCACTTTGCCAACAGCGAGAACAACCAGCCGCGCCGCAACACGCCCGCGCAGGGGCACAAGCCAAGCGGCAATACCCGCGACGGTCAGGGCGATGCCCAGCGCATAGAGCCGGATCCTTTTGTCTACCAAGATGACTTCTCCGCAGACTTCCAGCCCGCTTTTAACAACGACGCGCAGTTTGGCTACCAAAGCGACGACTACGTCTTTGACCCCTATCAGAGCCATAACGAGGGTGTGGAGATCGACCAAAACGGCGAGCAACTCACGCGCCACAAGCACAAGAAGAGGCGCCACACCGGCAGAAACGTCGCCATCGTGATTGCCATCATCGTGCTGGTCCTGGGCGTTTTTGGCGGAGTCGAGGGCTATGCTCTGTATAAATCCGCCAAGACCGTGAAGAACGAGGCCTCGGCCATCATGGCGCAGGCCTCCACGATTAAGGACGCCGTCAAGAAGGGCGACTCGGCCGCGCTGAGCAACGCCGTCGAGACGATCCGCACCAAGACCAACACCATCAACAAAGAGGTCAACACCACCGCCTGGAACATCGCGGCGATGGTACCGGTCTATGGCCAGGATGTGAAGAGCGTCCAAAAGCTGGGCGCCACGGCGTCCAACCTTGTCGAAGAGGCACTGGTACCGGTGGCCGACGGCTTGAGCGGCCTTAAGCTCTCGGAGCTTCTGCAGGACGGCGCCATCAACGTGAGCATCCTCGACAAGCTCATCTCTGCCCTGGACGAGGCCACGCCCGTCATCCAGACCTCCATCCAAACGATCAACGGCCTGCCCGAGGCGCACATCTCGCAGCTCAAGTCCATTCTGGACAAGGTCAAGGACCCGCTCAACGAGGCCAACGACACCCTGACCGCCGCGCAGCCCATCCTTAAGGTCTTGCCCCAGATGCTGGGCACCAACGGCCAAACCAGGAACTACCTGGTGGTGGCCCAGAACAACGCCGAGATCCGCGCCACCGGCGGCTTCCCCGGCGCCACGGGCATCGTCTCGGTCACCGACGGCCGCATCTCCATGGGCGACTTCCAGGCCATCGGCAAGCTGGGCGGCGACGACTACGCCGAGGACCAGGATCCCAAAGAGGCCGCTATGTTCACGCACGAGAACGACGTGACCGCCCAGATCATCACCTACAACCCCGACTTCCCCGTCTCGGCCAAGCACCTGGCTCACCTGTGGAACCAGCGCATGGGCACCATGCCCGACGGTGTGATTGCGCTTGACCCGGTGGTCCTGCAGAACCTGCTATCCCTGGTGGGCGCTGTGACCGCACCCGACGGCGAGGTCGTCGACGGCTCCAACGCAGCCCAGGTCCTTCTCAACGGCACCTACAAGAAGTTCGGCAACGACGGCACCGCACAGGACGAGTATTTCTCGGCCGTGGCCGGTCTTGCCTTTAAGCAGGTCATGGGCAACCTGGGCGACGCGGATCTCGACAGCCTCATGAAGGTCCTGGACACCGCCGCCAAGGAGAACCGCGTCCTTGCCTGGATGCAGGACAGCGACGAGCAGGCCGCCGTGGTCAAGTTCAACCTGGCCGGCGACATTGCCGAGGACGAGACCACGCCCGAGCTTGGCGTCTACGTCAACGACGAGACCTGGGCCAAGATGACTTGGTACATGAGTGTCAACACCACCCTGAGCGACCCCGTTCTCTCGGCCGACGGGACCAAGACCTACACCGCGAAGACCGTCATTCGCAACAACCTCACCGATGAGGAAGCCGCTACGCTCCCCTCCTACATCACCGGCTACAACCCGCAGCTTACCGGTTTGGGCAACATGCTCGAGGTGCTGTTCCTCTATGCACCGGCCGGTGGCTCGATCAGCGACGTGTCCTGCGATCTGGGCACCGAGTTCTTTGAGACCTCGTACTCATCGCTCCAGACCTGGCGCTCTTCCTCGCTGATCCAGATCGCGCCGCAGCACGAGGCCGTCGTGACCTACACGGTCAAGACCTCGCCCAACGCGACGTCGGACCTCACGGTTCGCACCACGCCCACCGCTCAGGTGGCGGCCGGTTGGTAAGCACACCGTTGCAACGGGCCCAAACAGGCATGTGATATTGTTGGCTGGGAGCACGCGCGGCTCCCAGCCATTTTCTTACGCGACAGGCAGGCACACATGAGCATTTCCAACGGCAAGATCTTCCAGGTATTCGAGTGCACAGACGGCGAGGAGATTCATCGCCTGTACGTGACCAATACGCCCCGCCTTGACGTTTCAAAGATTGATGTGGTCGATGCAAACGGGGCTTCGATACTCAGGGAAGCCGTGTTTTTGGATGCCGAGAAGGACCAGGCGCTTTCTCGCTGCCTATCCCTGCGCCTGCCACAAGGGGCATGCGATTATCGCGTGACGCACGCGGGGCGCACGCTGGCCCGTCTGAGCGGACGTGCATACCAAAAACTCGTGTTCTTTCGCAACTACGCCATGGTCAACGCCAAGATTGACGGCGGCTTTGCGCCGTGGCTGGATGCTCACCCCGTTGTGCCCGAGCTAAGCGAGGCAGACCTCACTTCTCGCCCACTCTTTAGCGTAGTGGTGCCGCTGTATAACACACCATTGCCCTACCTACGCGAGATGCTGGACTCGGTGCTGGCACAGACGTACAGCAACTGGGAGCTTTTGCTGGTCAACGCCAGCGTCGACAACGCTGGCATGAAGGAAGTGCTGGCGGGCTATGGCGACCCGCGTATCAAAGCGCTTGAGGTGCCTAAGAACCTGGGCATCGCTGGCAACACTAATGTGGGCGTGCGCGCTGCCGTGGGCGACTACGTGGGCTTTTTTGACCACGACGACGTACTGGACAAGAGCTGCCTGCTCGAGTACGCGATTGCCGTCGAGAAGAACCCGCAGATCGACCTGCTGTACTGCGACGAGGACAACTTCGAAGAGGATGTGCGGCATCCCTTTGCGCCGCGCTTCAAGCCCGATTTCAACCTGGGTCTTCTCCACTCGCACAACTACGTGACGCACATGCTTACCGTAAGCCGCTATGTCTTGGACCGCGTAGAGTTGTCGCCCGACTACACGAGCGGTGCCCAGGACTACGACATGACCTTAAAGGCCTACGAAGTTGCGCGCGCCATCTGCCATGTACCCAAGCTGCTGTACCACTGGCGCATGCACCCGGGATCCACCAACGGCGGCATCATGGACGGCAAGCCGTACGCGATCGAGGCTTCGGAGCAAGCACTGGCCGATCACTTTAGACGCACGGGCATTGACTGCAACGTCTCGGCAAGCGACTACATTAGTTGCGTGTTTGATATGACGTACAAACCTGCGAGTACGTCTGACTATCAGGTCTTTGTTTGGGGTGGCGAGAAGAGCTTCGCCGAGGCGCTCGAGGAGACAACGGCCTGCAGCGCGCCGTATGCCGTATTTGTGCGCGACACCGTGCGCGGGGCCGATGGGGAGTTTCTCGGCAAGCTTTGCTCGGTCTTCCAGCGGCCCGAGGTGGGCATAGTGGGCGCCAAGTTGTTCTATGCCGACGGGCTTGTCCAGCATGCAGGCGTGTGCGTGAATGCGCAGGGCGACTTTGTGGCCCTCAACCAGGGCTTCACAGACAAGATGGGAGGCGGTTACATGGGCTTTGCCGAGTGCGAGTGCGACTACTCGGCCGTGCTGCCCGATTGCTTTGC
>CAVEMP010000051.1:0-5418 GCA_963616835.1 uncultured Oscillospiraceae bacterium | reverse complement strand
CGTCAGAGGTTAGGCGTTTGAAAAGGCACGCCAAAAAGTATGACTGCGAAGGGACAGCGCAATGAAGATTCTGTTTTACGGTACCGCGAGCTATGACCGAGATTCCTTTACTCAGGAGCTCAAGAGCTATCCGGAAATCAAGATCGACTTCATTGAGTCCAACCTCACGCCCATGACCGCCGCCCTGGCCCGCGGCTACGACGCAGTCTGTGCCTTTGTCAATGCCGACGCCGGCGCCATGACCCTCGAGATCCTGGCCGGCTTTGGCGTCAAGCTCGTTCTTATGCGCTGCGCCGGCTTTGACGCCGTGAACGTGCCCGTGGCCCAGGACCTGGGCCTCAAGGTCACCCGCGTTCCCGCTTACTCTCCCGAGGCCATCGCCGAGCACGCCATGGGCCTGGCCCTTTGCGCCAACCGCCGCATCCACAAGGGCTACAACCGCGTTCGTGACAACGACTTCAACCTCGAGGGCCTTGTTGGCGAGACGCTCTATGGCAAGACCGCCGGCATCATCGGCACCGGCCGCATCGGTGCTGCCCTCTGCCGCATCTGCAAGGGCTTTGGCATGACCGTCCTGGGTTCTGACCTGTATCCCAACCAGAAGCTCGTGGACGACGGCGTGGTTGACGAGTACGTCGATTACGACGAGCTTTACCGTCGCAGTGACCTTATCTCGCTGCACGCCTTCCTCAACGAGGAGAGCCGCCACATGATTTGCGACGAGTCCATCGCCAAGATGAAGGACGGCGTCATCTTCGTCAACACCGGTCGCGGTGGTCTTGTAGATACCCAGGCCCTTATCCGCGGCATCCTCTCTGGCAAGATCGGCGCTGCCGGTCTTGACGTCTACGACGAGGAAGGCCCCAACGTCTACCAGGACCGCGCCGGCGAGATTATCGACTCCGTCACTTCTCGCCTGTGCTCGTTCCCCAACGTTGTCATGACGTCTCACCAGGCGTTCTTTACCAAGGAGGCCCTGGGCGAGATTGCCCGCGTCACCCTGGACAACGCCCAGGCTTACGCCAACGGCACCGATTTTGTTGACCGCTCCGTAGTCTGTTAATAAGGCGCCCCGGCCTCAATGACCGGGGCGTTTACCGATACCTATAGAAAGAGGTTATTGATGGCATTCAGCAAGAAGACAAAGATTGTGTGCACCATGGGTCCCGCCACCGAGGACGAAGAGGTCCTGCGCCAGCTTATCTTGCACGGAATGAACGTCGCCCGCTTCAACTTCTCCCACGGTTCTCACGAGTATCACCGCTCTATGATCGAGAAGGTCCGCTCCATCTCTCGTGAGCTGTCCATCCCCGTGGCCATCCTTCTTGACACCAAGGGCCCCGAGGTCCGTACCGGCCTTCTGGTCGATGGCGAGAAGGTCACTGTCAACACCGGCGACAACATCATCGTCACTGCCCAGCCCACCTCCGAGGACTTCCACGGTACCGCCGAGCACATCTCGCTTGACTACCTTGACCTGCCCTCCGAGGTCACTAAGGGCTCCGTTATCCTGATCGACGACGGTCTGGTTGGCCTTGAGGTCGACCACGTCGAGGGCCAGGACATGCACTGCGTCGTCACCAACGGCGGCCAGATCGGCGAGCGCAAGGGCGTGAACATCCCCAACGTCAACATTGGCCTGCCTTCCGTCACCGCCCAGGACCGCGCCGACATCATGTTTGGTTGCGAGCTTGGCATCGACGCCATCGCCGCTTCCTTCATCCGTGACGCTGCCGCCGTCGAGGGCATCCGTCAGATCTGCACCGAGATGGGCGCCCCGCACGTCCAGATCTTCCCCAAGATCGAGAGCGCCCTTGGCGTCGAGAACTTCGACGAGATCCTGCACGTCTCTGACGGCATCATGGTTGCCCGTGGCGACCTGGGCGTCGAGGTTCCTGCTGCTCAGGTGCCCCACATCCAGAAGACCATCATCCGCAAGTGCGCCGAGCACTACAAGCCGGTCATCACCGCCACCCAGATGCTCGACTCCATGCAGCGTAACCCCCGCCCGACCCGCGCCGAGGTCAACGACGTCGCCAACGCTGTCTACGACGGCACCGACTGCGTGATGCTGTCTGGCGAGACCGCTGCGGGCAAGTACCCCATCGACGCCGTGCGCACCATGGCCGAGATCTGCAAGGAGACCGAGAAGTACGTCGAGGAGAACAAGAACTACTACGACCGTCGCGGCGTGCGCAACGTCAACGGCGCCACCGGCTTCGCTGCCGTCGAGATGGCTGACCGTGTTGAGGCCAAGTGCATCATCGTCCCCACGCACTCCGGCCGTTCTGCTCGCCTGGTCTCCAAGTTCCGCCCCAAGGTGCCTCTGTACGCCATGTCCCCGTCTGAGGAGAGCATCCGTCGCACCTGCTTCTACTGGGGCGTCTATGGTTTCCGCACCACCGAGCAGGGCTCTTTGTCCAACACCCTGTACAACGCGCTGACCACCGCCAAGGACAACGGCGTCGTCGAGGCCGGCGACCTGGTTGTTCTCACCGCCGGTGACCCCCAGACCTCCCCGCGCCAGGGTGACTACACCACCTCCACCAACATGGCCATGATTGCCCAGGTGCAGTAAGGTTTTCTCGCCAACTTGGCATTTTGCCTGTACAACGCCCGGTTTCCCATTTGGGAGCCGGGCGTTTTTTGTGCGCGGGCGGGTAGAATCTTGTCCCGTCTGGTAGACTTAATAAGCTTTATAAGAGCGGTTGCTCTATAGGCTTGATGAGCCCTTGCCCTCTCCTGGGAATTATGATCGGGCATCAAGCTGGCGGCCGTGACAATTAGATAACCCAGGAGGGGGAATCGTATGAAAGAGTACCTGTCTTCATCCGACGCTGTCTTGCGTGAGCAAGGCACCGATGCCGAGGCCGGCCTTGCCGCCGCCGAAGCCGCATCGCGACTGGAGAAGAACGGCCCCAACAAGCTTAAGGAAGAGGAGAAGACCCCGCTGTGGATCCGCTTCTTCCAGCAGATGGCCGACCCCATGGTCATTATGCTTATCGCTGCGGCCGCCATCAGCGCCATTACCGGTGCTATCCAGGGCGAGATTGACTTTGCCGATGTCATTATCATCATGGCCGTCGTCATCATCAACTCGGCGCTGGGCGTAATCCAGGAGGCCAAGAGCGAGGAGGCCCTGGCTGCCCTGCAGGAGATGAGCGCCGCTCAGTCCAAGGTCATGCGTGACGGCAAGCTGGTGAGCCTGCCCAGTTCCGAGCTGGTCGTGGGCGACGTCGTGTTGCTCGAGGCCGGCGACTCGGTGCCCGCCGACTGCCGCGTGCTTGAGAGCGCCTCGATGAAGATTGAGGAGGCCGCGCTTACCGGCGAGTCTGTGCCTGTCGAGAAGCACGCCGATGCCATTGAGCTGGCTGACGGTGCCGACGACGTGCCCCTGGGCGACCGCAAGAACATGTGCTACATGGGCTCCACCGTGGTCTACGGCCGCGGCCGCGCCGTTGTGGTGGCAACCGGCATGGACACCGAGATGGGCAAGATCGCCGGCGCCCTCTCCGAGGCCAAGGAAGAGCTCACTCCGCTGCAGGTCAAGCTCGACGAGCTGTCCCACGTGCTTACCAAGATGGTCATCGCGATCTGCGTCGTGATCTTTGTCGTTGATGTTTTGCGCCACGGCTTTGGCAACATGATGGAGGAGCCCACGCTTCTTCTCAACACCTTCATGGTGGCCGTCTCGCTGGCCGTCGCTGCCATTCCCGAGGGCCTGGTGGCCGTCGTGACCATCGTGCTTTCGCTGGGCGTCACCAAGATGGCCAAGCGCCAGGCAATTATCCGCAACTTGTCCGCCGTCGAGACCCTGGGCTGCACCCAGGTGATCTGCTCGGATAAGACCGGTACCCTGACCCAGAACAAGATGACCGTTGTCAAGCACGTCCTGGCTTGTGAAGAGAGCAAGCACCTGGCTGGTATGGCCCTGTGCTCCGACGCCAAGTGGGATGCCGATGCCGGCGAGGCCGTGGGCGAGCCTACCGAGTGCGCCCTGGTCAACGACGCTGGCAAGGCGGGTATGACCGGTCTTTCGCAGGAGCACCCGCGCGTGGGCGAGGCGCCCTTCGACTCGGGCCGCAAGATGATGTCCGTCGTGGTCGAGACCCTGGACGGCGAGTTTGAGCAGTACACCAAGGGCGCTCCCGACGTGGTCATTGGCCTGTGCGACACGGTCTTTGACGGCGAGAAGATCGTCCCCATGACCGATGCCCGCCGCGAGGAGCTTCTGGCCGAGAACAAGGCCATGGCCGACCAGGCCCTGCGCGTTCTGGCCTTGGCCAGCCGTCACTACACGAGCAAGCCCACCGACTTTAGCGCCGAGGCCCTTGAGCAGAGCCTTACCTTCTGCGGCCTTTCTGGCATGATCGACCCCGAGCGTCCCGAGGTGGCCCCGGCCATCCAGGAGGCCCACGACGCCGGCATCCGCACCGTCATGATCACCGGTGACCACATCGATACCGCTGTGGCCATCGCCAAGAACCTGGGCATTGTCGAGAGCCGCGACCAGGCCATCACTGGCGCAGAGCTTGACCGCATGAGCGACGAGGAGCTTGATGCCTGCATCGAGGACTTTGGCGTCTACGCCCGCGTCCAGCCCGAGCACAAGACGCGCATCGTTGAGGCTTGGAAGAGCCGCGACATGATCGTTGCCATGACCGGCGACGGCGTGAACGACGCGCCGTCCATCAAGCGCGCCAACATTGGCGTGGGCATGGGCATCACCGGCACCGACGTCACCAAGAACGTGGCCGACATGGTCTTGGCCGACGACAACTTTGCGACCATCATCTCGGCCTGCGAAGAGGGCCGCCGCATCTACGACAACATCCGCAAGGTTATCCAGTTCCTGCTTTCGGCAAACCTGGCCGAGGTCTTCTCGGTCTTCATTGCCACGCTGGTGGGCTTCACCTTGTTCCAGCCCGTGCAGCTGCTGTGGGTCAACCTGGTGACCGACTGCTTCCCGGCGCTGGCGCTTGGCCTTGAGGAGGCCGAGGGCGACATCATGAGCCGCAAGCCCCGCAACGCCAGCGACGGTGTCTTTGCCGGTCACATGGGCCTTGACTGCATCGTCCAGGGCCTCTTTATCACCGCCCTGGTCCTGGCCAGCTTCTTCCTGGGCGTCTACCTTGACATGGGCTACATCAACATTGCCGACATGCTTGCGGGTGCGGCCGACGAAGAGGGCGTTATGATGGCGTTCATCACCCTGAACATGGTCGAGATCTTCCACTGCTTCAACATGCGTAGCCGTCGTGCGTCCCTGTTCACCATGAAGAAGCAGAACGTCTGGCTGTGGGGCGCCGCCGCCCTGGCCCTGGTGCTGACCTTGATCGTTGTCGAGATCGAGCCGTTGGCCATGATGTTCTTTGGCGTGCCTGGCCTGGAGCTTAACGGCATGCTGAGCGCCCTGGG
>CAVEMP010000050.1:0-3201 GCA_963616835.1 uncultured Oscillospiraceae bacterium | reverse complement strand
GCAAGAGGGGAGAAGACCTTGTCGTTCTTGTCGCTCAATAAACGCCTGGTAACCGGCGGTATCGCGGTTGCCGTGGCATTTGCTGCCGCTCTGGGTGGTGTGCCTGTGCAGGCCCTGGCCACCGTCGACTACACCACTGCCGCCAAGGCCAGCGCCGAGGCCGAGGGCCCCGAGCTTACCGCCGGCGCCGCCGTGGTCATCGACCGAAACACCAACACCGTCATCTACGACAAGAACGCCACCGAGCGCCGCTACCCGGCCTCGATGACCAAGGTCATGTGCGCCCTGGTGGTCCTTGACCGCGCGAGCCTCGACGAGACCGAGACGGTCACGCAGGTCGATCTCGACCAGATCACCTCTGACAGCTCGACCGCGGGCCTGGTGGCGGGGGAGACCCTGACCATCGAGGACCTTCTCGCCTGCTTGTTGCTGCCCTCGGGCAACGAGGCCGCCTATGTCCTGGCTCGCCACGTGGCCGGCGATTACGAGACCTTTGCCAACATGATGAACGAGAAGGCCGCCGAGCTGGGCTGCGTCGACTCGCACTTCGTGAACCCCTGCGGTCTGCACGACAGCGACCACTACACCTGTGCTGCCGATATGGCCAAGATTCTTGCCGCCGCGATGGAGCACGACGACTTTGTGCGCATCACGGGCAGTGCCACATGGGACCTTCCTGCGACCTCGGGAAACGCGGCGCGTACCCTTACCAACACCGACCTTCTGCTTAACCCCCAGAGCGACTGGTATCTGGACGGCACCGTTACCGCCGGCAAGACCGGCTACACGCCCCAGGCCGGTCGCTGCCTGGCTGTGGGCGCTACCTGCAACGGCCTTGACCTTGTTGCCGTTGTGATGGGAGCGGACGACAGTATCAACGGCAAGTACGCCGCGATCAGCGACATGCATGACCTGCTGGAGTGGGCCTTTGACGCTTGGACCACGGCAAACGTGGTTGTGGCTGGCGATACCGTGGGCACGGCCGACGTACGCCTTTCTGACGAGGGGACCTCGGTCGCCGCGCTGTCTTCGGGTGCCCTTTTTGCCACGGTTCCCGCGGGCACGAAGCTTAGTGACCTGGGCCTCGTTGCCTCTTGGACTAAGGCTGTCGATGCGCCTGTCAAGCAGGGCGATGAGCTGGGTAGCGTCTTGGTGAGCTACGGCAACCGTTCTTTGGGCACCGTGGGCGCCGTTGCGGCCCAGGGCCTGGCCCTCTCGATTCCGCTCTACATCATGGATTGGCTGGGTGACCCGCTGCACCTCATGATCGTCATCGTGTGCGTCGTGGTCCTTGTGTGCCTTATTGGCCTTGCCTGTTCCAGCAGCGCTAGGCGTCGCCGAGACAAGCAGATGGCCCTGCGCCGCGGCACCAGCTACACGCACGGCTACGCTGGCGTCAAGCTTGAGCAGCCCCGCCGCGCCAACTACACCGGCCACTCGCAGTTGAAGGGCGGTGGCTCCCACAAGGGCGGGCGCCACTCCGGCGGAGCGCACTTCAATGGGTAGGGTTGCAGGCGTCGCGCCGGGTGCGAACGGCCGCGCCGCTAGTCCGGTGCGCGTCCTCTTTATCTGCCACGGCAACATCTGCCGTTCCACGATGGCCCAGTTTGTTATGCAGGATCTGGTCGAGAAGGCCGGGCGTGGCGGCGACTTTGTGATCGACTCGGCCGCCACCAGCACCGAGGAGATCGGCAACCCGCCGCACCACGGCACGGTGGCCAAGCTTCGCCAGGTGGGCGTGCCCGTGCTTAGCCACCGTGCCCGCCAGATCCGGCGGGCCGACTATGACAATTGGGACCACATCATCTATATGGACGCCGAGAACGCCCGCGGCCTGCGCCGCATCTTGGGAGATGACCCCCAGGGCAAGGTGAGCCGCCTTCTTGATTGGACCGATCGCCCTGCCGATGTGGCCGATCCCTGGTATACGGGCAATTTCGACGCCACCTACCGCGACGTGTTGGCCGGCTGCCAAGCTCTTCTCGCCAGCTTGTAGGCACGCAAACGATTGTTCGTAATTATTGTCCGGTGGCCCGGATAGACTCTTGACCTAATAACCCGCCTCGATCTTTTGGATGGCGCCATGACTCAGACTTTTGACCTTTCTGGCTTGAACCCGGCCCAGTACGAGGCCGCTACCTGCACGCGCGGCCCGCTGCTGGTGCTGGCGGGCGCGGGCTCGGGCAAGACCCGCGTCCTGACCTTTCGCATCGCGCACATGATCGCCGACGAAGGCGTGCGCCCTTGGCAGGTCTTGGCCATCACCTTTACCAACAAGGCTGCGGCCGAGATGCGCGAGCGTCTGGGTGCGCTTTTGCCCGGCGGCACCCGCGGCATGTGGGTGTGCACCTTCCACGCCATGTGCGTGCGCATGCTTCGCGAGGACCCCGAGCTCATTGGCTACCAGCCCAACTTTGCAATCTATGACGATGATGACTCAAAGCGCCTGGTCAAGGCCATCATGAGCGATCTTTCCATCGACGCCAAGCAGTTTCCCATCAACTCGATCCGCTCCAAGATTTCGGCGGCCAAAAACGCCATGGTAGGGCCCGACGAGATGGCCAGCTCCACCAACCCGGCCGACCGCGCCTGCGCCCGCGTCTATCGCGAGCTTGACCGTCGCCTGGCCCGAGCCAACGCCATGGACTTCGACGACCTGCTGCTCAAGACGTTGGAGCTTCTTTCCAAGAACCCACAGGTGCTCGAAAGCTACCAGGACCGCTTCCAGCAGATCAGCGTCGACGAGTACCAGGACACCAACCATGTCCAGTACGCCATCACCAACCTGCTTGCCGGCAAGTACCGCAACCTCATGGTCGTGGGCGACGACGACCAGTCCATTTACTCGTGGCGTGGCGCCGACATTCAAAACATCCTGGACTTCGAGAAGGACTATCCCGACGCCCGCGTGGTGAGGTTGGAACAAAACTACCGCTCGACCGGCCACATCCTGGCCGCCGCCAACGCTGTGGTGGCCCACAACTCTCGCCGCAAGGCAAAGCGCCTGTTCACGACCGAGGGCGACGGCGAGAAGATCAAACTCTTCCAGGCATCGGACGAGCGTGACGAGGGCCGCTGGATCGGCTCCGAGATCGAGAAGCTCCACGACGGCGGCGAGTCCTACGACGATATGGCCGTGTTTTACCGCACCAACGCGCAGTCGCGTATCTTGGAAGATATGTTCCTGCGCGCGGGCGTGCC
>CAVEMP010000049.1:0-4420 GCA_963616835.1 uncultured Oscillospiraceae bacterium | reverse complement strand
ACGTCGGGGCAGGTGCCCTCGCACATACCGCAGCCGATGCAATCCTCGTTAACAGTTGCCTTCATGGGAAATCCTCTCTCTTGCCTGGGTCCCTTACCCAAGTTTCATACTGTTTGTACCTTGTTTCTGCGTGGCGCGCAACAAGTTTTAGAGAATAGCCCAAAAACATTCTGGTGGCGTGACCTGGCGTTTATTCCTAGTAGTTAACCGATATTAACTTAAGGAGTTTATACGGCGAGAAGGGCGCACGCTTTTGACAAGACCCCAAACGTAAAGGGCAAGGACGCGGGTTACTCGCTAACGGCGACGGTCACGATGTTTGTCTTGGCCTCGTAGGCGTACTTGATCTCTTTTGCCGCGTGATTTGCCAGGCGCGCAGAGAGCTCGTCCATGGACATGAGGGGATTCGCGGACGGGCCGCCCCAGCTTATGCGAATCTCGCACGACCCGTTTTTCTCTGAGTGCTCAAGCGAGAAGGTCACCTGCGTGTCGCGTGATAGTGTGGATAGGATAGTCTGCAGAAAAACCTCCTCGATGACCGTCTCGATGCTGTTTACATAGGCGGGGGCGAGCGTCTTCTTGAGGCTAAGATCACGTAGCTTGGTCAGCAGGCCCAGGTAGTCGAAGGTGCCTACGACGAAGGTCTCTTTGATGCCGTTAAGCTGGTTGATAAAACGGCGGGTCTGTTCGCGCCGGGGGTGGTCAAAGATCTGCTCGGGTGTGCCGTCCTCGTAAATAACGCCCTGGTCAACGTACCAGACGCGATTAGAGACGTTTTTGGCAAACCGCATCTCGTGGGTCACGATGAGCATGGTCATGCCGTCTTGCGCCAGGTGCTTGATGACGGCCAGGACCTCACCTACCATGGTCGGGTCAAGGGCGCTCGTGGGCTCGTCGAACAATATGACCTCGGGCTCCATGGCAAGGGTGCGCGCAATGGCCACGCGCTGCTTTTGGCCGCCCGAAAGCTCGTTGGGCATGCTGTCTTTCTTCTCGACAAGGCCAACGGCGCGCAGGAGCTTCAAAGCGCGCTCGCGGGCCTCGTCGCGCGGGAGGCCCAGGGCCTTTACCGGCGCGTACATGATGTTATCGATGACGCTCATGTGGTTGTAGAGGTTGAAGGACTGAAATACCATGCCCATCTTGCGGCGCACGAGCGAAAGGTCGCAGCCCGCAGCGCCCAGGTCTTCTCCGTTAAAGATCACGGTACCGCTCGTAGGCTCTTCCAACCTGTTGAGACAGCGTAAAAGGGTAGACTTGCCGGTGCCGGAAGGGCCGATGATAGAGATGACGTCACCCTTCTCGATAACGGCATTGATGTCTTTGATGGGCGTCGCGTTGCTATAGGACTTGGACAAATGCTGGATTTCCATCAGGCTCATGCTGCCTCACCTGCTTTCCTGGTTCGCGACCCGGCAAAAGCGCGCTTAACCAAGGACATGCACGCGATAAAGACCCCGGTCATAAGTAGGTAGATCGCGGTGACGGTAAGGATGGGCACATAGGCGTCGTAAGTGGCGCTGCGGATGACGTCTCCTGCCTTGGTCAGGTCGGCCACGGCGATATAACCCACGACGGCCGTGCCCTTCATGAGGTTAATAAGGTTAGAGAAGTACCCGGTGATTGAGGCGCGTGCGGCTTGCGGCAAAACGATGCCCAGGAAGGTCTGGCGCGCGGTTAGGCCCGAGGCCAGGCCTGCCTCGCGCTGGCCGGCGTCGACGCCTCGAATGCCTCCTTCGAACAGCTGCTCAAGGTAGGCCGCAAAGACCAGGCCAAAACCCACGGAAGCTACCAGCACGTTATTGGCCTTGAGCCCGGCAAAGACAATGTAGTAGAGGACCATGAGCACCACGACGATAGGTAGGCCCTGTGCCAAGCCCGAGTAGACGCGCGCAAAGGCTCGGGCCGCTCGGCTGCGCGACAATGCTGCGGCACAGAGAAGGGCTCCCAGCACGTTTGCTAGCGCAAAACCGGCGAAGGTAATGATCAGGGTCGTGCCTAGGCCAGCCAGGATGCTCTTCCAGCGGTCCTGGTCAACCAGGGTGCGGCGGATGCCCGTCAAAAGGGGGTTCTCGCCGCTTTGGCCCGAGCCGGCGCTTTGACCGTCGGCCGTGGAGCTAACGACCTCATCTGCCTTGAAATCCGATGCGCGCACGATCGGTACTATGGTCTGCGTGTAGTAGAAGTCTGAGTACAGTACGCTTTGGGCGCGCTCTTGGGTGTAGGCGATTTGCCCGGCCGCCAAGTCATAGACGCCGGAAGCGATGCCCGACAGCCCCCCGGCAAAGTCGGTGTTCTCGATTTCAAGCCCATAGCCATTTGCCTTGCAAAAGCCCGCGGCAATCGCAATGTCTAAGCCGGCATTTTGCCCGTTGAGCTCCATGGAGAATGGCTTTAAAGTGTTAGAAGTCGCCATACGAAGCGTGCCGTTCTGGCCGCTTGACGGGATGTCGATGTTTTCCCAGTCGTTGGGCGTAAGCCAGTATTCCTGCAGGCGCTTAAGCTCGCCGGAGTTCGTTATTTGCTGCAGATAGGTGTTGAACTCGGCGCGCAAGTTCTCGCCCTTCTGGGTCTTGGGAAAAATCGCGCCGATATCGTAGGTCTTTAGGGTGTTGTCAAGATAGCCAAGGCCGGGATAATCCTGGGCCATAAAGGTGTAGTTGACCGTCGATAAAACGAAGTAATCGATTTTCTTCGACTGAAGGGCCAGCAGGATGTCGGACATCGAGTTGAAATACAAGATCTCTGTATCCGGCGCTGTCTGTTTGATTATCTCGTCTTGCGGTGTGCCCGTCATGACACCGGCGGTCTTGCCGGCAAGCTTTGCTGCCACGGCTGTGTCTGTGGTGGTCTCGCTAGCTGCGGTAGCGGGCATTGCCTGCGCAATGGCAAAGAGCATCCCGGCGAGAAGAACGCACAGAATGCGAGTTAGTGCTTTTTTCATTGTGGTTCCTTGGTTGTTAGACGCGCTTTAAGATCGTGACCGTCTCGACGTGGAAGGTCTGGGGAAAGAGATCTACCGGGGTCACGCTCACCGGAGTAAAGACGCCCTCATCGATAAAGCGGGCGAGGTCGCGGGCCAGGGTCGCTGGGTCGCAAGAGACATAGGCTATTGCGCGTGCCGGCTGGTCGCAGAGCTGCTCGACGACCTCGGAGGCAAGGCCCGAGCGGGGCGGGTCGACCACGATGACGTCGGCGTCGGTGTAAGGAAACTCGCGCCCGGCGTCGCCGCCGATGGCGTCCACGTTGTCCAGGTTGATCTTCTCCAGATTGCGGCGCAAATCGCGCACGGCCGGGCCGTAGGACTCGACGGCCGAGACGTACGCGCAACGTTGGGCCAAAGGCACGGTGAAGGTGCCGGCGCCGCAGTAGAGGTCCATGGCCTCGTCGTTGGGCTGAGGGTCAAGGCCTTCGATCACAAGCTCGACGAGTTTCTCGGCACCCTTGGTGTTGACCTGGAAAAACGACGGGGCCGAGACGCGCATGCGGTTGCCGGCCACAAGCTCTTCCCAGCAGCCTTTGCCCGAAAGGCACTCGACGCCGGCGATCTTGCGGGCCTTGGCCGGGCCCTTTTGCATGACGCGCGAGACCGAGGTGGGCTTAAGGGCGTCGCCCAGCACCTTAGCCACCTGAGCGCGCGGGAAGGCGCCGGGGCGGTTCCAAAGCGCGACCTCGACGTCCTTGGTGCGCGCCGAGGCGCGGATGCCCACGCGCTCAAGTCCCAGGTCGTTGGAGCCCGCCAGGTAGGACAGGGCGCCCGCCACCGATTTGACGGCGCCCTGGTAGCGCTTGGAGAGAAGGGCGCAGGTCTTGACATTGACCACGCCTGTCCCCGCCTGAGCGTGCATCCCCAGGCGCACGCGACCTGCCTGCTCGGTCACGGCCAGCTCGACCTTGTTGCGGTAGCCCCAGGGCTCCGAGGGCGACTCGCAGGGGGCAACCAGCGCCTCGGCGGCTTCGCGGTCCATGTGTCCCACGCGCACGAGCTGGTCGACGACGCCCTCGCGCTTGGTCGCGGCTTGTAGCTTGTAGTCCATGGCGGCCCAGGGGCAGCCGCCGCAGACGCCTACATAGGGGCAGGCGGGAACGACGCGCGAGGGCGACGCCTCGACGACCTCCAGCACGTGGGCTTTGGCATAGCTCTTAGCCTCAGAATCGATCTGGGCCAAAACGGTGTCGCCCGTTATACCCCCTGTGACAAAGACAGCCTTGCCTTCTTCGGTGTGCGCAATGGCCTCGGGGCCATAGCTCATGCGCTCGATTGTCAAGGTGGTCGTCTGGCCTGCGGTCATTCCTACTCCTGGTCTTGTCCAAACAAGGTCTTAAAGCCCTGGCCAATAAGGCCAAAGGCACGGGAGACGCGTCCCTGCTTCACCTTGTTCTTGATGTTTTTCCTCTTAGCGAGAATAGCAGTCTCGTC
>CAVEMP010000048.1:17254-34046 GCA_963616835.1 uncultured Oscillospiraceae bacterium | reverse complement strand
ACGGCCGCGCCAAGGACTCCGACGAGCTGATCTTGGCCTCGTGCGGCGAGCACTTTTCGCCAACGTATTACACCGATTACCTCACCGAGAAGTTCACGAAGATCTACCAGCTGTAATTAGCGCCGCGACGGCCGGGCTTGGGCGCAAACCCGGCCGTCGCAATTAAATAACAACGAAAGACGGGCGCAGTCCAAGAACTTGGTCGCGAGCCAAGGTTTCTCGCGGACAAAACTGCAGGTCGGCAAAGCAAGAAAAACGGGGCTACCCGCAAAGTTCGCCGAGTGCGCCCGTCTTTCGCAAAAAATATCCCGGAGTCCGAAAAAAGGCCTACCGCCCGGCTTGGGACTGGGGGCGCAGGAACCGGTCGCAGACGTTGGAGGTGCGCAGGTACTCCTTGCCCGTGGGGTCGACCACGGGAACGAGCTTGGCAACGTCGTCGACAAAATGGTTGTCCGGGCTTTCGTGGACATGCGGGTCACAAAGGGTGTAGCCGCGGCTGCATGCCCCCTGCCACCTGCCGGTGTGCTCGTTTTGGGTAAACGACGCAAAGACGCAATCGCAGCAATGGTTGCCAACTGCCATAACAAACCCCTCTCCTGTTTGGTCTTTACACCGTATACCCCCAAGGAGGCGCCGGTGGCCGTCAATCTTGCGCGCGGCCGAATGGCGTCGGCGACTTTCTGGGAAAGATGAAATGACACATCGCCCGACCAACCAAAGGAGACCGGCATGGCAACCACCGCTAAGACTAACCAGATAACGACCCAAGACATCACGTTTGCCTCGGCAGACGGGGCGTCGACCATTCACGCAAAGATCTGGTGGCCGGCGGGCATGGCGCCCGGATCAGACGACGAAGGCGGCGAGAAGACCGTGGCGCCCGCGGGCGTGGTCCAGCTGGTTCACGGCATGAGCGAGCACATCCGCCGCTACGACGACTTTGCCCGCTACCTGTGCGGGCTGGGCTGGGTCGTCTGCGGAGTCGACCACATTGGACACGGGCGCTCGGCGGCGCCCGGCAAGCAGGGTTGCATGCCTGCCAAGGGCGGTGACCTGGCCTTGGTTGAAGACGAGCACAACCTGCGCGGCCTGGTTCAAGGCATGGTGGGCACGGACGTCCCCTATGTCTTCTTTGGCCACTCGATGGGCAGCTTTATCACGCGCGTCTATCTTTCCAAGCACGCGGACGGCCTCGCCGGCGCTGTGATCTGCGGCACGGGAACCATCCCGGTGGCAACCTCTAAGGCAGGTCACGCAGCGGCACGGTTGGTCGCGGCCGTGCGCGGGCAAGACTACCTGTCCAAGACCCTGGACAGCCTGGGCTCGGGCGCCTACAGCAAGGCCGTGCCCGGCCCCACCGGCCTGGAGTGGCTCTCGCACAACAAGCAAAACGTGGCCGATTACATCGACGACAAAGAGTGCGGCTTCATGTTCAGCGCGGGCGGCTACTGCGCGCTGACCAACCTCACGGCCACGGCCTGCTCCAAGGCGTGCGCACAGGCCGTGCCGCACGACCTGCCGCTTTTCTACATCGGCGGCGACGGAGACCCGGTGGGCGACATGGGAAAAGGCGTCGAAGCCGCGGCCCTTCTCGCCAAGGAAGCCGGTTCCACAGACGTTACCTGCAAAATCTTCCCCCACATGCGCCACGAAATCCTAAATGAAGAGGAAAACATGCAGGTGTACAAGGCAGTATCGGATTGGCTAGAAAGAAAGGTTTGTCATGAGCACTGAGAAGTACGTGATTGCGCTTGACCAAGGCACCACCAGCTCACGCGCCGTGTTGATTGACCGGGCGGGCAAGATGCTCGACGTCGTCCAACGGCCGTTCCAACAAATCTTTCCGCGGCCCGGCTGGGTCGAGCACAACCCCCAAGAGATTCTCTTCTCGCAGCTAGGGTGCCTAACCGAGCTTATCGCCAAGCACGGGCTCACCGCCGAGAACATCGATTCCATCGGCATCGACAACCAGCGCGAGACCACCATTGTATGGGACCCCACCACCGGCGCCCCCGTAATGAACGCCATCGTGTGGCAGTGCCGCCGCAGCGCCAACCTGGTAGAAGAGCTGTGCGGCTCGCCCGAGGTTGCCGAGAAGATCCGCGCCAAGACCGGTCTTCTCCCAGACGCCTACTTCTCGGCCAGCAAGATTTGCTGGATTCTGCGCAACGTTCCCGGCGCCCGCGAGCGCGCCGAGGCAGGCGAGCTGCTGTTTGGCACCGTGGACACCTGGCTTATCTGGGTCTTGACCGGTGGCCTGGTGCACGCGACCGACCCCACCAACGCAAGCCGCACGATGCTGTTTGACATCCACCGCGGGTGCTGGGACCAAGAGCTGCTGGACCTCTTTGGCATCCCAGCCTCGATGATGCCCGAGGTGCGCCCCAGCTCGGGTTTCTTTGGTGAGACGAGCTACCCCGGGATTCCCGCAGGCATCCCCATCACGGGCGTGGCCGGCGACCAGCAGGCGGCCCTGTTTGGCCAGTGCTGCTTTGAGGCGGGGCAGGCCAAGAACACCTACGGCACCGGCTGCTTCATGCTGCTGCACACCGGCCACGGGGCCCGCGCCAGCACGCACAACCTGGTGACCACGGTGGCCGCAAGCGCGCCTTCTGACGACGGGCTGGTCTACGCGCTTGAGGGCTCGGTCTTTGTGGCGGGCGCCTTAATCCAGTGGCTGCGCGATGAGCTGGGCATTATTGGCACCGCGGCCGAGACCGAGGCCTTGGCCTTGAGCATCCCCGACACCGGCGGCGTCTACATCGTGCCGGCCTTCACCGGCCTGGGTGCCCCCTGGTGGAACAGCGGGGCTCGCGGCGCGATCTACGGCCTGACGCGCGGTGCCGGTCGCGCCCACATTGCCCGCGCCGCCCTTGAGGCCCTGGCATACCAGATCCGCGACCTATCCGACGCCATGGCGGCAGACGCAGGCGGCGACCTGGGTGTTCTTAACGTGGACGGCGGAGCCAGCGCCAACAACTTCCTCATGCAGTTCCAGGCAGACCTTTTGGGCTGCGAGCTTCACCGTCCGCAGAACCTCGAGACCACCTCGCTGGGCGCGGCCTACCTGGCGGGCCTGGCCACGGGCTTTTGGTCGGGCACCGACGAGCTGCGCGGCCTGCGCACGACCGACGACGTCTTCACGCGCAAGATGGACGTCGCCCAGGCAGACCGGCTTCTGGCCGGGTGGCACAAGGCGGTTGAGAGGACCATCTTGTAGGGCACACCAGCAGACGCACTGAGAAGGGCGCCGGGCGAGGTCGAAGGGCCTCTCCCGGCGCTTTTTTTCGATTGGCGATTGGGGCGGTGAACTGCGGCTGGTTTGGGCTGGCGCGGTCCGGGCGCGGCGCGAGGCGGGCCAGGTGCGAGCGACGCCTGCGCGACCGGTGCCCTACCCCAGCACCTCGCCGGCGATGCGGGCCGTCTCGGTGGCGTCCTTGGCGTAGTAGTCGGCACCCACCATCTGCGCGTACTCGGGGTTAAGCACGGCACCACCCACAACAACCTTGCACCACGGGGCCTGGTCGCGCAGAAGCTCGATCGTCTGAGCCATGGCGGGCACCGTCGTGGTCATAAGCGCCGAGAGGCCCACGAGAAGGACGTGGTCTTTGATCACGGCGTCCACAACGTCTTGCGGGGGCACGTCTCGGCCCAGGTCAATGACGTCGTAGCCGTAGTTTTCCAGCAGCATGCGCACGATGTTCTTGCCAATGTCGTGGATGTCGCCGTGGACCGTGCAGACCACGACCTTGCCCTTTGCGGGCATGGCCTCCGCGCCCTCAGCGCCCTTGCTGGCGGCGCGGATGGTCTCGAAACCCGCCTTGGCGGCCTCGGCTGCGGCCATGAGCTGCGGCAAGAAGAACGTGCCCTTCTCAAATCGAACGCCCACCTCGTCAAGGGCCGGGATCAAGACCTCGGTGATGGCATACATCACGTCGTGATTGGCCAGCACGCGCGAGATGACCTCGGGCATTGGGCCCTTGCGACCGGCCAAGACCAGCTCGCGAGCCTCTTCCTCGGGGGTCGCGGCGGCGCCGGCGGGGGCCGCGGTCTTCTCGCCTGCTGCCTGGGCCGGCAGGGCAGCCGTCACGGGCACACCGTCCTTACGGTTACCGTTTACCTCGACGTAGTGACGCGCGCCCTCGTCCTCGCCAGAAAGCACGCGCCACGAGTCGATGACGTCCATCATGCGCGCCACCAGCGGGTTCATGATGGCCAGGTCAAGACCGGCCGCGAAAGCTGCAGCCAGGAAGGTCGCGTTGATAAGGGGCCTAAAGGGCAGGCCAAAGCTAATGTTGGAAAGGCCCAAGACGGTGCGCACGCCCGGCAGCTCGCGCTTGACGCCAGCGATGGCGGCCAGAATCTGGCGCGGGGCCTCTTGATCGGTCGAGCAGGCCATGCACAGGCAGTCGATGACTACGTCGTGACGGGGGATGCCAATGGCGTCGGTTGCCGCCACGATCTTCTTGGCCACGGCAATGCGGCCCTCGGCGGTGGCGGGGATGCCGTCCTCGTCAAGCGTGAGGCCCACGATGGCACAGCCATAATGCTTGGCCACGGGCAGGACCTGGGCCAGGATCTCGTCCTTGCCGTTGGTCGAGTTGATAAGGGCCTTACCGGGGTAGCTGCGCACGGCCGCTTCGATAACCTGGGGATCTGCCGTGTCGATCTGCAGCGGCAGCGTGGTCACGCCCTGCAGCTCGGCCACAAGCTGAACCATGGTGGCGCGCTCGTCGATCTCGGGCAGGCCCACGTTAACGTCCAGGATCTGCGCGCCGGCGTTGGTCTGCGAAATGGCCTCGCCCATGATGTAGTCGTGGTTGCCCTCGCGCAGGGCCTCCTTCATCTTCTTCTTGCCCGTGGGGTTGATGCGCTCGCCAATGACGCCCACCTGGCCCATCTGCAAAGCGCAGATGCTCTGCGGGCCGGCCACGCAGAACCAGTCGCGCGGGGCGGGCTTGCAAGGTTTGCGGTTGGCGAGAAGGGCGCGCTCGCCCACGATGTAGGCGGGCGTGGTGCCGCAGCAGCCGCCCACGATGGTGACGCCCAGGTCAAGCATCTTGGCCACGGCCTCGCAGTACTCGGGCGGGTGAACGTCGAAGACCGTCTTGCCGTCCACGACGCGCGGCAGGCCCGCGTTGGCCTGGACCATCACGGGGCACTTGGCCCAAGGAATCATGCGCTCTACCAGCGGCAAGAGATCGTTGGGACCCAGCGAGCAGTTGATGCCCACGGCGTTGGCGCCCATCGACGAGAGGGTTACCGCGGCCACCTCGGGCGTGGTGCCCAGGAAGGTGCGGCCGTCCTCGGCAAAGGTCATGGTCACAAAGACGGGCAGGTCGGAGTTCTCTTGCACGGCGAGAAGTGCGGCCTTGGCCTCGGCCAGGTCAGCCATGGTCTCGATGATAAAGAGGTCGGCGCCCGCCGCGGTGGCCGCCTTGGCCTGCTGGGCAAAGAGGTCGTAGGCGTCGTCGAAGGGCAGGGTGCCCATGGGCTCCAAGAGCTGGCCGGTGGGGCCGATGTCTGCAGCCACGTAGCGGGCGCCCGACTTACGTGCGCAGGCGACGGCGGCCTCGAAGATCTGCTCGACCGTGGCGGCGTCGCCCAGCTTGTCGCGGTTGGCGCCAAAGGTGTTGGTGGTGGCGACGTCTGCGCCGGCGGCCACGTAGGCGGCGTGGACGTCGGCGATCTCTGTGGGGTTGGTGAGGCACAAAAGTTCGGGCAGCTCGCCGGCGGCAAGGCCGCGCTCCTGCAGCTGGGTACCCATGCCGCCGTCGAAGACCAAAAACTCCTCGCCGTCCAAAACGCGCTGCAGGTAATCGTCCTTCACGCGCAGCTTGCGAGCGGACAGGCGGTCCTGGGGCCAGGGGCAGCTGAATTTCTTCTCGCCGTCTTGAGTCATGTTGTACCTCTCGACTGTATGGGGTAAGCAGCGGGTGGCTGCGATTGGTCATTTGGACATTATGACACCAGCGGCGGCCGAATCTCTAAAGTGGTCGAGTTTGTACAAACATCGGGCGGCTTGAGGAAGGGCACGGTCCCAGGCCCTAGGCGCTCTTGCGAGCCTTGGGACCCTCAAGCCCAAACACCAGCGTGAGCGCCAGCGTCACGACAAAGCCAATGACAAGCGAGATGCAGCCGTTGACCATGTTGGACACAGAGCCCACGTAGCACATGGGGAGAAGGACATTGGTGGACGAGAAGTTGTTGAACGTCACGTTGGTGATGCCACCCCACAAACCACCCGCAAAGCCGCCGATAAACGTGTAGAGGATGGTCCAGCGGTGGCGCAGGATAACGCCGTAGATGGTGGGCTCGGACACGCCGCCCAGCGCCTGCGCAAGCAGGCAGCTCAGGCCAAGCTCCTTTGTATCGGCATCGCGGCCGCGAAGAAAGACGCCCAGCGCCAGCCCCATGCATACGAACATGGCAACGGGCAGGCCCACAAAGACCATGTTCTCGTAGCCCTGGCTGGTAAAGATCGTGATGGCCACGGCCGAGAGCGCCAGGTGCATGCCCGTGGCAACAAGCAGCAGGTAGGTGCCCGCGAGAAGGGCAACGGCCAGAGGCCCAAGCACAGAGCGCAGCGTGGTGACCGAGGCGCCAATCCCGTCGCCAATAACCGCTCCGATGGGGCCAAGGACGCAAAGCTCCAGCGGCAGCATGATGAGAATCGACAGCGTGGGGATGGCGATGGATCGCAGCACATCAGGCACGACGCGCTTAAGGCCGCGTTCCACGTACGAGAAGACCCAGGTAGCCAAAAGCGTCGGCACGATGGTGTTGGAGTAGGTCGTGAGCTTCATCGGGATGCCGTAGACCGAGAAGGGCTGCCCATCCGAGACAACCTGCAAAAAGTCGGGGTGAAGCATCACGACGGCAAAGAGCACCGAGAGCACCGTCGAGCAGTTGAACTTCTTCGACGCGGTGATGGCGAGAAAAACGGGCAGGTAGTAGAAGGCCGCGTCGCCCACGATGTTGAGGATGCGGTAAGTGGAGTTGTCCGCGGCGAGAAGGCCCAGCATAGTCGGGCCAAAGAGAGTGGCCAGCATGCGCACCAGGCCAGCGCCGATCATGATGGGCAAAAGCGGCGTCAGGCAGTTGGAAACGGTGTTGAGCACGTTGTCGACGACCTGCTTGGGCGTGAGCTTTTTCTTCTCGCCGCCTGCGCCGGCCTCGTCGGAGACGGGCGCCTCTTTGGCAAAGCCGCCGACGGCGCAAACGTCGTCGTAGACCTTATCGACGGTGGTGCCGATGATGATCTGGAGCTGGCCGCCGGATTCCAGGCAGCCGGCGACGCCCTTAAGGGAGTCGATCTTCTCTTTGTCTGCGGCCCCAAAGTCTTTGAGGACAAAGCGCAGGCGGGTCATGCAGTGGGTGCAAAAGGTGACGTTTTCTGTCCCGCCCACGGCATCGATGATGCTTTGGGCAAGCTCTTTGTTGTCGGCCATGCTCGTGTTCCTTTCGGTAAAGGCGCCGCCGCGGCATGCCGCGGCCAGGCCGGTGCCGCATACCGCGATCGATACACGGCGCCACCCATGCGCACAAGAAAAGTTTGATAAGGGAAAGGTAGAAAAAAGGCCGGGCACGCAGGGCCCGCGCACCCGGCCCGCGAGCTTAGAGCTCCTCGCCGTTGGTCTCGATCACGTGCTTGTACCAGGCAAAACTGTCCTTCTTGATACGAGCACCGGTGCCGCGGCCCTTGTCGTCAAGGTCGACGTAGATGTAGCCGTAACGCTTGGACATCTCGCCCTGGGAGCACGAGACGATATCGATCGGGCCCCAAGAGGCATAGCCAAAGACGTCCACGCCGTCGCGCACGGCGTCGCGCATCGCACTCACGTGATCGCGCAGGTAGTCGATGCGGTACTGGTCGTGGACCTGGCCGTCCTCGACGGTGTCCAGGGCGCCCAGGCCGTTCTCGGCCACAAAGATCGGCAGGCCGTAGCGCTCCCAGTAGCGGTTGAAGGCAATCCTAAAGCCGGTGGGGTCGACCGGCCAGCCCCAGATGGACTCCTTGAGCTCGGGGTTGTGGACCGACGTGAAGATGTCCTTCGACGTGACCGCCATCGTGGAGTAGTAAGAGAACGAGATGAAGTCCACGGTGTTCTCGCGCAAAAGATCAAGGTCGCCGTCGGCCACGTCAAGCTCGATGCCGTTGTCCTTGAAGAAGCGCAGCATGTAGCCAGGGTACTCGCCGCGCGCAAGCACGTCGGTGTAGAAGTTGTCGTTGAGGTCGGTCGCGCGCTCGGCCGCAAGCATGTCCTCGGGCTTAGAGGTAAGCGGGTAGAGCGTATTTGCGCAGGTCATCACGCCAATCTTAAGCTCCGGGTCGATTTGATGCGCGATCTTTGCCGTCAGCGCGCTTGCCACAAACTGGTTGTGCACGGCCTGGAAGACCTTCGAGCTGTACGACTCGTACTCGCCGCGCAAAAGGCCCAGGCTGCCAAACTCTCCCCAACCGCCCAAGCAGTTGATCTGGTTCATGGGAATCCAGTACTTGACCTTGTCGTGGTAGCGCTCGAGCAGGGTGCGGGCATAACGCTCGAAGAAGCCTACAAGACGGCGGTCGCTCCAGCCGCCGTAGCTCGTCACGAGGTTTGCGGGCATCTCGTAGTGCGAGATGGTCATGACGGGCTCGATGCCAAGCTCGAGCATCTTGTCGATCAGGCGGTCGTAGAACGCAAGGCCTGCCTCGTTGGGCTGGGCGTCGTCGCCGTTGGGGAAGATACGGCTCCAAGCAAACGAGGTGCGGAAGCACTTGAAGCCCATCTCGGCCATAAGCTCAAGGTCGCTGGCGTAGGTGTGGTAGAAATCGATGCCGCGGCGGCGCGGATAATTGCCCTCGCGGTCGGCGATGGCCTCTTCGACCTCGGCCTTGGTGTGGCTAAAGCCAACGACCTGCTTGCGGTCATAGGTCTCGGGCAAAATCTCGGCATCGGCGATGGAAGGGCCTTTGCCGTCCACGTCCCAGGCGCCTTCTGCCTGGTTGGCTGCGATGGCGCCGCCCCACAGGAAGTCCTTAGGAAAACCGTCGGGCACGTTGAGTTTCTGGTTGTTAGTCATGGATCTTCTCCTCAAGTTTTCGGTATAGGGCAATAAGCTGTTGCGTCAGGCTGATCTCGCTGTTGATGGTCATGAGAGTGTCCTGAGCATGGGTAAAGAGCAGCGTTGTGTGGAGCTCATCGTCTTCGATGGAGTCCTGGATCATGTCGGTATGCAGCGAGTGGGCTTTTGCTATTTGGGCCTTGGCCTCGTGAACCTTGGCGTCAACGTCAGCGGCCGGGGCATCGGCCAAGACCATGTTCACCGCCTCGCCAAGAAGTTCTCGGCAGTCGCCGGCGTGAAGGATGATCTGCATGGCCGCTTGGTTGAGCTCTTCGTTAGTGTGCATGAGCAACTCCTTTGAGGTTGGCGGCGAGAAGGGCGCGCGGGCTCGCCGCCGGGTTTTGTCTCTGTGCGGCCTACTCGAGCGCGGCCAGATTGGCGGCAGGCTCGGCGCCCGTGGCGTCCTCGGTCTTCTCGGCGGCCTTCTTTGCCTGCTCGGCGGCGCGGGCTTGCTCCTCTTCAAGGCATTGCTTGTCGTAGACCTTAAAGAAGGGCAGGTAAATCACCCAGGACAGGGCAAAAATGGCCAGGCTAAACGCGACTCCCGCGACGCCGCCAACGGCGTAGGCGCAGATGGGCTGCGGCAGGTACCAAAACGCCCAGGTAGTGGTGACAGGCGGCACGATGCCAAAGTGGATGACGAGCCACGTGGCAAGCGGGGCGAGAAGACCGATGATCCACATTGGGACCATGAGGATTGGGTTGAAAGCGATGGGAGCGCCAAAGACCAGCGGCTCGTTGATGTTGCAGATGGACGGCACGATGCTCGCCTTGCCAATGATCTTGCACTTCTGGGACTTGGCAAGCAGCAACATCATGATGGCGAGCGCCAAAGTCGCCCCGCCGCCGCCCATACTCCAGTAGTAGCCAACGCCGTAGGCATTGACGGCCGTCGCAGCCTGGCCCGCGACCACCGCGGCCTGGTTAGCCGCGATGCCATTCATAAGAAGCGTAGTCTCGAGAGGCATCAAAACCCAGGTAGAGATGCCAAATGTGTACAGGAACGAGTACTCAAAGAAGTAGAAGAACGTAAATCCTAAGACGCTGTCACCAACAGACACAATGGGGCTAAACACGGCGCAAACGATGTTGGACAGGTTGACCTTTAGCCGGAAGGTAAAGAGCCAGCCCGCGACGATGATGATCAGGATGGGAATCAACGCGTCAAACCACACGGTGATGAAATCAGGGATGGCCGAGTCTTCGCCAAAGAACGAGCGACTGGCGAAGGCATTCATCACGGCGGCCACAAACACGCCGGCGAACAGGGCAGATATCATGCCGCCGTTGCCGAGGTTAGAGATGGCAAAGGTAATGCTGGAGCCGTCGTCCGAGATGCTTGGCCCGGCGATGAGCAGGAAGAACGCGACGCCCGCGATGCCCGCCTCCTTGGCCGTCTTCCTGTTGCGCTTCTTGGTCAAGATGAGCGACGGCACCAGATACGCCAGGTAAAGCGAGAGAAGTCCCATCGAGAACGTATTGATGGGCGTGAAGTCGGGAAAACCCGGGATCAGACCGCCAAACGCCGTAAGCAGCGAGACGAACGAGCCAATGAAGATCATGGGCATCGCCGCGAGGATGGCCTCCTGGATTGCCGCGATCCAGGCGTTGCGCGCGAGCTTGTTCATCTTGGGCGCAAACGAGTTGGTCATCCAGGCCATTACCTTATCCATGGCACGCCCCTACTCATCGCCAAAGATGCCCAGAACAAAGTCACACACGGCGTCTCCATCGAGGCTGCCGTAGGGCTCCTTGGGGATAATCCAGGCATCGACGCCATAGGGCTGCGCGATCTCTTTGAGGTCGTCGAGCATGTAAGACAGGTGCGGCCCCACAAGCAAAAGGTCGATCTGGTCGATGTAGTCCTCGACCACCGAGTCGCTGCGGGCCTGGACGCTCCAATCAAGCCCGCGCTGCTTAGCCGCCTGGCGGATGGCCTTTGCCATAAAGCCGCTCGAGGCGCCGCTGCCGCACACGAGCAGGATGTTCCTGTCTGCCATGGATGCTTTCCTTCCAAACAAAGCGCTGAACGTACCTTACAGTTCCTTCTCGCAGTACTCGAAAAGGGTTTGAGCGTCTTGCTCCTCGGTAGCGCCCTCGACCTCGAAGTAAACGGTGTCGCCCGCCTTGACCGCGAGGGCAAGAACGTTGAGGACGCTCTTTGCGTTTGCCGTCTTGCCCGCGCCCGCACGGCCAATCTTGACCGAAGAGGCAAGCCCGGCGGCAAAGCGCACGAGATTGGCCGCCGGGCGCGCATGCAGCCCCGCCGGCTCTGTGACAACGTACTCGAACTCTCTCATGCTTTGCTCCTTATGTCTATCTTGGGCCCAAAACCATAGTCCCGCGCAGACACGCACCCTTCAACCGACGTTGTGCACCCGGCCCATGCAAATCGCATGGCCTGCGCGCCTGCACGGGTTTCGTGCAAAACTCGAGCGAAATTTTTCGCTGTTTTCGTTGTCGGCGGTCTATACAATGTCCACCACAAAGGCAAACGCGCGAAACGCGGGCGCAGCAGAAGGGAGACCAACGTGGCGCAGGACAAAGAACAGGAGTTGATTCGCCTTCTAAAGACCAGCGCCACGCCTCTTACCGCCCGCGTTCTGTCCGAAAGGCTCGGTGTCTCGGTCCGCACGGTGAAGAACTACGTCAAACGCGCCAATGAGTCGGGGGCGGCGCAGATCGCTTCGGGGCAGGACGGCTATCGAATCGACGCGTTGGCTGATTCCCGGGCCGACGCGGCGGGGGCGAGCAACGCACGTCTCGTCGCTGATATCCCGCAGAACAACCTGGAGAGGTCGGCCTTCATCATGAAGCGCCTGATCCAAGAGCCGGGCGGCTGCAACGTCTTTGATCTGTGCGAAGAGCTCTACATAAGCATCTCGACCATGAAAACGGTCCTCTCTATCCTGCGGCGCAAGCTTGCCCACTTTGACCTGCGGCTTATTCAAGCCGACAACCACATCGAGGCAGAAGGCTCCGAGAAGAACAAGCGACGGCTGTTGAGTGAGCTTCTTTACCAGGAGTCGACCTCGAGCTTCCTTGATCTTGGCACTATCCAACAGGCCTTTCCCGACCTCGACCCGGCCTATACCCTGAGCTGCGTGCAGGGCGTTCTCGCGGAGCACCGCTGTTTTGCAAACGACTACTCGCTCATCAACATCGTGCTCCACACGACCATCTCGATGGACCGTGTGCGGGCGCGGCACAGTGTGGACGCCGAGGGGGCCGTGGACGCTGCGGACGGCAATAAACCGCAGGTAAATGATATTGAACACGTTATCGCCGCCAAAATCGCGCAACGGCTCGAAGAGCGTTTTGCGGTAGCGTTTCCGCCGTCGGAGGTCGACGAGATCGCCCTTCTCGTCTCCACAAGGGCAAGCAGACTCGATTGGCGCCAGGCCACGCAGGACGGCCTACGCGAATACGTGGGCGACGAGTGCCTTGGGCTCGTCGACGATGTGGTTCGCGACCTCAAAGAGCATTTTGGGATCGATTTGGGCGATCCCGACTTCTGCACGCGCTTTGCCCTGCATCTCAAGAACCTCTTGGCGCGTGCCCGCCGCGGCGAGCGTGCGCGCAACCCGCTTACGCAGCAGATTCGAAGCTCTTGCCCCCTGCTCTACGACACGGCCGTGGCCGAGGCAGCGACCATCGGGCAAAAGACCGGCCTCGAGATCGTCGAGGACGAGATAGGCTACATCGCGTTTCACTTGGGAAGCAGCATCGAGGTGCAAAAGCAGCTTACCGACAAGGTTCCGGTTGCGCTGTACTGCCCCTCGTACTATCAAATCGACAAGCAAATCCAGCAGTTCCTTAGCCAGTACTTTGAGAACGACATCCTGGTAGTCGACGTAGTGACGACCGAAAGCGAGCTTGACTACGTGCCAGGGATCGAGCTTTTGGTGTCGACCGTTCCCGTGAGATGCTACTCAAGGACCCCCGTCATCATGATCAGCCCGTTTCCCTCCCCCGCCGACCGCAAGGAGATTGGCCGCGTGGTCGAGCAGATCCGCAAGGAACGCGTGCGTGCAAGGGTCACGGCGAGCCTGCGTGGGTTGATTAAACCTGAGTTGTTCGTTTCTGCCTGCGACAGGTGCGGCGAGGCCAGCGGCGTGGCAACGCGCGACGAAGCGATTCACCTGATGGCCGGGCTACTCGAGCAGCAAGGGTTTGTCTCCCCCGGCTTTGAGCAGGAGATTCTTCGCCGAGAAGAGCTCTCGTCGACGGCCTTTTCGCGCTTTGCCATCCCGCACACGGTGCACATGGGGGCGACGAGAAGTGCCATCGCCGTGCTGTCATCAGCGCGCGGCGTCGACTGGGACGGCGTCCGCGTCAACCTTGTATTCATGCTGGCGTTCAACAAAAACGACGCCGATGCGTTCTACGAGGTATTCGACCCGCTGATCGGCATGCTGTCGGACCCCGATAAAATCGGGCGGCTTGTGGGGGTATTGGACTACGAGGTCTTTATCGAGCGGCTTTGCGCGCTGATGGCATAGGGCCCGCGGGGCATACTGGGGCACGCGGGGCGCGGGGACCGGTCTTACGCCCAACAGGGCTTTCCCGTGGCGCGGATGTGGCAGAAGTCGCGGCACAGACAGTCCTTGCAGCTTGCGTGGCTGGAGGGCTGAGGCTTGTCGAACATGCCCACCACGGCGGTTACGCTCTTGGTGGGGGTCATAAGGTTTGTGCGCGACAACGTAATACCCAGGCGCCGCTGAGCGTCCACGCTGTCGAGAAGAACCCGCTGGGTCTCCAGCGGCATGTCGCCGTAGCCGGGGCTAAAGCGAAAGTTGGTGTAGAGGCCCCGTTCGTGGGCGTAGGCCACCAGGCGGGCCTCGCAGGCGTCGGCCGCGCGCTCGACCGCCGTCGTGGCCGCCGCGTCAAAGATGAGCTGGTCAACCGGGTTGGTAAGCGACAGGCGCCGTAGCTCGGCCTCGATCCCCATGCCAACGGTGACGGCCATCGCGCCCACCGCCACGGCACCTTCCATGTGCTTGGTGATCGAGTTGCCAAGCAACTCAAGCGAGGTGCCCGCCAGCGTCACCGCACGGGTGCCGTCCAAAAGGCAGTCGCACTTCTCGACGTCAAAGACGCGCCAAGTACCGGCCGGACGACAGATGTCCAGGCAGCGGGCAATGACTTGATCGATCCGCGCGTCCAGCTCGGGGTCGATCGCTTGGCCCGCATAGCCCAAATAGCGCAGGACCTCATCGCGATCGACCGACGCGACCTGGTAGTGTTCGACGTTGGCGGACAAAGGCAGAGCCTGCTACTTGGCAATATAGCCGCACTCGCAGAGCGCCTTGTGGGCAACGGCCGCGATCTGGGGCTTGTTCATGCTGTAGACGTGCAGGCCGTCCACGCCGTTTGCCGCCAGGTCGCACAGCTGCTCGCAGGCGTACTCAAGGCCGGCGCGGCCCTGGTCAACGGGATCGTCGCCCGCCTGGACCAGGCGCTTGACGACCTTGGCCGGGATGGAGGCGCCGCAGTTGAAGGCCATGCGCTGAATCTGCTTGACGCTGGTGAAGGGCATGATGCCGGCTACGATGGGCAGCTTCACGCGGTGGCGCAGGCACTTCTCGCGAAAACGGTAGAAATCCTCGTTGTCAAAGAAGAGCTGCGAGACAAAGTAATCCGCGCCGGCCTCTTGCTTAAGGTAGAGGCTGTCGAAGCTCTCTTGCTCGCTGGGGGACTCGACGTGGCCCTCGGGGTAGCAGGCGGCGCCGATGCACATGTTGGGGTGGTTCTGGCGCAGGTAGGCGATAAGGTCGCTGGCATGGGCGAAGTCTGCCACGGTGACACCGGGGCGCTTGTCTCCGCGCAGGGCCAGAATGTTCTGCACGCCCGCGGCCTCAAGGCGCTCGACGTAAGCATCGACGTCTGCACGGGTAGCGCCCATGCAGGTGAGGTGCGCAAGCGCCGTGGTTCCCAGCTTGCACTCGATGTCAGAGGCGATGTCGACCGTGTTCTGCGAGTTGCCCGAGCCGCCCGCCGAGTAAGTGACCGAGATCCAGTCGGGCTCGTTGACCGTAAGCTCACTGGCGATGCCGTAAGCGGTATCGAGTGCCATCTCGCCCTTGGGCGGGAAAATCTCAAACGAGAAGGTCTGCTTGGTGGCTAACTTATCGGCGATCTTCATGGCTCGGTGCCTTTCTTTGACGTGGGCGCGCTCGCGACGCGTGCAGTAGATGATACGAGGTTTTGGGCCTATTCACACATAAACGACGGCATACGGCCGCAAGATGTGGCCTGGGCGATGTCGAGAAGGCAGTTGGCCACGCTTTCCTCTTCTGCGGGGCCAATGTGCCAGCGGGTCGCCGCCAAGACCGAGGGCATCGCGTTTGCGACGGCAACCGAGTTGGGAAAGTGCCGCAGCAGCGACAGGTCGTTCTCGGCGTCGCCAAAGCAGACGACCTCGTTGGGCGTAAGGCCCAGGTAGCGCATGAGGAACTCGGCGCCGCGCTCCTTGCCCATGCCCGCCGGCGTCACGTCGATGTGGCCCACGCCCGGCATGGGGCAGGTGAGGTCGACAGCCGGGTTCTTCTCGGCTACAAAATCGCGGACCTCCAAGGCGCGCTCCCAGGTGCCCACCACACGGACGTTGGCCTTGAAGCAGGGCTGGGCTGGGATTTCCTCGAAGGCTTGCTCGACCTTCCAGAAATTGTCCTTGTGGGCCAGCACGTAGTCCAGGTCCACGTCGATGGCGACCTTCTCGCCGTTGTACTCGACGACCAAGTAAGCGTCCGGAACGTCTACCAGGGTCTCCTTGAGACCTTCCAGCGCCTCGTGCGCCAGGGGCGTCGAGTCGACAAGTTGGCCGTCCAGGTAGACGAGCTGGCCGTTGCTCACCACGGCGGTCTGGTAGCTGCGCGCGTCGCCTGCCATCATGCGGTCCAGGTCGCGATAGATGCGGCCCGTCGCCGGGGCAAAGTGGACGCCCGCGTCCTGGGCGGCGTGGATAGCATCGAGGGCATACGGAGTGATGATGTGCTGGTCGCCGCTCCACAGCAGGGTGTGGTCGAGGTCGGACAGGACGAGTTTGATCATGTGAGGGCCTAACGTGTTGCATCGCTTTTCAAGGCCCCTAGTGTAGCCAAAGCGCGAGCGCGCCGCAGGTCAAAGGCCGCACGCGGACATTATCTGCAACAAAAGCCAGGAGACGGCGATAGCGGGGGCCATGGGAATGCCGTCGTGATTAGGCACGGACGGGCCCCAGTGCAAGGCGGCCGTCTTTGCGCCCGCCTGGGACACCGACCGCTGCCGTGCCAGGCCCACCACAGCCTTGGCGGCCAGGCCAATAACGCACGACAGGCCAATGAGCTGCAAGCTTCCCATCACGGTCGTTGTTGTTGCCAGCGCCGAGAAGAGCTTGATGTCGCCCGCGCCTATCCCCTCTTCCCTACCCAACCGAGACATGAACGCCACCGAAAGAAGCAGCAGCGAGAAGACCAGGCACGCGCGGGCAAAGCCCGCCGCCAGGCAATGCGGCGCGCCCTGCGAGCCGGGCGCCGCGATTGCGCGCAGCATGAAAGCGGCGACCACCGCCGTCACGCAGGCGTTGGGGATAACACGTTGCCGCAAATCGGTAACGCTTGCCCATAAAAGCGCAGCTAGAATGATTGTTTGTGCCAGGTTCTGTACGATGATTGCCGCCATGGTTGCCGCCCCTTTCTCTTTG
>CAVEMP010000048.1:0-16843 GCA_963616835.1 uncultured Oscillospiraceae bacterium | reverse complement strand
GCGTCGAGCAACATCGTGAGTCTTTTTGGCTTCAAGCTGGCGAGCAAGCCCGCCGACGCCGAGCACCCCTACGGTCACGGCCGTTTTGAGTACCTGGCAAGTCTTACGGTGGCCGTGCTGGTGTGCGCCGTTGGCATCAATCTTTTAATCGAGTCGGCGCAAAAGGTTATGAACCCGACCCCTCTGGACTTTAGCCCCGTGACGGCTACCGTGCTATTGGGATCCATGCTGGTCAAGGCCTGGATGATGTGGCTCAACGGGCGGCTGGGAGCCGCCATTGACTCCGAGACGCTGCGCGCGACGGCTGCTGATTCCAGAAACGACGTGGTCACGACCGCAAGCGTTCTTCTCGCCGCCGTGGTTTCTGTTGTCACGGGGTACAACCTGGATGGCATCGCGGGCCTGTGCGTGGGCGTGTTTATCTGCGTCTCGGGCGCGGGGCTTATCAAAGATGCAATCAGTCCGCTGCTGGGCCAAGCCCCAAGCAAGAAGGACGTCAACGCGATACGCGACAAGATCTTGTCGTACGACGGCGTTCTGGGGACCCACGATTTGATGGTCCACGACTACGGCCCAGGCAGGCGCTTTGCGAGCGCACACGTAGAGATGGCGGGCGAAGGCGACGCGTTTGCCAACCATGAAGTGCTGGACACCATCGAACGCGACGTCCACGCGCAGATGGGCATCGTCTTGACCCTGCACTACGACCCCATTGTGACGCGCGATCCCGCGGGCGACGACCTGCGCGGCTGGATCGATCGGCAGGTTAAGTGCATCGACGGCGCGCTCTCGGTCCACGATGTTCATGCCGAGAGCGGCTTCATAGCCTTTGACCTGGTGCGTCCCGACGATTTGGGCATCAGCGACGATGAGCTTCTTAGCCGCGTGATGGCCACGGTGGCCAAGCGCTGCCCCGACGCCGCCTGCGTCATCACCCTAGACAGCGGGTTTGTCTCGCCGCAGCAGTAGGCGACGGCAGAAGAAATACGATATTGGGAAGCCGAATCTCTCCAAAGGCCAACAAGCCGACTTCTTAGCGACAAAAGCCCAGTTGGCAAACGGGCAAATAACGCACTTGGGCGCCAAATGCCGATCCGGCTTCCCAATATCGTTCTTTTTATTGTGCGTCCTGCCGCAAAAGGGCCTCCAGGGTCTGAGGAACGCTGCGACAGGGGCGGACGCGAGGGCTAAGACGCAGAAGCTCCGGCTTTCCGGACTCCATGGCATAGGGGTGGCCCACCAAATCCAGCATAGGTACATCGTTGTAGTTGTCGCCAAAGGCTGCCATGTTCGCGGGCGCGATGCCCAGGCTCTCCCCCACCTTAGCCAAGGCGACGGCCTTGCTCTGACCGCGGGGCACGATGTCGTACCAGTCGACGCCCGAGCTCACCAGCTCAAAGCTGCTCCCAAAGCGGGCCTTGAGCTCGGCGACCTCGGCCAGAGCCACGGGGTCTGCCGGGTCCTCGAACCAGATACCGGCTTTCACCAGGTCGTCCGCCACATCGCGCGCGTCGTCGAAGGGGCGCGTAAGGTTGCCCAGGCCCTTCTCGGTGCGCTCATAAAACAACTGGTCGTCGCGGTGAACATAGCAGGCGCTCACCCCGTTGAGCAACAGGTGCAGGGCTTTGCTCGCCAAGATGAAATCCGCCATCTGGACCATGGCTGCCGTGTCCACGGGCGCCCGATAGAACACCTTGCCGCCGTCCATGACCAGCGTGCCGTTCTCGCAGATGTACAGGATGCGATCGGCCAGACGGCCAAAGAGACCGCGCACGTTGAAGTACTGTCGGCCGCTCGCCGCCGCAAAGACAATGCCCTGGTCAAGCACGTGTTCGACGGCGCCTAGGGCCTCTGGTCCAAAGCTTCGAGCCCGCCAATCAAACAACAAGGTTCCATCGATGTCCGAAGCCACAAGCTCGATCCCGCTCATCTCGCCCCCAAAACAGTGCGCGCCGCGAGACCCAAACAAAGCCCCGCGGCGCGTCCAATTACCTACCCAACAACCCGTCTACCTGCGGATATAGCAGACACCCTCGTACGGGCGCAGGGTGTCGCCAACCGGCGCGTCGTCGTAGGCGCACACCAACACGTCCCACTTGCCGTTGGCCAGAAGGGCGCGCACCTGCTCGCCCACCGGCGCCTCCTGCCCACAGAAGTTGGCCACGACGAGAAGAGAACCCGGCTCGAGCAGGTCCTGCGGGCCGGCAGCCGCCGCGTCAAAGCGCTCGCCGCGGGCCAGCTGGCCAAAGCGCCCGTAGGCCATTACGGGCACCGCGCCCGCGTCCAGGAACTTCACTTTGCCGTCGCAAATCACCGGCATCTTGTGGCGAAGCTCAATAACGCGCTGGTAGAAGGCAAAGACCGAGTTGGGATCGTCCACCTCGCGCTCGACGCATATCGCCTTTTGGTCGCAATCGGGCGCGTCGCAGGCCATCGTGGCCCAAGGCTCTCCGTCGCTAAAGCCGGCCGCCGTGCCCTCGTCCCACTGCATAGGCGTGCGCGCGTTGTCGCGCGAGCGCTCGCCCACGATGCGCAGGGCCTCCTCGGGCGTCTTGCCTTCCTCGTCGATAAGAATGCGGTAGTAGTTGATGCTCTCGACGTCGCGGTACTGCTCGATGCTTGTGAAGTGCGCGTTGGTCATACCCAGCTCGTTGCCCTGGTAGACGTAGGGGGTACCGCGCAGCAGGTTCATGAACAGGCACAGCATCCGAGCCGATTCCACGCGCAGACAGCCGTCGTCCCCAAAGCGCGAGACCACGCGCGGCTGGTCGTGGTTGTCCCAAAACAGGGCATTCCAACCGCCGCCAGCCTGCATGCCCTCTTGCCAGGTGGACAAAAGGCGCTGCAGCTCGACCAGGTCTGCGGGCATAAGCTCCCACTTCTTGCCGTCCTTGTAGTCAACCTTCAAGTGGTGAAACGAGAAGACCATGGACAGCTCGCGGTCGGCGGGGTTGGTGTAGCCCAGGCAGGCTTCGAGCGAGGTCGAGGACATCTCACCCACGGTCATGTAGCCGTCGGTGGCGTCGATGCCCGTCTCGCGCACGAGTTCCTGCAGGTACTCGTGGACATGCGGGCCGTCCACGTAGAAGCGACGGCCGTCGCCGATAAAGTCGTCCTCATACGTCGAAGGTTTAGAGATGTTGTTGACCACATCAAAGCGAAAACCGTCGACGCCCTTGTCCTTCCAAAAGCGCACGATATCGGCGCACTCGCGGCGCACCTCGGGGTTTGCCCAGTTGAGGTCAGCCTGCGTGGGGTCGTAGAGGTTCATGCGCCACTTGCCCACGGCCGGCTCCCACTGCCAAGCCGGGCCGCCAAACTTCGAGACCCAGTTGCATGGCAGCTTGTCGGGCGTGCCGTCGCAAAACAGGTAGTAGTCCTGGTAGCGCTTCTCGCCAGCCAAAGCACGCTGGTACCACTCGTGCTGGGTCGAGGTGTGGTTAAAGACCATGTCGAGCATGACCCCAATTCCGCGAGCGTGGGCCTCGCGCGAGAGCTCCTCGAAATCGGCCATGGTGCCGTAGCAAGGGTCCACGGCGCAGTAATCGGCCACGTCATAGCCGTTGTCGCGCTGCGGCGAAGGGAAAAACGGGGTGAGCCAGATGTAGTCCACGCCCAGCTGGGCCAGGTAGTCGAGCTTGCTCGTGACGCCTGGCAAATCTCCCCAGCCGTCGCCGTTTGAGTCCTTGAAGCTCTTGGGATAGACCTGGTAGACAACCTTATTGGAAATGTCGATGGTGCTCATCGAGGTACCTCTCTGTGAAACTTAGGCCTGGGCGTTGGCGGCAACCTCGGCCGCGATCAGTTTGGCCTCGGCCTCGGCCTCTTCCTGGATGCCCTTCTTCTTGCCCACGATGACGGTCAGGACAAAGGGGACGACAAAGGCGATGACCATGCAGACGGCAAACATTGCCCAGCTCGCGGGCTGCATCGAGAGGATGCCGGGCAGGCCGCCGACGCCCACCGCGTTTGCGGTGCAGCTCATGGCCACAGACAGCAGGCCGGCGATGCACGAACCGATCATGGCGCAGACAAACGGGAAGGTGTACTTGAGGTTGACGCCAAACATGGCGGGCTCGGTGACGCCCAGGTAGCACGAGATGATCGCGGGGATGTTCACCTGCTGGTTGCGGTCGTTGGAGCGCTGCAGATAGGCCATACCAAGGACGGCCGAGCCCTGCGCGATGTTGGAAAGCGCGATCATGGGCCACAGCATGGTGCCGCCAAAATCGGCAATGAGCTGCAGGTCAATGGCGTTGGTCATGTGGTGCAGGCCCGTGATGACCAGCGGCGCGTAGAAGGCACCAAAGACGGCACCAAAGATTGCGCGGAAGGGACCGGTGATGCCAGCGTAGACCACCGACGAGATGCCGCTACCAAGCCACCAACCAATGGGGCCCAGGACAAAGTGGGCGGCCATGACGGCCAGAATTAGCGAGCAGAACGGCACGACAATCATCGAGACGACCTCGGGGCAGATCTTGCGGAAGAAGCGCTCGAGGAAGCCCAAGGTCACGGCGGCGAGAATGGCCGGGATGACCTGCGCCTGGTAGCCGATCATGTTGACCTGGGCAAAGCCAAAGTCCCACTGCGGGATGTCGGCAGCCGGGGTGCTCGCCACGCTGTAGGCGTTCAAGAGCTGGCCCGAGACAAGGGTGAGGCCAAGGACGATGCCCAGCATGGGAGTGCCGCCCATCTTCTTGGTGACCGACCAGCAGATGCCAACGGGGATGCCGGTGTGGAAGACGGCCTCGCCGATGAGCCACAGGAAGCTGTCGAGGCCTGCCCAGAACTGGCTGAGCTCGACTAAGGCCTGGGTGCCGTCGCCAAAGATGAAGATGGAGTCGATGCAGTTGCGGAAGCCCAGGATAAGGCCGCCGACGATGACCGCGGGGATGATCGGGGCAAAGACCTCGGCGATGACGGTCATGGCGCGCTGCAGCGGGTTCTGGTTTTGCTTTGCGGCTGCCTTGGCGGCGTCTTTGCTCACGCCCTCGATGCCTGCGATGCCGGTGAACTCCTCGTAGTAGGCCTTGACGTCGTTGCCAATGATGACCTGGAACTGGCCGCCCTGGGTGAAGGTGCCCTTGGTCGTGGCCAGCCCCTCGATGCTCTTGACGTCTGCCTTGGAGTCATCGTTCAAGACAAACCTCATGCGAGTGATGCAGTGGCTCACCGCCGCGATGTTGCTTTTGCCTCCCACCAACTCAAGAAGCTTGGCCGCGTCTTGCGCGTACTTGCCCATTTTGCCTTCCTTTCCCTTGCTCACTATTGTGCCTCACGCTCTTCCCGGTTGGATACGGCACTTATTTGAATAAGCCAAGGCACAGTATAGGCGTGACTTATGTGAATAAGTCACTTATTTGCATAGGTTCGCCAAACGGTATGGTTTTGCCGCCGAGCGGATGGCGGCAGGCCAGCGCGGCCCGTATAATTCAAGGGACCAAACTGCTATTTGACCCCCGGATTCGAGGAATTTCCCCAGATGAAAGCCATATGGCAGGGCATCTACCGCGCCCTGCGAGAAGACATAGTTAACGAGACGTACCCCTTCCAGTCGCTTCTCCCATCAGAGGCGACGCTGGTGGGGCGCTTCTCTTGCTCGCACAACACCCTGCGCAAGGCTCTGGCCGCGCTTACCGACGAGGGCCTGGTGCAGCCAATCCAAGGCAAAGGCGTGCGCGTGATCTTTCAGCCGCGCGAGCGCGCCTTGTTTGAGATGGGCGGCATCGAGAGCTACGCCGAGACCATGGCGCGTCTAAAGATCGAGCAGACCACAGAGGTGGTGACCTTCGAGCAGGTCACGGCTAACGGCCGCCTGGCGCACTTCACTGGCTTTGCCGAGGGAGACGAGCTTCTCCACGTCGAGCGCGTGCGCGCCTTTGGCGGCGAGCCCGTGATTCGCGACGACAGCTACTTTTTGGCCAGCGTGGTGGAGGGCCTTACTCCCCAAATTGCCGAGAAGTCCATCTACGAGTACCTCGAGCAAACCTTGGGCATAGGCATCGCGCAGAGCATGCGCGAGATCACCGTCGAGCCGGCCGAGAAACGCGACTACGACCTGCTTGAGCTGCCCGAGAACTGCTATCTGGCCATCATGGCCAACCGCGTCTTTACTTATGGCGGCGTGATGTTCGAGAGCACCCGCTCGCGGCACAGGCCCGATCTCTTTGTCTTCCATGATGTGGCCCGGCGCAAGCCTTCGCTGGCGTAAGCGCGCCAACTTTAACCCCGCACAACCCAAAACCTCAACCACTAGGAGCAAGCAATGCCCAGCTCAAGCTACAAATCCAAGCAGGTCATCGTCATGCGTCGTGACCTTAAAATGCGCAAGGGGAAGATCGCGGCCCAGGCCGGTCACGCCTGCGTCGAGGCGACCCTCATGGCCATCGCACGCGAGGGCCGCGCCGAGCAGATCCGTGCGACCGACGGCTGGGCCTTTCTCGAGCACGCCGAGAACGACTGCTCTCCTTTGACCGACTGGTTTGATGCCGGTGTGGCCAAGATCTGCGTGTACGTCGACGGCGAGGAGGCCCTTCTCGACGTGGCCCAGCAGGGGCGCGAGGCCGGATTTGCCGTCTCGCTGATCCGCGACGCCGGGCACACCGAGTTCCACGGCGAGCCAACCTTCACCTGCCTGGCCTTCGAGCCCCTTCCCGCCGACAAGATCGACCCCATCACCGGCGGCCTGCCGCTATATTAGACCGATTTGCGCAAGATTCCTGTTCGATCCCAAAGCAATCGAGCCTTGAAATTCAGCAAGCACGACTAATTCCACTTTAAATCTAAAACGGCCGAGTAGCCAAGAGCTAATCGACTGCGTTTGCCCAGTTGACGGACGTACCCCAACACCAGGCTACTCGGTAAAGTCGGCTTTAAAGTGGAAAAGGTCGCTCGGCCATATTTTGCGAAGCCCCCACAGGGCCTCATGGCGCAGCACGAACCCCAATCTTCTCGCTTTTGCCCCGTTCTCTGTAGGTCTTGGTTACTGCGGCGTTAATTCCTACTCAATAGGTAGGTATTTTTTAATTCCTACTTGCACAGTGGGATTATAAGTGCCATCCTTCTTTCCAGCGAGACGCCCGCATGCGTGCGGCACACCTCGTAACCAGTCAGCTGAATAGCAAGGAGGCACCACCATGCGTTACGCAACCAAGATTGAGGCCCTCATTGGTTCCACTCCCCTCGTGAACCTTTCCGACCTCGCCAACGGCAACGCAACCGTTCTGGGCAAGTACGAGGCCACCAACCCCGGCGGTTCCATCAAGGACCGCATTGCCAAGGCCATCGTAGAAGATGCCGAGAAGAACGGCCGCCTGGCCCCCGGCGGCACCATCATCGAACCTACCAGCGGAAACACCGGCGTTGGCCTGGCCATGATCGCAGCCGAGCGTGGCTACAAGCTCATCTTGACCATGCCCGAGACCATGTCCATCGAGCGCCGCAAGCTCGCGGCCGCCTACGGCGCCGAGATCGTCTTGACCCCCGGCGCGCAGGGCATGAAAGGCGCCATCGCCAAGGCCGACGAGCTGCACGAATCCATCCCCGGCTCCATCATCGCGGGTCAGTTTGTGAACCCCGCCAACCCCCTCGCCCACTACCAGACCACCGGCCCCGAGGTCTGGGCTGACACCGAGGGCACCGTAGACGCCATCGTCGCGGGCGTGGGCACCGGCGGTACCATCTCGGGCACCGCGAAGTTCCTCAAGGAGAAGAAACCCGGCGTCACGGCCGTGGCGGTCGAGCCCGCCGAGAGCCCCGTTTTGTCCGGTGGCCAGCCCGGCGGCCACAAGATCCAGGGCATCGGCGCCGGCTTTGTCCCGGCAAACTATGACGCCGAGGTCGTCGACGAGGTCCTGCCCGTCGCCTCGGCCGACGCCATCGCAACCAAGAAGCAACTTTCTGAGAAGACCGGCCTGCTCGTGGGCATCTCGGCCGGCGCGGCCGTCAATGCCGCCCTGCGGCTGGCCGCCCGCCCCGAGTTTGCCGGCAAGACCATCGTCGCGATCCTTCCCGACACCGGCGAGCGCTACCTGTCCATGGACCTTTAATCGAGCCTGGTAAACCGCCATGTTCGAAACGTTAAAGGACGACATCGCCAGCGTCATTGCGCGCGACCCCTCGGTCCACAGCGGCCGCGAGGTACTGCTTTGGCACACGGGCATGCACGCCGTATGGGCGTTCCGCCGTGCGCACTGGCTGTGGAGGCACGGGATGCACGGCCTGGCGTCGTTTCTCGCTCGCCGCACCCGGCGCCGCTACGGCGTGGACATCCACCCTGCGGCCACCATTGGCCGACGGTTCATGATCGACCACGGCATGGGCGTGGTCATTGGCGAGACAGCCATCATTGGCGACGACTGCCTTATCTACCAGGGCGTTACCCTGGGAATGACCGGCAAGCACGGCGGCAAGCGCCACCCCACCCTGGGCAACAACGTCATGGTGGGCGCCGGCACCATCGTGCTGGGCGACATCCACGTGGGCGACAACGTCAAGGTCGCGGCGGGCTCGGTCGTGGTCCACGACGTGCCCGCAGGCACCACGGTGGCAGGCAACCCCGCCCATGTGGTTCGAGAGAACCGCTGCCCTATGCTTCGCCTGGTCGAGATGCCGGCCCGTGGCGGCGACGTGGACGAGAACGTCCGCTGGAGCTGCGCACTGTAGGATGTTTGACCTGCGATTTATTTGAATTTGGATAGAATAAACGGCCCGCGTGGTTTCTCGCCACGCGGGCCGCGCTATGTTGCGAGCTGATTGGTGCCAAGACGACGGCGAGGGCGTCGCGAGCCGTTAGCCCTTGGGCTCGCGACGCTTGCCGGTAAGGCGGGTGACCTCGACCTTCCAGACACTCACGCGCTCGACGGCCTCGGGCGAGAAGGTCACGGGGGCACCAGGGGCCATGTGGGCCATGATGCACTCGAGGCCATGGGTCTTCTCGCCTGCTGTCTCTACCTGGGAAATCGTGCCGCTGGCCATGACGGACTCGTACGCCTGCGAGTACGCGCAGGCGTACGTTCCACAGATGACCTCGGCCGCGGCGTCAAGTTCCAGGGCCACCTGCGGGTTGGCACGCCAGGCGTCGACCTTGCGGCCCTCGCTCGCGCAGTGTAGCCAAAAAGTCCAGGTAGAAGCCTCGGGCGTGCCGCCCGTCTCGTAGCCAAAGCTCATGGGGACGATAAAGACGCCCTCGGCATCGGCCTGGCCCACGCGCACCACGTCGGCGCGGTCGATAATCGCGGCAAGCTGGGATGCGTCGGTCACTTCTCGCTTATGAAGGCGCATGGGCCTGTGCTGGGGTTGCATCGGGTTCCTTTCTGGCAAGCGCAGCGGGCGCATCGGACGCGGGTCGCTCGGCCCGCCGGGCCCGCTAAAGAATCGTCTCCATGCCAATCTTGTACGGCTTCATGCCCATGGCCTCGTAAAACGCCTGGGCGCCGGGGTTCAGGCTCCACACGTTAAGCGTCACGTTATAGCAGCCCAGCTCGCGCGCATAGGCAACAACGTGCTGGTACAACGTTGTAGCAACATGCCGCCCGCGGTGCTTCTCGTCCACGCAGATATCGTCGATGTAGAGGGTCACGATATCCTGGAAGTTATTCTGCGGCCGAAAATCCTCAACCACGCAGAAGGCGTGCCCCACCACGTCGTCGCCGTCGACGGCCACAAAAACGGGGCGCGAGCCGTCTGCAAAGATAGCGAGAAGCTCGTCGTCGGTGTACTTGCGGGTGCCGGTCTTAAACAGATCGGGGCGCCCGGCGGCGTGGACCTCCAAAACCTGGCTCAGCAGCTCATGGACGCCCGCAACGTCAGCAGCGCAGGCCCTTCTCACCTCGACGGCCATCTACGCATCAGCCCTTTCCTGGGCAAACGCGACAAAGGCATCAAGCTCCTCGCGGGTCTCAAAGCGACCCACGTACGCAAAGTTGCCCAGGTCATCAGACAAGCCGTCGGGCATGCGCTTGGCCGACATGACCTTCTCGCCAAACTTTGCCATGACCTCGTCGTGGGTGTGGGTATAGGCGTAGGCGTCGCGGCGGCTGGCATGGACGCAGTAGAAGTCGGGACCGGCGGGCGCGTGGCGCAGCTCGTCGAAGCAGACCATATCGGCCCACATCTGGTAGACGCTGCAGGAGTGCGCGTAATTCATCATGTCGGGCGAGTAGCCGCCGGTGGGGCGGGCGTTGACCTCAAGGCCAACGTAGCCGCCGGGCTTGCCCAGGCCTGGCTTGTCCTGGGTCAGGCGGAAGAACTCCAGGTGGACAAAGCGACTCTTGAAGCCAAAGGACTTGATCGCGGCACGGCCCAGCTTGGCCAGCTTGGGGTCCACGTCGGGACGCGACCAGTAGGCGATGTCGAGCGCCTTGCCGTGCACATCGGCCATCGACGAGGGGAACTCCTCTTGATTCTCGAACAGCGGCGTTCCACTCGCGTCCACAATAGCGTCGTAGCTGCAGATCTCGCCGCCCACAAACTCCTCTAGCACGTACGGCACGCCCGCCTGGGCCGCAGCGGCAAAGGCACGGTCGACGTCGGCCGGGCCCTCGACGGCAAAGGCGCCGCCCGCACCCACGCCTACCTCGGGCTTGGCAAAGGCGGGGTAGCCCACCTTGGCTAGAAACGCATCGACCTCGGCGCGATCTGTGACCTTAACCTGGCGGGCCGTGGGAATCTTTGCCGCCTTGTAGCAGGGCTTCATTGCCGCTTTGCTCTGCCACGAGACAAGCTGGGCCGGGTGAACGCCCGTCGTGACGTTGAAATCCTCGCGCAGGCGCGCGTCAAGAGAGAGCCAGTACTCGTTGTTGGACTCGATCCAGTCGATCTTGCCGTGCTTGTACGAGAGAAACGCCACCGCGCGAAAGACCTGGTCGTAGTCCTCAAGCGAAGGCAGCCAGTAGTACTCGGCAAGAATGTTCTTAAGCTGCGGCTCCAACTGGTCGTAGGGCGTATCGCCTACGCCCAAGACGGTTGCGCCGTTGTTGGCCAAGCCCTCGCAAAAATAGCGGTATATCTGCGGAAACTGCGGAGAGACAAACACAAAGTTCATGCTCTACTCGCCACCTTTCTTTGCGTCTTCAAGCACAAGCGGCATAAAATATCTAATCTGTTTCTTCCACCAAGGCCAGTCGTGGTTGACGTCTTGGCCCCAGAAGTCGCACCAAGCATTGATGCCTAGGCGCGCAAAGGCATCGGCCAAGATGCCCTGGGTACGGATGCCCTCGTCCTCCCAGGCGCCGCGTCCCACGCACAGTACCAGCTGGCGCTGGTTGTAGACGGGAATCAGCGGGTGGTCGACGCTCATGTTGGGCACAAAATCGGTGGGCGAGTTGAGATAGAGCTCGGGGTTCATCCAGTCGCCAAAGAAGTAGTGCGCGTCATAAACGCCCGAAAGCGCGATGCAGCCCTGGAAAAGATCGGGGCGGCGCAGCGCGCAGATAACCGAGTGGGTGGCGCCCATCGAGCAACCCATGGTAAGCGGGCGCAGCTTGGAGCCGTTGACCTTTTGCACGTAGGGCACCAGCTCTTCAAAGACGTAGCGGTAGTAGGCCTCCAACAGGTGGGCGCGAGCGTCCTTGTCGCCGTGCTCGTCCGACCACGTTTGCTTGTCGACGTTGCTCACACAAAAGAGCTGGATCTGACCGCTCTCAATGTAATCGGCCATGGTGTCTACCAGGCCAAAGTCCTCGAAGTTGGTGCAGGGCGAGTCCTGCGTGGCAAACGCGATAAGCGGCCAGCCCTTCTCGCCGTAGACCAACATGTCCATGTAGCGGTCGAGGTTGGTGCTTCTAAAAGTCTTGAGCTCTCGCTTCATAAGCGGCTCCTTTCATCTTTGGAATCCAACCAATCCTAGCGCAGTACGGTTACAAAATGATTGCCCCTCGGCGGACGGGTGGGCGGCACGCGGGCGGCGCGGCTTGTTACACTATGGACGTTAAACGGCAATTGACGCGAAATGAGAAGACCATGCAAAACGGCTTCAACAACCAGACCTACATCGACCTGCAGGCCTCGCACATCCGCGAGCGCGTGGGGCAATTTGGCGGCAAGCTCTATCTGGAGTTTGGCGGCAAGCTGTTTGACGACTACCACGCGAGCCGCGTGCTGCCCGGCTTTGAGCCCGACTCGAAGTTCCGCATGCTCAAGAGCCTGGCGGCAGACGTCGAGGTCATCATTGCCATCAACGCCAACCACATCGAGAAGAACAAGGCCCGCGGTGACCTGGGCATCACCTACGACGAGGACGCGCTGCGCCTGGTCGATTTGTTCCGCGGCAACGGGATGGCCGTGGCGGGCGTCGTCATCACGCAGTACGCGGGACAGCCGGCGGCCGACGTCTTTCGCCGCCGCCTGGCCGAGTTGGGGATCACTTGCAAGCTGCACTACCCCATCGAGGGCTATCCCCACGACGTCGACCTGATTGTCTCGGACGAGGGCTACGGCAAGAACGAGTTTGTCGAGACCAGCAGGCCGCTGGTCGTGGTGACGGCGCCGGGCCCTGGATCGGGCAAGCTGGCCACATGCCTGTCGCAGATCTACCACGAGCACTGCCACGGAGTTGCGGCGGGATATGCCAAGTTCGAGACCTTCCCCGTGTGGAACCTGCCGCTTACCCACCCGGTCAATATCGCATACGAGGCCGCGACCGCAGACCTGGACGACGCCAATGTCATCGACCCCTTCCACCTGGAGGCCTACGGTAAGACCACTGTCAACTACAACCGCGACGTCGAGGCCTTCCCCGTGGTGCGCGCGCTGATGGAGAAGATCATGGGGCAAAGTCCCTACCAAAGTCCCACCGACATGGGCGTCAACATGGTGGGCTTTGCGATCGAGGACGACGAGGCCTGCTGTAAGGCAGGCAAGATGGAGATCGTAAGGCGCTACTTTACCGCCTGCGAACAGGTCAAACGTATCGGCATGGGCCAGGAGCAGGTGGCGCGCCTGAAGTCCATCATGCAGAAGGCGGGCGTGGACAAGAACTTCTCGCCGGCAAGGTCGGCCGCGCTTACGCGCGAGCAGGTGACCGGGGCGCCGGCCGGGGCCATGATCTTGGCCGACGGGCGCGTGGTGACCGGCAAGACGAGCGGGCGTCTGGGTTGCGCGAGCTCGCTGTTGATGAATGCGCTCAAGGCAGTGGCCGGGGTTGACCTGGAGCTCGAGGTCATTAGCGACGAAGCCATTGAGCCCATCAGCCACCTGAAGACCCACTACCTGGGCAGCAAGAACCATCGCCTGCACACCGACGAGACGCTGATCGCGCTGTCGATCACCTCGGGGCACAGCGAGGTCGCGGCCAAGGTGCTGGCCGGGCTTGATGAGCTGCGCGGCTGCGACGCGTTCTTCTCGGTCATCATCTCGCCCACCGACGAGCAGGTGCTGCGCCGCCTGGGCATCAACGTCTGCTGCGAGCCCAAATACGAGCGCGCCGGGGCGTGCCACCAGTAGGGGCAGCGGGCACCGCGGGGTGGTTCGCAGCCGGGAGGCCCCGCTAATTTTCAAAATTTACGAAAGACGGGCGCACTTTCTTCTGTAGACGGGTATACAAGTCGATACGCGATTTCTAACCTGCGGTTTTGTTGAGCAAATCGCCCGGCCACCCTTCCATAACTGTTACTGCGCCCGTCTTTCGTATCTTTTTAAGCTGCCGTGCCGAGCGACCGATCTTTGATGGGGGCACGATGAGTCTGACTATTTGCGGCACGACAGCTTTCAAATACCACCGTGCACCTCCCCAAATCCTTGGGCTTTATCCCCCGCTGCCTGACACCTTCGAAGACCCAAATCATTTAAAGCTTGCCGCAAGCCCCATCGTTGACCTTTTGGGGACGCCCCTTCATCGGCTGATAGACAGTAAGAATCAGTATCGACAACCAGGCCTTTATGTAAGCCGAACCGTCAATAACAAGCTCCCCTTTGGTTCCATATACGAAACGGACCACGGCTTTGACGTCACCTCTCCGCTAGCAACGCTGCTCACGATGGCCGGCGACGTGTCGAGGATTCACCTTTTGATGGCGCTATACGAGATGACGGGGACCTTCTCGGTATTCAAGCCATCTAAGGAGGCCCTAGAGTCACTGGGGTGCGTGCCGCGATATGCGCGCGGAGGATGGCAAAACGTGGCCAGCACAAACGGGTCTACGACGAACCTATGGAAGCGGCCGGCGCTCATAGACATTGCCGAGCTAGCGCCGTTTTGCGAGCAGGCGTCGGGATTCCACGGCATTAAAGACCTGCGATGGGCAATGGATAACCTGGCCGGCGTTTGCGCTTCTCCCCTGGAAGTCGAGGCCGCAATGCTGCTGGGGCTCCCCCGCTCCGCAGGTGGAGAGGGCCTGGCCATCGAGTGCAATAGGCGCATTCAGCTCTCGCCCGCTGCAAGGAGCATCTATCCCCATACTTGCTGTTATGCCGATATTCTCATCGAAGGAAACGGCGACAACGCCGGCGTCATCGTGGAATGTCAGGGCAAGGCGATCCACGACAGCGACGAAGCATGGAGCTCGGACTCCGACCGAGCCACCGCTCTGGCGTGCATGGGCTACGAAGTCATCCTGTTGACGCATGGCCAACTGACCAATCCCAGGACATACAAAAACGTAGTGGACCTCATTGCGCATAAGGCGGGAATCGCCAGAAGGCCAAAGACGCCACAGCAGCAAATTGCCGAGGCCGACCTTAGGGCAAACCTCTTTATCGACTGGACAACCCTTGGAGTTAAGGTCGGCGAGCCCTCGCCAAACAAAAATAAACGAAAGACGGGCGCACTGGCGCGTATCGCCAAGTAGACCGGCCTTCGAGAGCAAAGCGACCTGCGGTTTTGTCGATGAAAGAAAGCGGCTACTTGGCAAGTCGAGCTAGTGCGCCCGTCTTTCGTACTTTTTGTTCCGCGCGCGCCACTCGGGCGTGGCCAGGACGGTGTCGAGGAAGGCGCGGGCGGCGGTCGAGAGCAGACCGGGGCGGTAGACGGCGGCGATGTCGCGGCACACGCGAGGGCGCAGGGGCCGTGTCTCCACGCGGTAGCTGCAGCGACGGCAGATGAGCTCGGGCAAAATGGCCAGGCCAAGGCCGCTTTCGACCATCGACATGATGGCGTAGTCGTCCCAGGTCGAGAAGCGCGCGTGGGGGTTCAGTCCCGCGCGCTCGAACAGCGGCGAGACCTCGTTGTCGTTGCCATGCTCGAGCAAGATAAACGGCTCTTCGCACAGCTCGGCCAAGGTGACGCTCTTGGACGCGGCCAAACGGTGTCCCTGCGGTACGACGGCGAGAAGTTCGTCTTGCAGCACTACCTCGCGCGCAAGGTCGGCCCGCGTGGCCTGCGGCGGATACGGCAAGAAGCCAAAGTCCACGCGGCCGTCGGCCACCCAGGCCTCAATCTCGGAGTAATCGCCCATGCGCAGCTCGTAGCCAATGTTTGGGTGCCTCTCCTGGAACCGCTGAATCGCCGAAGGCAGAATGTGTGTGGCCACGCTCGAGAAGGTCCCGATCACGATGGAGCCCGACACCACACCCGCCACCTCGTCCACGCGCGCGAGCAGGCGCCGGTAGTCCTCGCAAATCGCCTCGGCCATGGGCAGGATCGCCGCGCCGTCGCTGGTCAAAACCACGCCCTTGCGACCGCGCTCCAAAAGGGTGATACCCCACTCTTGCTCAAGGTCGGCAATCATGCGGCTAATCCCCGACTGGCTGTACGACAAATTTCGCGCCGCGCGAGTGATGGTCCCAGAGCGCACCGCCTCGACAAATGCCTGGTATTTGAGGATGTTCGAGTCCATTTAGGTCCCCACTCGCCGGCTGCTATTATCCATACAATTTTAGCATGCATACTATGCCAAACATTCGCTTTTCTTCTCTTCGGCGCCCTGTCACACTAGCCAACGGAAAACACGACGAAAGAAGGCTACGCGACATGACCAAAGACACCCAGAAGTACCTGCTGTCCCTTGTGCTTTTTGGTACCAACGGGATTGTCGCCAACCTCATCGACCTGCCCAGCACCTTCATCGTGCTTGCCCGCGTCTTCCTGGGCGCGGCGCTTCTCGCAGGCTTGGTCCTCTTTTCTCGCAAAAACCGACAGAACCTGGCCTCCAAGACACACCCCAAGCAGGCCATTTACCTGGCCCTTTCTGGAGCCGCCCTGGGCGCCGCCTGGCTTTTTCTCTTTGAGTCCTACCACTACATTGGCGTGGGCGTGGCCTCGCTTCTCTTCTACTGCGGCCCCGTGATTGTCATGGCCCTCTCGCCGATCATCTTCAAGACCCGTCTTACCGCGGTCAAGCTCGTAGGCTTTGCCGCTGTTTTGCTGGGCGCCTTCCTGGTCGTGGGCCAGGGTCTGGGCGCCGGTATCGCGCCGATGGGCCTGGTGCTAGGCGGCATGAGCGCCGTCATGTATGCCCTGATGGTCATCTTCTCTAAGAAGGTCACCGACATCCACGGCCTTGAGTCCTCGGCCGTGCAGCTGTGCGGTAGCCTGGCCATCGTGGCTGTCTACATGCTGGCCAACGCCGGCCTGGGCACCCTGGCGCTCCCCACCGCGGCACAGCTTGGCCGCCTCAACATTCTGGGCATCGCGTGCATCGGCCTCATCAACACCGGTTTTGGTTGCTACCTGTACTTCTCGGCGATGGGCAGCCTGCCCGTCACCCGCGTGGCCGTGCTAGGCTACCTCGAGCCCCTCTCGGCCGTGGTCTTCTCGGCCTTGCTGCTGGGCGAGGCCATGACCCCGGCAAACATCCTGGGTGCGGCCCTGATCCTGGGCGGCGCGATGTACTCCGAGCTGGGCGAGCAGATCCACGAGAGCCGCGGCTCCTTCGCGCAGGCTGCCAACTAGGCGGCGAGAAGG
>CAVEMP010000047.1:0-3732 GCA_963616835.1 uncultured Oscillospiraceae bacterium | reverse complement strand
GCCAAGAAGGGCATGGACGCCGCCCAGATAACGGGTCTGGCATCCAGTTACGCTCGCAAGTACGCCGCCTGCGGCCTGTTCGCCATCGATTCGGGCGAGGACCCGGACGCGCTTGACAACGGCAGGGGTTCGCAGAAGCCGCAGAAGCCCCGCAGCGCCCCGCAGCAGGCCGACCGTGGGGGAGCGCCGCGCCCGGTCAACAACGCCGCCTTAGAACCCGCCACAGCCGCCCAGATGAACGAGATTGTCACGCTCGCGGGCAAGGTGGCCGAGGCTCGCGGCAAGTCTAGCGCCGAGGTGCTGGACGCGCTCAACCGGACGCGCAGCATGGCGGAGTTCGGCGTGAAGCCGGGTCAGGAAGGGTACGACACCGAACAGGCCGCGTGCGCCGTGTCGGTGCTTGTCAACTGGATGAAGAAGAGCAAGGAGTAAGCATGGACGGACTCAACAGCGTCACCATCAGCGGCAACCTCTGCCGCGACCCCGAGATGAAGGCCACCAGCGGCGGCATGGCCGTGCTGAGCTTCGCCGTGGCGGTCAACTCGAGCCGCAAGAACCAGAGCGGCGAATGGGAGGATTACCCGAGCTTCGTTGACGTGACCATGTTCGGCAAGCGTGCCGAGGGCGTGGCCCGCTACCTGTCCAAGGGAACCTACGTGGCCGTGGTGGGCAAGCTCCGCCAAGACCGCTGGGAAGCGCAGGACGGCTCGAAGCGCTCGAAGCTCTACGTAATCACGGACAACATCCACTTCGAGACAAAGCGCGAGCGCAAGGCCGCGCCGCAGGATGACCTTTTTGCCGAGGATTGTCCGTTCTAGGGCATCTACCTGCGGTTTTGCCCCGGCCAAAAACCGGGGCATTTTTTTTGAAGTCGGGTATTGCCAAAATGATAATGGCAGTGGTAAGATATAGCCAACGGCGGGCGAGAGGACGCCCCCACGGACGAGAGGAAGCATCATGGTTGACCGCAACGAGATGGTGGCCGAGGTTCTGGCGCTCTATGACGCGCTGGACAAGCAGAAGGCCGACGGCACCCCGGCCTACAAGGCGAGGTTCTACGACGAGGGGCGCAAGGCCATCTACCACAGCGCCGTGCCCATGCCGTTCCTGCTGAAGGACGCCGACGGCAGCGCCGAGTGCTACGAGAGCTGGCTCAAGCACGAGCTGAGCTGCATCCCGGAGTGGATGAGCCGTGACGAGTTCAAGGCCGAGTACGCCGACGAACTCAAGCGCGACTATGACGCGCTGGTGGCAAAGCACGAGGACAATGCAGACTAGCGTCATGCGGGTGGGGGTCGTGGCCCACGGCAAGCCACGGCCCCGCTTCTCCCGCCGTGGAAAGGTTCGCGTCTACACACCCCACGACTACGAGCTCTACGAACAGATGTTGGCCGACGAATACGTCAGGCAGGGCGGGGAGATGCACGGGGGGTTCGTCTGCGTGACCATCCTCTACCGCAAGCCCCTGCCGGAGAGCAAGCCCAAGCGCATCACCCGCGAGTGGGACGGCACCAAGCCCGACATCGACAACGTGGCCAAGGCCGTCTTGGACGCGCTCAACGGGGTGGCGTTCGTGGACGATTCGCGGGTTGTAAGGCTCAACGTCGTGAAGATGCCGAGGGAGCGGGTCGAGCCTGAGCTGATAGTGGCGGTCGAGACTGCGACCGCCGAGGAGGAAGCGAGGATGAGGAAGCTATGGCAGCTCTTTACGCAGTAGACAAGGCCATTGACCAACTGATTGAGCACGGCTTCGCGTGGGACGAGGAGACGGGCGAAATCCTGTTCGACGAGTCCGACCTTGACGCGCTCGAGGTCGAGCTGCGCGACAAGCTCGAAGCCTGCGGCGCGTGGATGAAGAACCAGCGGGCGCTCGCCAGTGCCATCCGCGAGGAGGAGAGGGCGCTCGCAGACAGGCGCAAGGCCATCGAGCGTCGTTTGGAGTGGATGGACGGCTACGTGCTGCGCTCGCTCGCAAAGTTCGAGGGCGGGAAGCTCGAGACGCCAAAGGTGGCGCTCTCCACCCGCAAGTCAACGCGCGTGGTGGTCGATTCCGAGGGCGACCTCCCTGCCGAGTTCGTGCAGGTCGTGGAGACGGTCAAGGCCGACAAGACGGCCATCGGCAAGGCCATCAAGGCGGGCGAGGACGTGCCCGGCGCTCATGTCGAGGAGCGCCTTAACTTGCAGGTCAAGTAGCCGCTTGATACAATGGGCTTCGAGCGATTCGCGGCGCTCGTGACATAGCTCCTTCCGCGCGGCACCGCCGCGCCTTTGGATACCGGAAGCCCGTTAGACCGCCGCGATGGTCTAGCGGGCTTCTCGTTAGGGGTGAGGGATGGTCTACACGTTTGACACCGAGGTCGCAAAGCTCGTTGGGGCGGACGCGGCCACGCTGTTCCAGAACATCTCGTTCTGGTGCTCGAAGAACGCCGCCAACGGCCAGAACGAGCATGACGGCAGGCACTGGACTTATAACAGCGTCAAGGCGTTCACCGAGCTGTTCCCGTGGCTCAGCGTCGCCCAGATTCGCAGGGCCTTGAAGAGGCTCGAAGACGCCGGGCTAATCGTCTCTGGATGCTTCAACAAGACGGGCTATGACCGGACGAAGTGGTATGCCGTCGGGGATGAGGGTTTGCGCTTCTCGAATTGCTCTGGTGTTCAAATCGATTTGTCAAAACCAGCAAATCGATTTGACACGGAGGGCGAACCTATACCAGATGTAAAACCAGTTCGTAAACCAGTTCAAAACACAGGTAGGGGCGCGCGAGCGATTGAGCGCACCTGCATCTCAAGGCACGGCTACGGCGAGTACCGGAACGTGCTCCTCAGCGAGGATGAGCTGGCCAAGTTCAAGGCCGAGCGCCCCGACGATTGGCAAGAGCGCATCGAGAGCATGTCGAGCTGGTGCGCCGCAAAGGGAAAGACCTACCGCAACTACCTCGCGGCGCTGAGGAACTGGGCCAGACGCGACGAGGGCGCTTCCAAGGCCGACATGAGGGGTGGTGTGGTGGATGGACGCACGTTCGATGCAATCGGCGCTGCAATCGGCTCTCAGCACCCCTAGGGGGGATTCCTACATCGGGGCGGACGGCCTACGATACTGCCCCCGCTGCGACACCCCCAAGGAGGTGGTGGGCAAGCTCTGGGGGAAGACGGTCAAGCTCCCCTGCATGTGCCGCTGCGAGCAGGCCGAGTTCGACGCCCAGACCAAGGCCGACGCCGAGAGGAACAGCGGCAGGGCCGAGGGGGAGCGCCTGCGGGTCGCTAGGGCGTTCCAGTCGCGGGGCATGAGGGAACGGACGTTCGCCGCCGACGATGGCCGCTACGGCTCCGAGGTCATGCGCACGGCGAGGGCCTACGCCGACCTGCTCACCGGGGAGGGCACCGGGGACGGGCTGCTGTTCTTCGGCCCCCCGGACTCGGGCAAGACGTTCCTCTCGTGCTGCATCGCCAACGCCGCCCTAGACGCGGGCATGAGCGTCTACATGCGCTCACTGCCGTGGATGCTCAACAACAAGGATGAGTGGGACGAGCGTGAGCTGTGGGGCTGTGACCTGCTGGTGCTCGATGACCTCGGGGCGGAGCGCTCCACCAGCTACGGCCAAGAGGTCGTTTACTCAATCATCGACGCTCGGTACTGCGCGGGCCTGCCGATGGCCGTGAGCACCAACCTCACGCGCCGCGAGCTGGCCGCGCCGGGTGACGTGGCGAGCGCCCGAATCTACGGGCGGGTGC
>CAVEMP010000046.1:0-3350 GCA_963616835.1 uncultured Oscillospiraceae bacterium | reverse complement strand
CCGCCATCGCGCGGCGCTATAATGCTGCGGATAGTTTGCGTGGCAATGCGCCGCAGGTCGAAAGGGGTCTGGCATGGATATCGAGAAGGTCGCGATCATTGGTAAGGGTGCCGTGGGCCTACTGTACGGCTCGATGATCGAGAATGCCCTGGGGCCGGGCACGGTCGAGTTCGTGATGGACGACGAGCGCTTTTCTCGCCACATAAACGACCTCGTGACCATCAACGGCAAGCCCTGCACTATCGCGACGGTGCCCGCAAGCCGCGCCCGCCAGGCCGACGCGGTCATTCTCACCATCAAGACGACGGGCCTCGCCGCCGCGCTGGACACCATGGAGTCCGTGGTGGGCCCCAAGACCGTGGTTGCTTCTTTGTGTAACGGAATCCGCAGCGAGAAGAGCATCGCCCAACGTTTTGGCTGGCAGAACACCGTTTTGTCTGTGGCGCAGGGCATGGACGCCGTCTTTATCGGCAATCAGATGACCTACACCCACACGGGCGAGATTCGCTTTGGCGCGGCCGAGGGCACGGCGACCGGCGTGGTTGATGCCCTGGCAGATCTGTATACGCGCGCGGGCATCTCGCACACCGTTGAGGTTGATATCGCGCGTCGCATGTGGACCAAGCTCATGCTTAACGTGGGCGTGAACCAGACGTGCATGGTGTACGGCGGCACGTACGGCTCGGTGCTGGAACCGGGCAGCGAGCAGCTGCGTTGTTTTGTGGCCGCGATGCGCGAGGTGCGCGCCGTGGCCGCGGCCGAGGGTGTGACCTTGACCGAGGAAGACCTCTCCCAGATGGTCGCGTTGATGGCCGGCCTTGACCCGGCGGGCATGCCCTCGATGGCGCAGGACCGCGTGAACGGCAAGCGCACCGAGGTCGAGGAGTTTGCAGGCACCATCTGCGAGCTGGGCCGCGCTCACGGCATCCTTACTCCTACCAACGACTGGCTCTACGAGCGCGTGCGCCAGATCGAGGCCGGGCTTTAGACGTCGCGCCGCAGGTGACGCTGCCGGGTCGCCGCAAATAGGGGAGAAGAAGCCAATGACCTGCGATTCGTTTGTTTTAAAGGGAAACATCTGCTGGAACACCTCGCAAACCGAGGTGGCCTGCAAACCGGGCGCCTGCGCCGTGTGCGTGGACGGCAAGTGCGCGGGCGTCTGGGACGCGGCGGCACTGCCCGCACCCTATGCCGCCCTGCCGGTTGTCGACTGCGGCGACGCCCTGGTAATCCCCGGCATGAGCGACATCCACGTCCATGCCCCGCAGTACGCCTTTCGCGGGCTCGGCATGGACCGCGAGCTTATCGAGTGGTTGAACACCTACACCTTCCCCGAGGAGTCCCGTTACCGCGACCTGGCTTACGCCGAGCACGCCTACTCGCTTTTTGCCGACGACCTGCGTCGCAGCGCCACGTGCCGCGCCGTCGTATTTGGCACCATCCACGTGCCGGCCACGCGCCTGCTCATGGATAAGCTCGAGGCCACGAGCCTTGTGACCTACGTGGGCAAAGTCAATATGGATCGCAACGCGCCCCTCTCTCTTGTCGAGACGAGCGGCGCCTCTGCGGCCGCGACCAGGCGTTGGTTGGAAGACGTGGCCGGGCGCTACGAGCGCACGCGGCCTATCCTTACCCCGCGTTTTACCCCTAGCGTGACCGATGGCTTGATGATCGAGCTGGGTTTGATTCGCGACGAGTTCGACGTGCCCGTGCAAAGTCACCTTTCCGAGAACCTTAGCGAGGTCGACTGGGTGCGCGAGCTGTGCCCATGGGCCAGTTGCTACGGAGCGGCGTACGACCGCTTTGGCCTGTTGGGGCCACATACTGTGATGGCGCACTGCGTCTACTCTGGCGACGAGGAAATTGAACTTTTGCGCTGTACGGGTATCTACGTTGCGCACTGCCCGCAGAGCAACGCGCAGCTGGCCAGCGGCATTGCGCCGGTGAGACGCTTTTTGGACGAGGGCCTTTCGGTGGGCCTTGGCACTGATGTGGCGGGCGGGGTGAGTCTTTCGATGTGGCGCACGATGTCCGATGCCGTGGCGGTCTCGAAGCTGCGCTGGCGCCTGGTAGACCAGGGCCTTGCGCCCCTGACCTGGCAAGAGGCGCTTTGGCTGGCCACCGTGGGCGGCGGCTCGTTCTTTGGGTTCGTAGGTAAGTTCGAGGAAGACTACGAGTTCGACGCGCTTGTCGTGGACGACTCGGCCCTGCGCGGGCCGCGCGACCTTTCCCTGCCCGAGCGCCTTGAGCGCTGCGTCCACCTTGGCGCCGAGGGCACTCGCCTGGCCCGCAAGTACGTCGCCGGGCGGGAGATCGACCTCGCGTAGCGCTAACAAATCCAAAAACGCGACAAGTCGGCCATCAAAATCAAACTGGCCGAGTAGCTCGAAACAGCGCGCCTAATCTACCTGCGGCTTTGCAAACAAGAAAGGCCCGGCTACTACACCGGGCCAGGTTTGATGGCCGACTTGTCGCGTTTTTGGTGTGTGAACTTCCCGTGCGCTACAGGATTGAATATGAGACGCCGTACTCTTCTAGAACGCGGGCACATTGGTAGGTACTGCGCAAGGTTTTCATCGTAAACGTACGGCCGGCTGTGCCGTTGAATTTGGCCCCAAAACCGAACCAATTGATTAGAGCAGGCCGTGCTTTTTCTGGTACATCGGATTCCAGCTGAATCACAAATTTATCGATGTCGTATTTCTTGGCCTCTTTGTCTAGCTTGTTCATTTGCGACCAGGCATCGCTCTCCTGGTATTCATCTACTGGCTTGAATGCGACGTTCTTCTTTTCTTCGGCGATACGGACAAGGTTATCGCTGTAAAAGAAATGCCTTTTCTTTTCCTTGAGCTCGTTCTCCCACTCTTTTTTAAGCTTTTCAAACTCGATTCGATCACGAACATACTGTCTAAATTCCGGCGTCTGAGTTGCCTTATCCATCTTCTTCCTGAGCTCCATGATCTCAGGCGCGTGACGGCGTTCGTCTTCAATTTTTTCGGCTTCCGCGTTCCAATCCTGTATTTTTTTACGTCGATAGTCCTTTGCCTCATCGGTTAGATGCCATGAGTTAATGAACTCGTGGTTTATGCAGTCTTCTTGTATTTCACATAGCTGCTGATAGTAAAGGAGAAGAAGGTCTTCGACGTCTTTTTTGTTCTTGAGCTCCGCGACCGATTGATGGTTAAGCAGGGCGATTGCGGCTTCAAGGGCGGCAATGCAGGCGTCACATGCGTCTGTGTATTGAACGAATGCTACTTTTTTGGCGTCCAAGCTTCCGTTGAGAAACAATCGGGTGTTCGCTTCAGTCCATTTAATATAAGCAGCAGTGTGGCCATGTATTCCGGCACTGG
>CAVEMP010000045.1:0-3187 GCA_963616835.1 uncultured Oscillospiraceae bacterium | reverse complement strand
CGCGGGTGACCTTGAGGCCCTTCTCGTACGGCGCAAACGAGTCCCACGCCACAAAGGCGTCCTCTCGCTTGACCATGCCTACCACGTCGGGACGGTGAACAAGCAGTCCCAACAGGTCTTTTCCATCTGGCGAGAAGACCGCCATGTGGACCTTGCCCAGTTTTGACAGCTTAGGGGCAGGCACGGCGTCCTTCTTGGGGCGCCGCGCCCGCTTCTCTACGTAGATTTTGACGCCGATGAGCTGGCTTACCTTAAACACGGGTCTTTAGGCCACGGTGTCTTTGGCGGGCTCGTCGGCGGCATCATCGGCCTCGTCGGCGGTCTCCTCGATGACCTCAACGTGAACAGCCTCGGCGGGGGCGCAAGCGGCCTCGTCGGCAGCGGCAACGGCAGAGGTGACCTTGTCGGCGACGCCGGTCACAGCGTCCTGAACCTGAACAGAGGTGGTCTCGACAACGTCAGAGAGGGAGTCGCGCAGCTGATCCATGCGCTCGCGGGCCATATCGACCTTGGCACGGAGCTCGTCGGTCTTTGCATCAACGGTGGGGCGCACGCCGTTGAACTTATCGTTAACAACCTCGGCACCGTGCTCGTAGGTGTCAACAGCACTGTCCCAAGCGTCGTTCATAGCGTCGGCGGCCATGGCGCGGGTCTCGGCACCGGAGCGAGGCGCAAACATCACGCCAGCAACGACGCCGGCGGCGGCGCCAACAAGGCTGCCAAGGACAAAGGAAAGGGTCTTCTTGCTCATGTGGTCCTCCAAAAAATTGCGGTTGACGTGCTACTTGCTTGTCTATCGAACGGGACGGGGGCGAGGGACATTCTCCATGCCCCAGTCACCGAACGTGCTGGGTTGAGGCTCCTGTGCAGGAGCGGGGTCGGGCGCGGGCGCGGGCTCGTTCACAAAGTTCGCAGCCGGGTCGGGCGCGTAGTCGCAGGGGGCAACGTAGGCAGGAGCGGCCTCGACGGCGCCAGCGGGCGCGGGGGTGGGCTCAACGGGCGCGGGGGCGACGTCATAGGCCTCCGGCCGAGCAACACCCTCCTCTACCTGCTGCGGGTTGAACTCGTAGATGGGGGCAGCCTCAGGCACAGCGGCGTCCTCGGCAGCCGACGCTTCCTCGGCGGCGAGAAGACCCTCTGCCTGAGACTCCTCGGCGGCAGTCGCGCCCTGGGGCTCAGCCACAGCCGCCGTGCCCGTCTCGCCGTCAAGCTGAGGCTCGCCCTGCTCGGCAGGCGCGTTGGCCTCGTCGGCCGCGGCCGTATCGGGCAGGCTCGCCACCAGCTCTACCAGGCCGCCTGCAATAGCGTCCACGTCGGGCGAAGGCTCGCCGCCGCCGGCAAAGGCCCACTGCATGATCCATGCCGCACTCGAAAGCGCACCGGTCACCAGGACGTCATCGGTGCAGGTCAGGGAAATCTCGTAGGTGCGCTCGCCCACCTCGGCCGTCTGGCCACTGGTGATGTCGCCAGCAATATTGGTGCGGGCCAGAAGCTCGACGGCCACGTGCTCAAGCAGGTGCGCAATCTCGGTGTCGCCCATGACGTCACCAAAGCTCTGGGAGCTGTCACCCAGGCAAACATGATCGCGAAGCTGCGGCATTAGCTGCCAAATGCGCGTGGTTGCCTCAAGATCTTCGACCGTGCGCAGCGGCGCGTTTGCAGCAACGACTACAGTCGCGGTCAGCTTGCGGGGACCTACGACAACCTTCTTGATATCAAACAACTGCGCCATGTGGCGACTCCTCTAACTCTTTACGGTCAACTAACCAAATATCAGTCCATTGTAGTTAATACGGCAAGAAGTTCTCTACTCCTTCTTAGGAGTGTCGCTGTTCTCTTCGCTAGCGGCGTCCACGGCAACAGAATTCTCGTCTGCCTCTTCAGGCGCCTGGACGCGGATCATCGAAATTCGGCGGCCGCGCATCGACTGCACCCTAAACTGGTACCCATCTTTGGTCACGACATCACCGGGATGCGGGACCTTATCGGCCAACTCAAAGACAAAACCGGCTATGGTCTCGTATTCCTCGTTGTCCTCTAATGGCCAGCCCAAATCAATGGCGTCATCGATGGGAAAACGGCCGTCGACCAGCCATTCCTTGTCAGAGAGCTTGGTCAGGTACTTGTTGTCGGGGTCAAACTCGTCCTCGATCTCGCCCACGACCTCCTCGACGATGTCCTCGATCGTGATGACGCCGGCCGTGCCGCCGTACTCGTCCACGACGATGACCATCTGGTCGTGGCTGGTCTGCATCTCGGACAGCAGCGGGATGATGTCTTTGGTGTCGGGCACAAAGTCGGCATTGCGCACGTAATTGGCAACAGCAGCGTTCTCTTTGCCCTCATCCAAAATGGGCTTGATTATATCTTTGATGTGCGCGATACCCACAATGCGGTCAACCGACTCGTGGTAGATGGGGATGCGAGAATAACCTGTCTTGCGCATGGTATTCAAAACCTCGCGCAGAGTCGAAGTATCTTCCATCGACGTCATGTCGACGCGCGGAATCATGACCTCGCGGGCAATGGTGTCCCCCAGGTCAATGACCTCGTGAATCATGGACTTCTCCTCTTCGGACAAGTCGTCCGAATCGGTGACCATGTACTTGAGCTCCTCTTCCGAGACATCCTGGCGGTCGTCGGCCGATTTGATGCCCAAAGCGGTTGCCAAGGCAGAGGCGGATTTAGAGGTGAGCCAAACCACCGGGCTTGCGATCTTCATGAAGCCGCGAATGGGCCCGGCCACGGTCTTAGCCACGGACTCGGCGTTTGCCAAGGCCAGGCGCTTAGGAACAAGCTCGCCAATGACGGTCGAGACGTACGCGACGATCAAGGTGATGGCCACAACGGCCACGGTGCCGGCAATGCCCTCGGCCATGCCAAGGCCCACAAGCCAGTTGGCCAGCGGGTCAGAAAGGCTGGTGGCCGCAAAGGCCGAAGACGCAAAGCCAACAAGGGTAATCGCGACCTGGATGGTTGCGAGGAATTGGTCGGAATCAGACGAGAGGTCAAGGGCGTTCTGCGCGCGCTTGTCCCCTTCCTCTGCCTCGGGCTCCAAAATAGCCCTTTTTGCGGTTGTCACCGCCATCTCGGATGCCGAGAAGAAGCCGTTTACCAGGGTAAGAACAAACGTGACGACGATACTAATAGCTACGTCCATGCGCTTTTGCGCGACCTCCTTGGGTCG
>CAVEMP010000044.1:0-6885 GCA_963616835.1 uncultured Oscillospiraceae bacterium | reverse complement strand
GGCCACCCCGAGGTGCCGGTCATCAGCCTGACTGCCGCCTCTGGCCTGGACGAGGACAACCCCGGCTTCAACGTCTTCAAGCCCGCGCTTCTTATCAAGGCGGTCTACGCCCTGCTCTTTGGCGACCTGATCATGCAGCTGCTCTATCGCGTGCGCCCCTACGAGGAGAAGGCCGGATCTGCCGACGAGCTCTACGAGCGCATGATGGCCGACGCCAAGAATACGCTGCTCACGGCCTCGCGCTCGAGCTTCTATGCTCTGTGCCAGCGCACTGTTGACGCTTTCGAGGCGCTGCCTTTGGTCAACGACCGCTCCAAACCGCGCGTGGGCGTCGTGGGCGAGATCCTGGTTAAGTTCCACCCCACGGCCAACAACCAGGTTGTGCGCGTCATCGAGCAGGAGGGCTGCGAGGCCAACGTCCCCGGTCTTGTCGACTTCTTCTTGTTTGGTATGACCAACGCGATCAACATGAAGGATGAGCTGGGCACCAAGGCTACCAGCCGCTTCACGCACCGTGCGGGCATCAAGCTGGTCGAGAGCTTCCGCGAGCCCATCAACAAGATGCTGGAGAAGTCCACTCGCTTCGAGCCGTACCCCAGCGTCTACGAGCTTGCCGAGAAGGCCGGCCAGGTTCTTTCTCTGTGCAACACGATGGGCGAGGGCTGGCTGTTGACCGCCGAGATGTGCGACCTTATCGAGACGGGCACGCCCAACATCGTGTGCTGCTCGCCCTTCGCGTGCCTGCCCAACCACGTGGTGGGCAAGGCCGTCATCAAGCGCCTGCGCCAGATGCACCCCGAGTCCAACATCGTGGCCGTCGACTACGACCCGGGCGCCTCTGAGGTCAACCAGCTCAACCGTATTAAGCTCATGATCTCTGTGGCCAAGGAGAACTTCAAGAACGGTCGCAGCGACGACTTCAAGCTGCAAAACGCCGACGATCCCACCGTGGGCGGCGATGACTACGGTCTGCCTTTGACGGCCGATCAGCGCGCTCACCTTGCAGACATCCGCGCCCGTGCTGCCGTCGACTAGCGGTACCGCGCCCGCGTGAGGCCCCCTGTGACGGCAAAGGCGCCGAGAAGCACATGCTTCCCGGCGCCTTTTTAGTTCTGGTAGGGCCTCAATCGAAATCCACCTAACTCATCCCATAGTAAAATGGCGATGTTGAAGTAGCCAAACAAATTACGCCGGCGTTTGCCCAGTTGGCAGATGCCGGCGTTCCTATACCTACTCGACAAAGTGAGTTTTACTATGGGATGAGTCAGGCGGCTTTGGACAGAGCCTCTCGCGAAGCCGCTGTGCGCCCCCGCAAACCCTCGCTACAGCGTGATCCCGTGGCTCCAGTCGCCGTTTGAGCGGGCCGCGCGGTTGCGCAGGTTCTGCATCGTGGCCTGCATCCCGTGCGGTGCGTAGTCGTCAAAGGCCGAGAGATCCTGCGGGATATAGGCGACCAGACTCATCTCGGCAGTCTGCACGGGATTTTGCGGCGCCTCGCCCACAGGCTTTGAATACAGCGAGAAGACCTTGGCGCCCTGCGCCCCTAGGCGCACCTCGTACTCACTGGTGGGGTCGTCCGGGTGCTCGCCGCGGGCATCGTCGCTTTCCCAGGTCTTTTGATAGCCGGCCAACGGCAGCTGTGTCTTGGCAAACTCGCGCAGAGGCAGGCTGTCGGTGCGCAGGCACACCTCGGCGTCCGGCGCCAGCACATCGCGGTAGTCGAGCAGCCGCTCCATGTTGACCAGGCGCAGGTGGCTCTCGCGCTTGCGCGGGAAGGGGGTGGGGAAGTTAAGGTAAATGCGCCCCAGCTCGGCGGGGCCAAACATCTCTTTGATGCGCATGCCGGTGCCGGGTACAAAGACCACGTTGGAAAGCCCGCTCTCGCACCCGCGCTGCGCCGCGTAGGCGATGCACACCGGCTCGGAGTCCATGCCAATGAACAGCACGTCGGGCTCGCGCCGCGCCGCCTCGACGGTAAACGACCCCTTGCCGCATCCCAGATCAAGCCTTACTTCACGAAACGCCGCCCCGTTAACCGGCGCGCACGCAGAAGCCCACCGACCTCGCCAGGTATACGGATCGGCCTCAATTACCGCCCCATACCTCTCGAGCCTCTCCTCCAACACAAAGTTCTTAGGCAACCTAGCATGCATCCCGTGCACTTATTTATCTCCTTTTTCACTGCCCCGCGAAGGCGCGGGACGAGCAAGTCGCAACAAGGGGGAAGGGTTCTTCTCCGCGCGCAGTTCCGCATGAGCCGAAGGCCACTAAACGTGGCCTTCGTGCGAATCAGGACTGTTTGAGCACGGAGAAGAACCCTTCCCCCGACCTCCGGGATGGCAGGAATTAGTCCTGCTCGTCCTGGATCTTCTGGAACGTCGCCATCAGCGGCGGCACGATCTGCTTCTTGCGCGACACCACGCCCTCAAGCGTCGCGATGCCGTCCACCACGTCGACGCCCCAGGTCTGGCGAATGACGTCCTCGGCGCCCTCACCAAAGTACAGCAGCTCGGTCGTGGAGCTCTTGACGTCGGTGAACATGTAGAACACCATCGGCAGCTCCTCGTCGGCCGCGGCCTCGGCCAGGTAGGGCCCAACGAGTTTCTCGGCGGCCTTGCGGCTGTTCTCGGTCATGAAGGAGCCCTGGCCCACGCCAAACTTGGCGTTGCCGCGCGAGAAGACCTTGAAGTCCTGGTGGAAGACCTCGTCGGCGGTGCGGCCGGTGAGGTCGGCGCCGGCCTCGAACATGGCGTCGGAGTAGGTGGGGATGTCCTCGCCGCAGATAGCGGCCAGGTCCTCGCCGGCCTTGACGTCAAGCGGGGTGCAGGTGGGCGAGCGGAAGGCCAGGGTATCGGACATGATGGCCGACAGCATGAGGCCCGCGATGTTCTTGGGAATCTCGACGTCCTGCTCGTGGTACATCTGCCACAGGATGGTAGAGGTGCAGCCCACCGGCTGGTTGCGGAAGAGCGCAGGGGCCGCGGTCTCGATGGAGCCAATGCGGTGGTGGTCGACAATCTCCATGATCTCGGCCTGGTCAAGGCCCTCGACGGCCTGGCTCTTCTCGTTGTGGTCAACCAAGATGACGTGCTTCTTCTTGGCAGACAGCAGGCTCATGGCGTTGACCAGACCCACATAGGCGCCGTTCTGGTCGATGACGGGGAAGAAGCGGTGCCTAGAGCTGGCGATGATCTTCTTGGCGTCGTCGACGGCGGTGTTGACGCTAAACTTCACGATGCCCTCGGGGTGCATCTTGGCAGATACCGGGATGGACATGCAGATCAGGCGAGAAGCGGCGTAGGTGTCGTAAGGCGTGGTGATGATGAAGCAGCCGTGGCGCTCGGCCGAGGCCATGACCTGCGGAGACACGCTCGCGCCGCAGCAAACCACGATGCAGCCGGCCTCGCACTCGACGGCAAACTGCTGGGTCTCGTAGCGGTTGGTGACCAAAACCACGTCGCCGGGCTTGATGGTGTCCTCCATCATCTCGGGGGTGGTGCCCACGCGCACGCTGCCGGTCTCGACGGTGCTGGCGGGGTCGCCAAGCAGCATCTCGCCGTTCAGGGTCGAGACAATGTTGGCGTAAGAGGTGTGGGCCTCGGCGATGACCTGGGTGTCAAAGATGTCGAGGTTGGCGTTGGCGATGTCCTTGACGGCGATAAGACCGTTGAGGTCGTTCTTCTCGTTGGTGATGCAAAGGGTGTCGGTCTTGGTCTCGCGCATGAGCGACCACGCGGCAAACAGGCTCATGTTGGCATCGATGCCGGCCTGGCGCTGGATGTCGCAGTCCTTGATCTGCGGGGTAACGGTGGTGATGAGCTGGGGCTCGTCGAAGCCAAAGTGCTTCAAGGCAAACGCGGTCTCGCGGTTGATGGCGCCGGCGCGGCGGGCCTCGTAGATGTCGGTGTTGCCAACCTTGTTCTTAAGGTAGGCATAGGCGATGGCCGAGCAGATGCTGTCGGTATCGGGGTTGAGGTGGCCGATGACGTTGACCTTACGGATTGCCTCGGGCATGGTTTCTCCTTGCGAAACATCGAGAGTTTATGCGGCTAGGGTGCATTGTGCCACGGACGGGCAGATTTTGGGGGCCACGGCCTGATAACATGAATGCTCGATGAAGAGAACCTGAAGCATAACGACCAGAAAGGGGCTTCCCGTGGCCGAGTTCGTATACAACTTCTATAAGGCCCGCAAGGCCGTGCACGACAAGGTGATCCTGGACGACGTGACCGTGGGCGTCTACCCCGGCGCCAAGATCGGCGTCGTGGGCCCCAACGGCGCCGGTAAGTCGACCCTGCTCAAGGTCATGGCGGGCCTCGAGGACGTCTCGAACGGCGAGGCCAAGCTCACCCCCGGCTACACCGTGGGCATCCTGCAGCAGGAGCCGCCGCTGGACGAGGACAAGACGGTCAAAGAAAACATCCAGATGGCCTTTGGCGACCTTCTCGCCAAAATCGAGCGCTTCAACAAGATCGGCGAAGAGATGGCCGATCCCGACGCCGATTTCGATGCGCTTATGGCCGAGATGGGCCAGCTGCAAGACGAGATCGACGCTGCCAACGGCTGGGATCTGGACTCGCAGCTCTCGCAGGCGATGGATGCCCTGCAGTGCCCCGATCCCGACGAGCCGGTAACCCACCTTTCGGGTGGCGAGAGGCGCCGCGTGGCCCTGTGTCGCCTGTTGCTTGAGGCCCCTGACCTGCTGCTTCTTGACGAGCCCACCAACCACCTGGATGCCGAGAGCGTCCTTTGGCTCGAGCAGTTCTTGCACCGTTACCCCGGTGCCGTCATGGCCGTCACCCACGACCGCTACTTTTTGGACGACGTGGCAGAGTGGATCTGCGAGGTCGATCGCGGGCAGCTCTACCCCTACGAGGGCAACTACTCCACCTACCTTGAGAAGAAAGCCGCACGCCTTGAGGCCCAAAACCAGCAGGACGCCCGCCGCGCCAAGAAGATGAAGGCCGAGCTTGAGTGGGTGCGCTCGAGCCCCAAGGCCCGCCAGGCCAAGAACCGCGCGCGTCTTGACCGCTACGAGCAGATGGAGGCCGAGGCCCGCGCCTCCAAGAAGGTCGACTTCACCGACATCCAGATTCCCGTGGGCCCGCGCCTGGGCAATAAAGTCCTGGTCGCAGACGGTCTGTGCAAATCCTTTGGCGACCGCGTCTTGATCGAGAACCTCTCGTTTGACCTGCCGCGCAACGGCATTGTGGGCATCATCGGCCCCAACGGCGTGGGTAAGTCGACCCTGTTCAAGACCATCGTTGGCCTGGAGCAGCCCACGGCAGGCACCCTTGAGGTAGGCGAGTCGGTCAAGCTCTCCTACGTCGACCAGATGCGCGAGGGCATCGACCCCGATAAAACCCTGTGGGAGGTCGTCTCGGGCGGCAACGACTACATCCAGGTGGGCGAGCAGGAGATCCCGTCTCGCGCCTACGCGGCCGCCTTTGGCTTCAAGGGCAAGGACCAGCAAAAGCGTGCGGGCGTCCTTTCTGGCGGCGAGAGGAACCGCCTGAACCTGGCCTTGACGCTCAAGCAGGGCGGCAACCTGCTTCTTCTTGACGAGCCCACCAACGACCTGGACGTCGAGACCTTGGAGTCACTGGAAGAGGCCCTGGAGAACTTCCCCGGCTGCTCGGTGGTCATCAGTCACGACCGCTGGTTCCTTGACCGCGTGGCCACCCACATCCTGGCCTGGGAGGGCGACGACGAGAACCCCGGCCGCTGGCACTGGTTTGAGGGCAACTTCGAGTCCTATCAGGCCGACCGCGAGCGCCGTCTGGGGGCCGAGGCGTCCAAGCCGCATCGCCTTCACCGAAAGCTGACGCGCGACTAGCGAAAATTTCGCCCCGTTCGTGCCTCCTATGGCTACCATGTGCGTTTGTTCGAGGTCTTCTCACCTGCAACGCATGGCGTAGTCATAGGAGGTTTTTATGCACGACAAGGTTAGGACCCGCAAGGCGGTCATCATCGGCGCGGGCCGCGTGGGCTCGCACAGCGCGTTGTGCCTTATGTTCCAGCACCTGGTAAACGAGATCGTTTTTGTCGACGTAAACAAAGAGGCAGCCACCGCGCAGGCTCTTGACCTCGAGGATTTGGCCTCTGGCCTGGGCGACAACTTTGTCATTCGCGTAGGTGACTACTCCGATTGCGCCGATGCCCACTTTGCCATCCTCACCGCCGGCCGTTCTCGCCGCCCCGGCGAGACGCGCCTGCAGATGCTCGACGGCACCCTGAAGATCCTGGACGGTATTGTGACCCCGCTTCGCGAGAGCGGCTTCCACGGCATCTTGATCAGCGTTTCGAACCCCTGCGACGTGGTGACCGAGTACCTCTACCGCAACATGGGCCTGCCCCGCAGTCAGGTCTTTGGTACGGGCACCCTGCTTGACTCGGCCCGCCTGCGCCGCGCCCTGTCCGAGATCATTGGCGTGAACTCCAAGCAGATCCAGGCCATCTGCATGGGTGAGCACGGCGACTCGACCTTCATCCCCACCTCGCACATCGCGGTGCAGGGCATCCCCCTGCGCGAGTACATGTCGCTGCAGCACTCCAGCGTGCGCGACGTGAACTTTGACGAGGTTATGGACCGCGTGCGCAAGAGCGGCGGGGCCATTGTCTCGGGCAAGGGCTGCACCGAGTTTGGCATTGGCGCGGCGGTGGCTAGCATCGTGGCCGCCATCCTGCACAACGACCACGTGGTCATGCCGCTGTCTGTCCACGTGGATGGCGAGTACGGCGAGAGCGGCATCTCGGTGGGCGTGCCGTGCGTCCTGTCTGACCAGGGCGTCGAGACTGTCCTTGAGATCGACCTGTCCTACGACGAGCGCCACGCCATGCGCGACTCGTGCGCGATTATCCGCGACTACGTGGAGAAGAGCATGG
>CAVEMP010000043.1:0-5124 GCA_963616835.1 uncultured Oscillospiraceae bacterium | reverse complement strand
CCGTGTCGTCGACGACGAGCATGATCTTGTCATTGCAGATCTCGTCGAGCTTGCTTTTCATCTCGATCGTCTCTTTGATCTCGAACATGGCAATGGCGTCCCAGCCGTACATGTAGTACACGTCTTTGTCTGGGTTCTTCTCGACGTAGGCCTTGACGTTACTGAGAATCTCGTCCTGCGTGGCGCCCCCCACCACCAGGTCGAGATAGCTAAACGCGGCGTCGGCAACGTAGTGGCCGTGACCTTCGGTGGCGCCGGCCATGACAATGCCCTTGTCGCGATAGTCAAGCACCTTTGTAGTGCCGTCTTTAACGTACTGCTTGGCGCCGTTCTCGTCGCCCACGTAGACGTACTTGCCGTCTTTAACGGCAAACGCCTGGACGTACTCTTGGCTAGAGTTTGAGGTGTAGACCTTTCCGTAGACAACGGTGTCCGCGACGACCGAGGGTGCGGACGCGCCAGAGCAGCCGGCGATCCCCGCCAGGGCCAGGCCCGCGCCGCCGGCGCCGGCGAACTTAAGGAAGTTTCTTCTCGACAACGAAGTCATTTTTGATCTCCATTCCTTCTGGCCCCACGGCCACGGTTTTCTTTAAACGGTGAAATCAAAGGTAAGAGCGTCATCCTCGTTAAAGATGACCTTGATCGAGCGCTTGTTGCAGTTTGCGGTGGTCTGCCACACCGAGAGCCACTCGGTGCCCTCGTCCTTAAGCTCCTGGACAGACTTGGCCCTGACCTTCGCGCCGGACTCTTCCATCGCCGCAAGAATCGTGTCCTTGTACTGATCGTCGGCGGCCATGGCAAGCGTAAGGACGCCGCCAAGCTGCGCATAGCTCTCGCCCTGCCCGCAGACCTCGCTGCGCGGGTCAAAGAGGGAGTTATAGGGGTCGTACTTCTGGCTGTACCTGACCTTCTTCATAAGCGCCGTCATGTCGTCCTCGGACTTTACCGATCCAATCTCGGACTGCAACAGGTCGTATCGACCGGTGCCGACGCCAAGAACGGCCTTGTCCTTGTACTCGGCATTGACATAGAAGTTTGTCTGGCAGTTCTGGCCGTCGGTCCAAATGAGCTTGTTGTCAATGAGCTCAAGCACGCCGTAGTGGCCGCTCTCGTCGGCCATAAAATAGCCGCCGCCCCAGTTAAACTCGCCGTTGCTCATGCCGTAAACGTTGAGGGTCTTTGCAAGCTCCACCGCCTCGTCCACGGTTGCGCAGCGCTCTCCCAGGTACCTGACCACGGCGGGGAACGACAAGCTCACCTCGGCCTTGGGGTTTGTCCCCGTCGAAATCGAGATGCCCGTATCTTTGGGCTGCTCCTCGCGCATATCGGCCTCGATATAGAGGCCCTTCTCGTTCATGACGTCCTCGGTAAAGAACAGCAAGGTGAGAAGCTCGTCTTGAGTGACGCCATTTTTCTTGACGTCGTCAAAGGTGTGGCCGTCAAAGTTGTTATACGCAAGGCCAACGGTCTTGTAAAAGCCCTCGACGGCGGTTTTAACGACATACGCAGGGTTGTTGCTGTAGCAAAGGTCAAACGAACGGCCAACGACCATATCGCCGTTGTCAAGAACCTTGCCTACTGCCGAGCAGCCAAACTTGGCAAACATTTCCTTGTTTTTCTTGAGGCCGGCCTCGTAGTCGATTTGGGTGATGACGGGAAGCTCGATGACGTAGTCTCCCAGCACCTCGCCAACCAGGTTAGCGTCGTTGATGATAGTTTGGGACATTTTAGTCGTCCTTTCTGGGCTTGGACTACAGAAATATGCAAAGTATATTGCAATCTGCGGTTCATCCTACCGCTGCTGCGCATAAACACGGCGAGCGGTATGGCCCGGCGACATCGCTTAGATAGGCCCGCGCGACTTATCTGGGTTTAAATCGCGGGACTGCGAGTAGCCCGTGTTTGCCAACTGGGCAAATGTCACGAAATAGGCCCCGGCTACTCGCCGGGGCCGATTTTAAACCCGGATAAGTCAAGGATGGTGTACCGAGCCTTAGGCCCAAGCGGGTTTTGCGCCCTTTACGCAGCTGCGGCCCCTACCAAATGCCCAGGACGTGCTGCATGCCCAGGCTCACAAGCGCGATGGCGACCCAGCAGCAGGCGCCCAGCGCGATGGGCTTGCCGCCGCTTTTGACCAGCTTGACGATGTCGGTGTTCAAGCCGATGGCGCTCATGGCCATGACAATGAGGAACTTCGAGAGCGTCTTGAGCGGCGCAGTCACGGCAGCAGGCAGCGCAAATACTGTGGTCACGACGCTGGCCAGAACAAACAGGCCCACGAAGGTGGGAAACGCACGGCGCAGGCTAAAGGTGTTCGCGCCCTCGCCGCCCGCGCGGCGGTCGACGCGCATCTGCCACACGGCAAGCACAAGCGTGATGGGGATGATGGCAAGCGTGCGCGTGAGCTTGACGATGGTCGCCGCGTCAAGCGTGTTGGCGCCCGGGTGCATGCCGTCCCAGGCAGCCGCCGCGGCGGTGACAGACGACGTGTCGTTGACGGCCGTGCCGGCAAACAGGCCAAAGCCCTCGTTGGTAAGGCCCAGCATGCCGCCCAGCGTGGGGAAGACCAGCGCGGCGATCACGTTGAACAGGAAGATGACCGAGATTGCCTGCGCCACGTCCTCGTCGTCGGCGCGGATGACGGGCGCGGTAGCCGCGATGGCCGAGCCGCCGCAGATAGAAGACCCCACGCCAATGAGCGTGGCGATCTTGCCCGGGACCTTCATCGCGCGACACATCACAAACGCAACGATTAGCGAGGTCGCGATGGTCGAGGCGATGATGGGCAGGCTCGTGGCGCCCACCTTGGCGATCTGCGAGAGATTGAGGCCAAAGCCGAGAAAAACGACCGCCGCCTGCAGGATGTACTTGGACGTGAACTTTACGCCGGGCTGCAGCGCCACGGTGTCGCGGCCGCGCAGGACAACGGCGAGCAGCATGCCAATGAGGATGCCAAAGACAGGGCCACCCACGACCTCAAGCTGCTGGCCAAGCAGCCAAGCGACAACGCTGATGGCAAGGCACAGGGCCATGCCCCAGAACTTCTCGGTAATGCTGGACAAAACAGGCCTTCCTACTTGCTTGTATAGCGGACAGCGACCAATTATAAGAGCTCGCAGAAGTGAATGTCCGGGCTGGCGGCCCAAGCAGGCGCAAGGCCGTGAGCAACAAAGTCACCATCGCTCGAACAATTTGTCTTCTTCGAGGCCCCCCTGTGCCAAATTCACTACTATGTCTTACATTGCACCGATAGCGACGCACGGGTTTAGACGGGGAGCGCGTTTCATGGCAACCATAGGTTTTGGCACTTGCTTTATCGTGTCGGTCTTTATCCTTGCCTATGTTGTGGCCAAGAACTACGAGAATATCAGTGTCTACTCGTGGACGATTTTGATTTTGATCCCGGTCATCATCTTGGGCTATTGGCTCAAGTCCAGAGTATCCTCGCCAGAAGCCGCCCATATGGCATTTTGCTTTATTTACCTAGACAGCTCGGTGCTTTTGCCCACGGCGCTGTTTACCATGATGCATGCCTTGGGCATCGAGGCAAAGACCAAGCTTAAACTCTCGTATTATGCCGTTGCCTTTGCCCATGCGCTCCTGGTGTGGTGCTCGTACGCAACGGAGCTTTATTATTCGTCCATCGAGGTGGTTAAAACCCCGCTGGGAAGCGCGACGCTTGTGTCGAGTGGCCCGCTCAAGATTTTCCACACGGTGTATCTGGTGGCCACCATTTCTATCATCTTGCTGACCATCATTACTTACTACGTCAAAAAAGGCCCGCACTCCAAGATCGTGCTGGCAAACTTCACCGTGGTCTTTATCGTGTTTGCCGTTGCCTATGGCATACAGCTGTTCATCCAATCGGACTTCTCGGTTTTGCCTTTTCTCTACATCTTTGCAGACGTCATTGTTGCCACCACCTACGATCACATGCACATGCATGATATTGCCTGCGTCATCTCGCAGCAGCACAAGTACCACTCCGATAAAGGCTACGTAGCCATAAGCTACAAACGGCATTTTATGAGCTGCAACAAGAAGGCCTACGAGTTCTTGCCCTTTCTTAAACAGCAGCGCGTGGACGCCCCGTTGCCGCAAGAGCATCAAATCTTTGACCAGATGATTGACCAGTACCAGGCAGGCGGGCCTAAGACAAGAAAAATTACAGTTGCAGACAAGACCCTTGTCTTAGAAATCTGCGAGGCCTCCATGCGCCGCGATGGCAAGAAGCAGGGCTTCCTCTTTGACGTGCGCGATGCTACCGACGAGCAAGAGGTTCTTGACGCCATGAACTCCTACAACGAGACCCTTAGCGCCGAGCTTGCCTTGAAAGCGGCCCACATCATCGATATCCAGCAGCGTATTACGGTGGGCATGGCCAACATGATCGAGAACCGCGACAACAACACAGGTGGCCATGTTAAGCGTACGAGCGATGTAGTTAGAATCTTTATGGACGAGATTATCAGGCGCGGCAACGCGGGCATCAGCCGCGAGCTGGCCGAGAATATCGTTCGCGCGGCTCCGCTGCACGACTTGGGAAAGATGAGCATCGACTCTTCCATCTTGTGTAAACCCGGCCGTCTTACCAACGAGGAGTTCGAGGTCATTAAGACCCACCCGGTAAAAAGCGGCGAGATGGTGCGCATCCTGCTTGACGGCGTCGAAGAACAGGACTTTGTAGAGACCGCGTATAACATAGCGCGCTACCATCACGAACGCTGGGACGGGCGCGGCTATCCAGAAGGTCTTTCTGGCACGCAAATTCCCGTCGAGGCGCGCGTCATGGCTGTTGCCGATGTGTACGACGCATTGGTGAGCAAGCGCTGCTACAAGGAGCCCATGGGCTACGAGCAAGCGGCAGCAATCATGATTGAGGGCATGGGAACGCAGTTTGACCCTGGCCTAGAGCCCGTTTTTCTCGCCTGCCGCCCTAAGCTCGAGGAGTACTACTGCAAACAGTAGGCGCGGCCGCATAGCGTACATAAATCCGAGAAATGCCACTTCCATGACCCTAAATCGGGGTGTTTTGGCGATTCGTGTACACTAATCGTCCCCCCACAAGCAGGCGCGCGTCGATTTCGCACCGCAACGTCGCGAAGATCCGCGGGTGAGCCAATC
>CAVEMP010000042.1:0-3251 GCA_963616835.1 uncultured Oscillospiraceae bacterium | reverse complement strand
GAGCCATCGGGCTCGTCGCCGCCCGAGAAGCCGCCGGGGATCATGACGATCTGGCTCTCGCGAATCTGGCGTGCCAGCTCGTGGGTGCTCTCGGCCACGGCCTGCGGGGTGAGGTTGTTGATGACCAGCACGTTTGCCTCGGCGCCGGCGCGGCGGAAGGCACGGGCGGTGTCGTACTCGCAGTTGGTGCCGGGGAAGACCGGGATAATCACGCGCGGGCGGGCGATCTTGACGGCGGGCGCAGGGCGAGAAACCCCGGCGGCCGCGACGTCAAAGCTGACCTTCTCAACGGCCTCGCCCTTCTCGCGGTAGGCAAAGACGCCCTCAAGAGCGCTTTCCCACTCTTCCTGCAGCTGGGCCAGGTCGATCTTCTCGCCGTCAACAACCAGCTGGTAGGCGGCGGTGGTGGTGCCGAGAAGACCCACGGCCACGCCGTCTGCGCCCTGGGGCAGCTCGCAGCCGTCGGCAAGCTCGACGATGAACGAGCCGTACGCCGGCTTGAAGAGGGCATCGGTGCCGTAGGCGCCAGAGAGCTCGACGCCCAGCTGGTTGCCCACGCACATCTTGAAGACGGCCTCGGCCGCGCAGCCATAGCCCGGGGTCGAGACGGCCACGGCGGCACCGCTGCCAATCAAGCCCTCAACCAGGTCAAACGTGGCGAGAAGAGACTCGGCGCAGGGCACCAGGCCGCGCTCCCCGTAAGACGGGACGATGACGGCGACCTTGTGGCCGGCCGCCTTGAACTCGGGCGAGGTCACGCGGTCGACGGTGCCTAGGCCCGTCGCGAACGAGACCAAGGTGGGCGGCACGTCAAGGTCCTCGAAGCTGCCCGACATGGAGTCCTTGCCGCCGATGGAGCCAATGCCCAGGTCAACCTGGGCCATGAGGGCACCCAGGACGGCCGCGGTGGGCTTACCCCAGCGCTCGGGCTCCTGGCGCAGCTTCTCGAAGTACTCCTGGAAGGTGAGATAGAAGTTCTTGTGCTCAAAGCCGGCGGCCACCAGGCGGCTCACCGATTCGACCACAGACAGATACGCGCCGCGGTACTGGTCGGTGCTCATGAGGTAAGGGTTGAAGCCCCAGGCCATGCCCGAGCACGTGGTGGTCTCGCCATCAACAGGCAGCTTTGCGGCCATCGCCATGGCGGGGGTGAGCTGGGTCTTTCCGCCAAAGGGCATGAGCACGGTGGCGGCGCCGATGGTGGAGTCAAAGCGCTCGGAGAGACCCTTGTTAGAGGCCACGTTAAGGTCGCGCACCAGCGAAGAGAACTTCTCGCCCGCGGTCTTGCCCTCCCAGTCGCGGGAGAACTCGCCGGCGGCCTCGACGTGGACATCCTGCGACTTGGACGCGCCGTTTGAGGCCAAGAACTCGCGGCTCACGTTGACGATCGTGACGCCGTTCCAGTCCATGGTAAGGCGGGGCTCGGCGGTGACGGTGGCAACCGGCGTGGCCTCGAGGTTCTCCTCGCGGGCGTAGGCCAGGAACTCGTCGACGTCGGCGGGATCAAGGGCCACGGCCATGCGCTCCTGGGACTCAGAGATGGCCAGCTCGGTGCCGTCTAAGCCCTCGTACTTCTTGGGCACGGCGTTGAGGTCGACGTGCAGGCCGTCGGCCAGCTCGCCAATGGCCACGGACACGCCGCCCGCGCCAAAGTCGTTGCAGCGCTTAATCAGACGGCAGGCGTCCTCGCGGCGGAAGAGGCGCTGGAGCTTGCGCTCGATGGGGGCGTTGCCCTTCTGGACCTCGGCACCGTCTTTCTCCAGGGATTCGACGTTGTGAGCCTTGGACGAGCCGGTGGCGCCGCCAATGCCGTCACGGCCGGTGCGGCCGCCTAAAAGCACGATGACGTCGCCGGGGGCGGGGCACTCGCGGCGCACGTGGGAGGCGGGGGTGGCCGCCACAACGGCGCCGATTTCCATGCGCTTGGCCACATAGCCGGGGTGGTACAGCTCGCTCACCTGGCCGGTTGCCAGGCCGATCTGGTTGCCGTAGCTGGAGTAGCCGGCCGCGGCGGTGGTCACAAGCTTGCGCTGGGGCAGCTTGCCCTCAAGAGTTGCCGAGACGGGCACGGTGGGGTCGGCCGCGCCGGTGACGCGCATGGCCTGGTAGACGTAGCTGCGGCCAGAGAGCGGGTCGCGAATGGCGCCGCCGATGCAGGTGGCCGCGCCGCCAAAGGGTTCGATCTCGGTGGGGTGGTTGTGGGTCTCGTTCTTAAAGAGATAGAGCCAGTCCTGCTCTTCTCCGTCCACGTCCACCTTGACCTTGACGGTGCAGGCGTTGATCTCCTCGGACTCGTCAAGGTTCTTGAGGACACCCTTTGCCTTGAGGTACTTGGCGCCGATGGTGCCCATGTCCATCAGGCACACGGGCTTCTCGTCGCGGCCAAGTTCGTGGCGCATCTCGAGGTAGCGGGCAAAGGCGGCGCGGGTCACGTCGTCGTCTAGCTGCACGTTGTTGAGCACGGTGCCAAAGGTGGTGTGGCGGCAGTGGTCCGACCAGTAGGTGTCGATCATCTTGATCTCGGTGATCGTGGGCACGCGGCCCTCGGCGGTGAAGTACTCCTGGCAGAACTTGATGTCGGCCAGGTCCATGGCCAGTCCGCGTTGGGTGATGAAGGCGGCCAGCTGGTCTTCGCTCATCTGGTTGAAGCCCTCAAGGGACTCGACCATGGCGGGCTCGGGGTAGCTCTGACGCAGGGTCTCGCGCGCGTCGAGGGAAGCTTCGCGGGCCTCGACGGGGTTGATCACGTAGTGCTTGACGGCCGCGACGTCGGCGTCGCTAAGGTCGCCTTCCAGCACGTAAACCTTAGCGGAGCGCACCAGGGGCCTCTCGCCCTGGCTAATGAGCTGCACGCACTCGGCCGCGCTGTCGGCACGCTGGTCAAACTGGCCAGGCAAGAACTCGACCGCAAAAACGAAGGCACCCGCGGGCACGGCGGGCATCTCGCGGGTGGCGTTATCGGTCTGGGGCTCCGAGAAGACTGTGGGGACGCACTGCTCAAAGAGGCTGTCCTCGATGCCTTCCACGTCGTAGCGATTGATGATTCGCAGGTTGGTGATGGCAGAGATTTCTAGCAGCGTCTTGAGCTCGCGCTCCAGTGCCTTTGCCTCTCCGTCAAACCCAGGCTTTTTCTCTACAAAGATGCGAGAAACCATGCGTGTGTACCTCCAGGCCGCAGCGAGTGTGATTTAGCCATTCTACGGCAAAAACCTACCGTTCGCCGAGGCGTGGCGCCACATCGCAGGAAATAT
>CAVEMP010000041.1:0-20961 GCA_963616835.1 uncultured Oscillospiraceae bacterium | reverse complement strand
GCACCAAGAAGCGCCCCATCATGCTTCACCGCGTGTGCTTTGGCTCCATCGAGCGCTTCATTGGCATCTTGATCGAGCACTTTGCTGGCAAGTTCCCCACCTGGCTGGCACCCGTCCAGGTTGACGTCCTTCCTGTGTCCGAGAAGAGCCGCGACTATGCCCGCACGGTTGCCCAGAAGCTTGACGCCGCTGGCATTCGCGTGAAGCTCGACGAGCGCGACGAGAAGATCGGCTACAAGATTCGCGAGGCTCGCTCTGTCGACCGCGTGCCTTACATGCTCATCATTGGCGAGAAGGAAGTCGAGGCCGGCAACATCTCGGTGCGTGACCGCTCCAACGAGACTGTCCAGCGTGAGCTCGACGAGTTTATTGCCGACGTTCAGGCGCAGATCGCGACCCGCGCCTAATCCGGGTGTACGAGACTCTGCAAATCGAGGAAGGGCTTCTCGCCAAATGCGCAGCGGGAGGCCCTTCTTTATCTGAGCTGATCAAGATTGAGGGTGCCATGGACCCTCAGGATTGGCGGTCCTGCTCGGATAAGGCCCAGGTACTCGCAAATTATCTTCGCTGTCATCCCCGCGTTGCAGAGGTGAGGTACCCCGGCTTGACCTGCGACCCCGATTATCGGCAGGCAAGCTCAACGTTACGCGCCGGCTTTGGACCGCTTTTGGCAATTCGAACCGCGCGCGCCGGTTTTGACGGTAATGGCTGGCATATGATCGATACGAGCAAGTCAGAACTTGACACTTTTGGACTTGTGTTGCTTTTTGAGGTTCTGCTTTGTTAACATAAGCATTAATTGTCGTCTTTAGGCCTATGGAGCAGTAGTGTTAATCGTTCCTCCGTAGCTAGCTAAGAGAGCACATTTGGAAGTCCTGCTTACCGGAAACATATCCTGCATCACCCAGGAGCTCATTGACGACGCCTTTCACGGCGACCACGTTGTGGTCTTGCGGGATAACACCGCCGTCGATTGCGATCCAAGGCTTTCTTGCATGGATATTACGGATGCGGGACTTCTTGCCACGATTGGCGAGGGCTATGACTTTGACCAAGTGGTCTTTTTCTCGGATTTCTTATCGTTTAACAACAGTCGCGAAGGTGAGTTGGATAGGCTTCGTTTGATTTTGCGCAATTGCGCGTCTGCCAATGTCCAGTTTATTTACGTGAGCGGGCCCGCGGTAACGGCGTCGACCGATAATGCAGGCGACGCGGCGGGCAAGGGCATTATTGCCCGCGCGGCCGAGGAACTCTGCCTTTATTACGCGACAAAGAAGGGCTTTGGACTCAAGGTTATTAGGTGTCCCTATCTCTACGCTGCCTGCGATGAGTTTACAACGCCAGCCTTGGGCGCTCTTTTTCGCGAGGCCTCTGGGGGCGCTTTGAACTTTGGGGATTCTCGCGAGGCCCCGTTCGCGCTGCTTTGTGTGGACGACCTCTCGCGTCTATTGCAGCGAATCTTTGAGTCATGGACAGATACCAACGAGGTGCTTTGCGTCCCTGACGTGTTTGGTCATCGCGCCGAGGCTGTGGGCGAGGCCTTAATGGCTACGGTTTCTGGGCTTGAAGTTATTCACTACGGCGACGCCGACGGTCTGGGAGCCTTTTGTGACGACCACCTTTTGCGTCGTCGCTACGGTTGGTTTCCCCGCTATGACTTTGTGAGTGACCTCCCGGCCCTGTATATGTCGTGGAAGAAGCGAGAGGATGCTCGGCGTAAGCCTGTTCAGAAGTTATTCTCGACGTTAAGATCGCAACGCGGTGTCCTGCCGTTTGTCGAGGTGGCCTTTGTTTGGCTTGTCTTCGAGCTGCTAGAGCGTACCCTCTCGGCCTCATCTCAGCTTTCAATCATCGATTACCGCCTGGTTTTCATCGTCATTTGCGCGACTGTTTACGGCCTTGACATCGGTATCTTTGCGGCTGTTCTGGCCTGCGTTGGCCTTGCCGGAACTTACTTCTCTGTTTACGGCTATACCGTCCAGACACTCTTCTACGAGCCAAGCAACTGGCTGCCGTTTCTTGCGTATCTCCTTATTGGGGCCGCTTGCGGTTATGTTCAGCTCCGCAATACCGAGGGCATCAGGTTTCAGCGAGACGAGAATGCTCTTCTTAGGCAGAGAAACGCTTTCATCGAGCAGCTGTACAACGATGCCTTGGCAGATAAGCGCATGTTTAGGCGCCAGATTGTTGGCCGCCGCGACAGCTTTGGCAAGATCTATGCGATTACGCGCGAGCTCGACGAGGTGAACCCTCGCGAAATCTATCGCAAATGCTGCCTTATCTTCAAGGACATTCTTGAGAATGACTCGGTCGCGATCTATCACGTCACAGGAGAAGGCTCTTTTGCGCGTCTTGCCGCCGCGTGTCCGGGTGTTGCCGCGCAATCGCCGCGCTCGATTCCGCTTGATGGCATGCTGGACGTCCTCTCTCAAATTGACTCCGAGGGGATTTGGGTCAACCGCGGCTTAAAGGAAGACGCTCCCATGTACGCCTATGGCGTGCGACGTGGCGATTACCTTGCCGTTCTCATCATCTTGCACAAGACAACCCCCGAGCAGCTCACGCTTTACTACGAGAACCTCTTCAAAATCCTCTGCGGTCTTACCGAGGCCTCGCTTGTTCGCGCCTTTGAGTACATGGATGCCGTAAAAGATGCCCGCACAGAAGCTGGGAGTATCGTTCTTTTGCGGGCGCCCTTCTTGGACGAGCTTCTTGGCTCTTTTGCCTTAAGAGAAGCCAAGATGAGCGAGCATCTTTTGCTGCGCGTGCGCGGAGAAGGGCTTACCCGCGATCAGATTGTCTCGCGGGCGCTTTCTTGCGTGCGTGACTCGGATGCGGCCGGAAACATTGATGGCGAGCTCTATCTTCTTATGTCGCAGGCCGGGGAGGCCGAGCTGCCCATCATCCAAAGGCGATTCGAACAAGCCGGGCTGAGCGCCCAGAGGGTCCTGCCCGAGGAAGAATATGCTCTTGTGAGCGCAAGGAAGCTCGAGCTGTCCCAGAGCAATGGCCTTGCGGGGCTCGACAAAGGAGAAAGCTCGTGAGCCTTTCTTTGATTGCTTGCGTCCTTATTCTTTGCCACTTCATTTTCTGCCTAATTGTGTGGATGCTCGTCCGCGTGGGAATTCTCCATGTCGAAGGACATCTGCTTGTCTTTATGCTGCTTGTGCCCGTATGGGGTGCCGTGTGCGTTCTTGTCCTAGAAGGCGGCGCGCTTGCGTTTGGCGATGACCTGCGAGAATCGACACTTGAGGCGCTGCGCAACAACGACCGCGTTCACCGACAGTTGCTTGTTGAAGGACGCGAGGCAGACTCGCGTACGGTCCCTTTGGAAGAGGCCCTTATCGTTGACCCTTCGCACGAGCGCCGCAGGCTCATGCTCTCTATCCTCAACGACGATCCAGAAGGTTATATCTCGCTGCTAAAGGACGCGAGCCTAAACGATGATGGAGAGGTGGCTCATTACGCCGCGGCCGCGATGTCACAGATTACCAAGGAAGCCGATGTTAAGCTCCAGCGTTTAGAGCAAGCTTATGCGGCTGACCCATCCAATACGGGCGCCTTGAACGAGTACTGCGATTATCTGGAGGGCTATCTTAACTCGGGCCTTGCAGAAGGCAAGGCCGCGCAGCTTCAGCTTGACCAATATGCGCGTCTGCTTGACAAGCGTCTTGTTGCGACCCCCAATAATCGCCCCCTTTTGCTTAAAGCTGCCGCAGCAAGAATCGATCTCGGTGATTACGACACCGCCGAGCTTTATCTCCAACGCCTGCTCAAAGTCGACCTGCATGACGAGAAGGCCTTGCTTTTGCGCCTACGAGAAGCAGCCTGCGCCAATGATGGCGAGCTTCTTAGGCAGACTCTTGACCTCATGGAAGGCGACGGAGTGTACCTAAGCCCAAAGGCGCGTGAAGCACTCGAGTTCTGGCGTGGACACAAAGACAACGATTCTATTACTGGCCAACACGGCGCAAACATCACGGACGGGGGTGGCGCATCATGACGAGAAAACCGGTCCCTTTTCTTAAACGTTTTAGATGGAGTCGCCTTCTTTTGATTTGGGTGGCCTTCCTGGCAATCGCCTGTGTGCTCTTTGCCGAGCGTGCGGGAATTCGTTATGCGTCGTCTGCACCCGAGATTGGCTACCTCGAAGATGCGCAGGCGATTCCTGCAACGACCGCAATCTTTGGGCAAGAGGCCCAAACGCTCGTGCTATATGACTCGAGCCAGGTGGGGGTCGAGGAGGCAGTCGAGCAATTCGACCAGATTCTGCTTGATATGAAGCTTGCTAGCACGAAGGTTGATTTTGCCCAGCAAACGGCGGCCCTTCCCGACCTTACGGCGTATAAGCGCGCCGTTGTTCTCATGCCACGCCTTGATGCTCTTGGCCAGGGACTCGTTGACCTAATGAGTTGGGTCGATGCTGGCGGCTCGGTCATGTTTGCCATGACGCCTGAGTATACCTCGTACTTCTCGGCGTATTCTTCGAAGATGGGCATCCAAGAGGTGTCAGGTTCTTATTCGGTTGCCGAGAGCATTGTTTGCGCCGACGGTTTTATGCTCGGCGCGGGCGAGCGCTATGACTTTAGTGACTCCTTTGAGTCTTCGCTTACGGTCACGCTACGAGACAGTGCAGAGCTGTGCGCTTACACCGGGGACAAGCACCTGCCGCTTATCTGGCGCGCGTATTCTGGTGCCGGGACGGTCGTATGTTGCAACATTGGCATCTACGGCAAGGTCATGCGCGGTTTTTATGCCTCGGCCTTGAGCCTGCTTGCCGATGCCTGTGCCTACCCGGTAATTAATAGTGCAACTTTTTATATTGACGACTTTCCGTCTCCTGTCCCTGGCGGCAGCGGTGAATACGTCTATCGCGATTACGGTCTTTCTATCGCAGACTTTTACGCAAAGGTCTGGTGGCCCGACGTCTCGCGCATTGGCGAGAGGTACGGCATCAAGTACACCGGCGTCATGATCGAGAACTACTCCGATCAGACCGAGGGCGAGCTATCCACCCAGACCGATACCGCGCAGTTTCGCTATTACGGCAGCATGCTTCTTTCGCGCGGCGGCGAGATTGGCTATCACGGCTATAACCACCAGCCCTTGTGCTTGGGCGACACGGATTACGGCGACGAGTACTCGTATCAGACGTGGCCCGACTCCCTCACCATCCTTGCCTCGCTTGACGAGCTCGCCCAGTTTAAGGACTCCGTGCTTCCTAACGCAAACTCGACGGTTTATGTGCCTCCCTCGAACGTTCTCTCGGCTGCGGGACGCAAAGTCTTCTCGTCGCATCCTGTGGGCATTAGGACCATCGCCTCGACGTATTTCTCGGACGGTACCGAATACCCTTATGTCCAGGAATTTGGCGTGTCGCAAGACGGCATCGTCGAGCAGCCGCGCATTGTATCGGGTAGCGTTGAGGGAGACTCCTTCATGCGTCTTGCGGCGGTCTCTGAGCTCAACATGCACTATGTGAGCACTCACTTTATGCACCCCGATGATCTTCTCGACCCCGACCGCGGCGCTGTCGAGGGATGGGAAACTTACAAAGAAGGCTTTACGGGCTACCTCGATTGGCTCGAGGCGGCGGCACCAGAAATCCGTAAGCTCACGGGATCGGATTGCTCTGGGGCGATACAGCGATTTAGCGCCGTCACCGTCAATCTTTCGACGACCTCTGATGCCTGGAAGATCAGCCTGGGGAATTTCACCGACGAGGCTTGGGTCTTCTTTAGGGCAAACGACGGCAATCCGGGAGCTGTTGATGGCGGGACCTTGACGCATCTCACGGGCGACCTGTACCTTCTTCACGCAACGCGTGCCGACGTCAGCATCGCAAGGGAGGGTGCGTCGTCATGAGAATCTGCCTTGTTCTTGAAGGATGCTACCCGTACGTGCACGGCGGCGTCTCCACTTGGATGCACGGTTATATTCAGGCTATGCCGCAGCACGAGTTTGTGCTATGGGTCGTAGGGGCTCATGCGGCAGATCGCGGTAAGTTTGCCTATGAGCTGCCGAGCAACGTCAAAGAGGTGCACGAGGTATTTCTCGATGACGCCTTACGGTTGGTTGGCGAGAAGCGCGAGGTCGAGTTCACAGGTCAAGACCTTGCCGCATTGAGCGAGCTTGTTAGGCTGGGAAGCCCTGATTGGGACGTGCTGTTCGACCTATTTTGCCAGCGCAGGGTGCATCCGCTCTCGTTTCTTCAGAGCCGCGAGTTCATGGGTCTTTTTACGGCTGTGTGCCAAGAGGAGTACCCCTACGTTCCTTTTGCCGACGCGTTTCACACCATGCGCTCTATGTTGCTGCCGGTTCTTTATCTTCTGTCGAGCGAGGTTCCCGTCGCCGATTGCTTCCATGCAATCTCGACCGGGTACGGCGGGCTGCTGGCGTGCCTGGGTGCCAGCGTGCGAAAGCGGCCGGTTCTTCTTACCGAGCATGGCATCTATACGCGCGAGCGTGAGGAAGAGATCATTCGTGCGGATTGGGTAGCGCCTACGTTCAAACCGCGTTGGATTAGATTCTTCTATATGCTCAGCGAGGAGATTTATCGGCGAGCCTTTCGCGTGACCAGCTTGTTCCACGGGGCGTTTAGGTCGCAAGTCGAGATGGGCTGTGATGCCCGTAAATGCCTGGTGATCCCCAACGGCATCCAATACGATCGCTTTTGCGATATTCCGCTGAAGCCTGACGACGGTTGGGTTGACATTGGCGCCGTTGTTCGCTTGGCTCCCATTAAGGACGTCAAGACCATGATCTATGCGTTCTTCGAGCTTGAACAGCGCATGGACAACGTTAGGCTCCATATTATGGGCGGCGTCGACGACGAGGCTTACGCTGCGGAGTGCCATGCGCTTGTAGAGCAACTTGGGGTGAAAAACCTTGTGTTCACCGGGCGCGTTGACGTCACGAAGTATATGGAGCGCCTTGACTTCACGATTCTCACGAGCATCTCGGAGGGTCAGCCGCTCTCGGTCTTAGAGTCGCTTGCGGCCCGCAGGCCGTGCGTGACCACCGACGTTGGTTGTTGCCGGGAGCTTTTGGAAGGCGGTGACCACGACGACTTTGGGCGTGCTGGGTACGTGAGCCCGCCGATGTACCGTCGCGGTCTTGCAGACAACATGGAGCTCATGTGCTCTTCTCGGCAGCGACGCGTCGAGATGGGCGAGATTGGTCAGCGGCGCGTTGCAAAGAGCTTCCTGCACCAAACGATGCTCGACAATTACGAGGCGGTTTATAAAGAGACCGCACTTGCGTACGGTATCGACGAGCCTTGCTCGAGCGGTGGGCAGGTGTCGCTCGAGGGTGTGGCGCAGGGCCAGAAAACAGAAGGAGGGATGTCCTGATGGCCGGTATTGGGTTTGAGCTCAAAAGGCTCTTCAACAAAAAGGGCATCCTGTCTACGATGCGGGCTTACGGCTATGCCGGCATTGTCTGCACAGGCCCCATGCTCTTGGGCGTCGTTCTGCAGCTTGGCATACTTGTTTTGTGCGGGATGTTTGGGGTCGCGCGCGGTGACCAGGATCTTCTTGTGTGCATGGTCACCTATACCTTGTTGGCCTCCCTCACGCTCACGAGTTTCTTCTCGATGCCTCTCACGCGTTTTCTTGCCGATATGCTGTATCAAGAAGAGACCGAGCGCGTCCTTCCGTCTTTTTGGGGGTCGGGGAGCCTCATGCTTGTCGTTGGCTCGGTTCTTTACGGGGTGTTCCTTCTTTTTTCTGGGGCGTCGCTTGCCCAGGGGCTGCTTTGCCTTTGGCTTTTTGACGTCATGATCATCAACTGGAATGCCATGAGCTATCTGACGGCAATCAAAGACTATCGCTCGATCCTCTATTCTTTTTTGTGTGCCATTGGGGTTTCCCTTGTTGTAGGCGCGCTGTTGCTATGTATTGGGGTCACGCCGGTCGAGGGAATGCTTTTTGCCATCTCACTGGGTTACGGAACCATGCTCATATGGGATGTGGTGCTGCTGCACCGTTACTTTCCTCGCTCCAAGTCGACCCCGTGGCTATGGCTTAAGTGGCTCGACGAGTTTTTTTCGTTGGCGCTCACGGGCCTCTTCACAAATCTGGGACTCTTTGCGCATCTTGTCATCATTTGGGCCGGGCCAATTGGCATCCAGGTCAAGGGCCTTTTCTATGGCGCTCCGTATCACGATGTCCCCGCCCTTCTCGCATTCTTGACGATTCTTGGCTCGACGGTGAACTTTGTGGTCTCGGTTGAGGTCAACTTCTATCCAAAGTACCGCGCCTATTACAGCCTCTTCAATGACGGGGGCGTTGTTGGCGATATCATGGCCGCCGAGAAAGACATGCTTGACGTGCTTAACCGCGAGCTGAGGTTTTGCGCCATTAAGCAGCTCTTTGTGACGGGCGCCGCGATTTCTCTGGAAACCACGATTCTGGGCGCGTTGCCGCTTGGCTTTAACAACCTTATGCACGGATATTTTCGCGCCCTTTGCGTTGGGTACGGCCTTTATGCCGTGGGCAACACGATCTTGCTCATCTTGCTGTACTTTGCAGATTACAAAGGCGCGTGTAGAGTCAGCGGGGCATTTGCGCTTTTTGCCTCGGGCCTGACGGTGGTCTCGCTTGCCTTCCCAGAAAACTTCTATGGTTTTGGATTCATCGCAGGTGCGGCCGTGTTTTTCTTTCTCGCTCTCATGAGGCTCGATTACTTCACGTCAAACCTCCCGTATCGTATTCTTTCTCGGCAGCCGATCGTGGCTCAAGACAAGGCTGGCCGTTTCACGGATCTGGGATTGCTGCTTGATCGCGCACAGAAGGAATTGGACGCCCGCTATCCCCGCGAACCCCGCTGGCCAATCGAGCGCATCGTGTGTCGCATGCATGACAAGAAGGGAACTACGCATGAGAAATAAGGCTCTTGCCAATGTGACAAGGCGCGACGCTGTCTTTGGCGCTGTCGCCGCGGCCACTCTTGCCGGGCTTTCTGCCTGCGGCCCCTCGAGCAGCGAAGAAGATTCCACCGACGCGACGCCCCAGGTCGCCGTCGAGGAAATCGGCTCTATAGAAGATGTCCATCTGCGCGACAAGGACGACCTGTACAGCGTCTACGACGATTCCGGTATCGTTACGATGTGGCTCACGGTCTCGCGCGGCAACGATGCCGAGAACACCAACCACTCCTGGTCCGAGATCAACACGTACTCGGTCTACGACTACGCTGCCATGGGTGTGAAGCGCTACCAGGTATGCGGGCTTCTTCAGGTGGGCGACGATAGCGGCCCTTCGGCGTCTGAGGTGGGCTTTGGCGCCCAGGCCCCCAACGCCATCGTGCAGGTTCGCGGCCAGACCTCGAGCCGCAATGCTCAGAAAAACTATAAGATCGAGCTTAAGAAGGGCAAGGGCTCCTGGCGCTCGCAGCGAAGCATCGCGCTCAACAAACACATGGGCGAGGGGATGCGCTTTCGCAACAAGCTCGCCTATGACCTTATTCGCGCCATACCGCAGATGACGGGGCTGCGCACGCAGTTCGTCCATCTCTACGTAAAGGACGAGACGGACGGCGCGACCGACGCCGCCTTCGAAGACTACGGGATTTACACGCAGGTCGAGCAGCTAAATAAGAAAGCGCTCAAGGCCCATGGTCTCGACGAGAACGGCCATCTCTATAAGGTGAACGAGTTTGATTTCGAACGATATCCCGAGATCATAAAACTGGCCGACGACGCTGCGTATAACCTCTCGGATTTCGAGGGCCTGCTCGAGGTAAAGGGCAGCTCTGACCATCAGAAGCTCATCGATATGCTCGACGATCTAAATGACGAAAGCCACGACATGGAAGATATTCTCGCCAAGCGATTTGACGTTGAGAACCTCACCTATTGGCTGGCTTTCCAGATGCTGACGGGCAACTGCGACACACAGAACCGCAACTGCTACCTCTATAGCCCGCTGAACTCTGCCGTTTGGTACTTCCTTGACTGGGACAACGACGGCATGCTGCGCAAGTACGAGATGGGCGTGACCGACTTTTCTGACTACCAGAGCTGGGAGCGAGGCGTGAGCAACTACTGGATGAACAAGCTGTTTCGCCGGGCCCTTCTCTGTAAGAGCTTCCGCGATGCGCTCGACGAGGCCGTGGAGGATGTGCACGCCACCCTTGGCGACGGCCGCCTTCCCCAGATGATCGAGCACTATCGTTCTGTGATCGAGGCGAAGCTCTATGAGCTTCCGGACTCCCTCAACATGCCCGTTACCCGTCAGCAGTACTCCGCCATCGCCGCCGCTATCCCTGATGAGGTGGGGGAGAACTACCTCTCTTATAAGGAAAGCCTGCAAAAGCCTATGCCGTTCTACATTGGCGTGCCCGTGTGCGCGGGAAACCAGCTCAAGCTCAACTGGGAGGCCGCGTATGACTTCCAGGGCCGCGACATCCGCTACACGGTTGAGCTCTCGAGCGACTATGCCTTTGGCGCCGTGGTCTTCTCCCAAGAAAATGTCGTTATTCCCGAGGTCACCTGCGACCTGCCCTCGGCAGGGCAGTATTTTGTTCGGGTACGCGCGCGGACCTCGGACGGCGCCGAGCAGGACGCCTTTGATTATTACGTGACCGACGAGGGAAAGCACTACGGAATGAAGTGCTTCTACGTTGGAGCCGACGGGTCGATCGCGGAGGACACCTATGAGGAGTGAGGCGTCGGGCGGCGGCGCGCGCCTGGTTTCTCGTGCCGCGCATGGGCTTCGCGACCTCGTGTTTGCCCCTCCCATCAAAAACGGCCAGGAGCGTTACCGTCACGAGCTCAAGTACCTTATCAACTATGGCGAGAAGGCCGCGCTTACCTGCCGCATGGAGCCCGTCTTCAAGCTGGACCCCCATGCCTCAAACGGCGGATACTGCATTCGCAGCCTGTACTTTGACGATTACTGGAATTCTTCTTACGAGGAGAAGGACGCCGGCATCCTTTTGCGCAAGAAGTACCGCATTCGCATCTACGATTATTCGGACCGCGTTATCAAGCTCGAGCGTAAGAAGAAGTTTGGCCAGTGGATTCATAAAGAAGACGCGTCTTTGACCCGCGAGCAGTTCTTTAGCATCCTTGATGGCGACTATGCGTTTCTCTTGGCAAGCGACCAGCCACTTTGCCGTGAGTTCTACGCCGAGTGCATCTCGAACGTCATGCGCCCGCGCGTTATTGTCGATTACGAGCGCGAGCCGTGGATCATGGATGCGGGCACGGTGCGCGTGACCTTTGATATGGCCATGCGCGCGGCCATAGACGGCTTTGACATCTTTGACCGAGACTTGCCCACTTTGCCAATCGTTGAGCCTGACAAGCTGGTTATGGAGGTCAAGTTCACCGAGTTCTGCCCTCAGGTTGTGCGCGATCTCTTGCCGCCTAAGTCAAGCGAGCTCACAGCCTTTTCTAAGTACGCCCTTTGCTACGAGAAGACCGCTTACCTGCGGGGATTCGATTATTGGAGCGACTCTTTTGCTCCAGAGAGGATTTAGCCCATGAGTACCAGCGACGTTATTAAGAAATCTGTTCTTGAGGCCTTTGGTCAAGCCGACCCGGCCAAAATCGCCATTGGGCTCATCATCTCGCTTGTAATGGGTATCGCCATTTACGCCACGTACAAGCGGTTTTACTCGGGCGTGGTTTACTCACGCAGCTTTGCCGTGACCCTTGTGGGCATGAGCATCCTTACTTGCATGGTTACGCTTGCCATTAGCACCAACGTCGTGATTTCGCTTGGTATGGTGGGCGCGCTTTCTATCGTGCGTTACCGTACGGCCGTCAAAGACCCGCTGGATCTGTTGTACCTGTTTTGGTCGATCACGACAGGTATCACGTCGGGAGCCGGGATGTACCTGCTGGTTGGCATTACCGCCGTCATTATCGTAGGGATGCTCTACGGGTTTTCTCGATATCGCGAGAAGGGCCGCATCTATGTCATGGTCATTCATTATGACGGCGACCAGACAGGCGACGAAATCGTGCGCTGCTTTGGACGTACGCGCTTTACGCTTAAGTCCAAGACCTTACGCGGATCTGGCGTCGAGATGGTCTGCGAGGTGTTCTGCGACGGCTCGGACATGCCTTTTGCCGAGAAGATCCGCAACCTTTCTGGTGTAAGCGACGTCACGCTTATCCAGTACAACGGCGAGTACCACGGGTAGGCCGGTTTTCTTGCCGGCGCCAACTGGTACAGTTTTGACGTTGCCGATAAAAACCCAGCGTACGACCTTGTTTTAGAGGCTAAAGAACTTCTCGCCACCTTGTATTAGAACCAGTTATGACCTAACTGGTTCTTTTTATTTGGCGGTAATTTGCGCTCAACTGGTACTTTTGAACGCGATTCATAATACCAGCTGGCATAAGTGGTATTAATTTCTGGGTGTTTCGCGCTTGTTGCATGGTATACTTTGCTTGTTGTCATATGCGAGTCCGTGTTGCATGACCGTAGCCACCTGTAGGGGGATGGCGCGGCCTAGATGAATTGGAGGTACGCATGGCAAAGAAAGCCCAGAACACCACCATCGACACCGTAGAGGCTCTTGAAGAGCGCCTAAAGGAGATGCGCGCGGCCCAGGCCGAGTTCGCCACCTTCTCGCAGGAGCAGGTCGACAAGATCTTCTACGAGGCCGCGATGGCTGCCAACAAGCAGCGCATCCCGCTGGCCAAGATGGCCGTCGAAGAGACGGGCATGGGCGTGGTCGAGGACAAGGTCATCAAGAACCACTACGCCGCCGAGTACATCTACAACAAGTACAAGGACATGAAGACCTGCGGCGTTGTTGAGGACGACCCCGCCTTTGGCTACAAGAAGGTCGCCGAGCCCATGGGCATCGTGGCTGCGGTTATCCCCACCACCAACCCCACCTCTACCGCCATCTTCAAGTGCCTTATCGCGCTTAAGACCCGCAACGCCATCCTGATTTCCCCGCACCCCCGCGCCAAGCAGTGCACTGCCGAGGCCGCTCGCATCGTGCGCGACGCCGCCGAGGCCGCAGGCGCCCCCAAGGGCATCATCGACTGGATCGACGTTCCCTCCCTCGAGCTCACCAACACGCTCATGCACGATGCCGACATCATCCTGGCTACCGGTGGCCCGGGCATGGTCAACGCCGCTTACAGCTCTGGCACCCCGGCTCTGGGCGTCGGCCCCGGCAACACCCCGGTTATCATCGACTCCACCGCCGACATCAAGCTCGCGGTTAACTCGATTATCCACTCCAAGACCTTCGACAACGGCATGATCTGCGCCTCTGAGCAGTCCGTGACCGTGCTCGAGGACGTCTACGACGCCGTCAAGGCCGAGTTCAAGGCCCGCGGCTGCTATTTCCTTGAGGGCGCCGAGCTTGACAAGGTTCGCGAGACTGTCATCATCAACGGCTCCGTCAACGCTAAGATCGTTGGTCAGTCGGCCTACACCATTGCCCAGATCGCCGGCGTCGAGGTCCCCAAGTCCACCAAGGTCCTTATCGGCGAGGCCACCTCGGTCGAGCCCTCCGAGGCCATGGCGCACGAGAAGCTCTCCCCGGTCCTTGGCATGTACAAGGCCAAGACCTTCGACGAGGCCATCGCCAAGGCCGAGCGCCTGGTCGCCGACGGCGGCTACGGCCACACTTCCTCCCTCTACGTTAACGTTAACGAGAAGGAGAAGATCCAGAAGCACTACGAGCACATGAAGACCTGCCGCGTGCTGATCAACACCCCCTCTTCTCAGGGCGGCATCGGCGATCTCTACAACTTCAAGATGGCTCCCTCCCTCACCCTGGGCTGCGGCTCTTGGGGCGGCAACTCCGTCTCGGGCAACGTCGGTCCCCAGCACCTGCTTAACTACAAGTCCGTTGCAGAGAGGCGTGAGAACATGCTTTGGTTCCGTACCCCCGAGAAGATTTTCTTCAAGAAGGGCTGCATGCCTGTGGCCCTCAAGGAGCTTGGCGAGGTCTACGGCAAGAAGCGCGCCTTCATCGTGACCGACTCCTTCCTCTACACATCTGGCTTCACCAAGAAGATCGAGGCCTCTCTTGACGAGCAGGGCATCGTCCACACCTCCTTCTGGTCCATCTCGCCCGATCCCAAGCTGCAGGACTGCCTGAAGGGCCTCGAGCAGCTTCGCGCCTTCGAGCCCGACTGCATCATCGCCATCGGCGGCGGCTCGGCCATGGACGCCGGCAAGATCATGTGGACCATGTACGAGCACCCCGAGGAGAAGTTTGAGGATATGGCCATGGACTTCATGGATATCCGCAAGCGTGTCTACACCTATCCTCAGAGTGGCGTGAAGGCCTTCTTCGTGGCCATCCCCACCTCTTCTGGTACTGGCTCTGAGGTCACACCGTTCTCCATCATCACCGATGCCGAGACCGGCACCAAGTGGCCGCTGGCCGACTACCAGCTCATGCCCAACATGGCCATCGTCGACACCGACAACATGATGACCCAGCCCAAGGGCCTGACTTCTGCCTCTGGCGTCGACGTTCTTACTCACGCCCTTGAGGCCTACGTCTCGGTCATGGCTTCTGATTACACCGACGGCCTAGCCCTTCGCGCCATGAAGCTCGTCTTCGAGTACCTGCCGCGCGCCTACGACAACCCCAACGACGTCGAGGCCCGCGATCACATGGCCAACGCCTCCTGTATGGCCGGTATCGCTTTTGCCAACGCCTTCTTGGGCGTCAACCACTCCATGGCCCACAAGCTTGGTGCCTACCACCACATTCCCCACGGCTGGGCCAACGCCGTTATCCTCACCCGCGTCATGCGCTATAACGCGGCCGAGCGTCCCGCTAAGATGGGCACCTTCTCGCAGTACGACCACCCCAAGACCCTGGGCCGCTACGTCGAGTGTGCCAAGTTCTGCGGCGTGACCGGCAAGAATGACCAGGAGATCTTCGACAACTTTGTCGCTAAGATCGAGGAGCTCAAAGAGCACGTGGGCGTCAAGAAGACCATCGCCGACTTTGGTGTTGACGAGAAGTACTTCCTGGAGACCTTGGACGAGATGTCCGAGAACGCCTTCAACGACCAGTGCACCGGCGCCAACCCGCGCTACCCGCTGATCTCCGAGATCAAGGGTCTGTACATGGACGCCTACTACGGCCGCGAGGCTACCTCCTACGAGGACTAAAACCTTGATGGTCAGGACTAAATAGTCCGTTCGAAGCCGGGACGCGCACGTTCGCCGTCCCGGCTTCTTTGTTTGTCTTGGCAATCATTAGAATCATTCGTATGGATCGCCGATTAAGGAGGCAAGCACCATGGAACTTTCAGCTGAGAAAACCGTGATCGTCGAGCGCAAGGGCAAGGTCGTCTATCAGGATGGCGCCAAGCTCGTAAAGGCCTTCGCGCCCGAGAAGCCGGCTTCTGACGTCTTTAACGAGGCCGTCAACCTGGCCCGCGTGGCTGAGGCCGGCGTCGCTGTGCCCAAGGTTTTGGAGGTCTCGCAGACCGCTGACGGCGGCTGGGCTTTAGCTACCCAGTACGTTCCCGGCACCACCTGCCGTCAGCTCATGGACGAGGCCGATGAGGCCGCCAGGGCCGAGCTTCTAGATAAGTTTGTCTCGCTGCAGGTCCTGGTGCAGAACACCAAGGCGCCTGACCTTCTTAACTCCCAGCGCGCCAAGTTCAAGAACATGATTGCCAAGGTTGCTGACATCGACCCCACGCAGCGCTACGACCTTGAGATGCGTGCCGACCGTATGCGCGGCCACAAGTACATCTGCCACGGCGACTTCAACCCCTCCAACGTCATCTTTGGCGAGGACGGCGCCGTGTATGTTTGCGACTGGGCCCACGTTACCCGCGGCTTGCCCGAGGCCGACGCCGCCATGACCTACATCCTCTTTAAGATCTACCACGCCGACCAGGCCGAGTCCTACCTTGACCTCTACTCTAAGAAGGCCAACATGCCCAAGCAGAAGATCATGTACTGGCTGCCCGTGGTTGCCGCCGCCGAGCTTGCCCGCGGCCGCAAGGACTGCGAGGAGATGCTCAAGGGCTTTGTCGACGCCGCCAACGATTACGAATAAGCTGTAATTAGCCTGATACCTGCCGGCTTTGGCCCTCTGGACATGGTAGTGTTCAGGGGGCCGATTCTTTTGTCTTAGGAGATTGTGGATGCCTCGCCGTTATTCATGCGCGTTTCTCGCCGTGTTCGTTGCCGTTGTGATGTGCTTGGGACTTGCTGCCTGCAAGGACCAGTCCGTGGCTGCCAACGAGGCCGTCGAGGCTGTGATGGCCGGCTACACCGTGTCTAGCGGCGACGAGAACAACGATGACGCTGACTCCAAGAAAGACCAGGTTGAGCCGGTGGCTCCCAACTACGGCGATGATGCCACGGCCTCTATCCTGAGGAGCCTGGACGTCAACATGGACGATTTCCACACCCACGCTTTTAGCCGCTACAGCTACCAGGTGGGCGAGGTTACCATGGCAGACGACAAGAAATCCGCCCAGGTTGCCGTGACCATCACCAACGTGAGCCTGCTTGGCGCCGCCAACAACGCCGCAGCCGACTTTGCCACCTACGCCCAGAGCGACGAGTATCAGACGGCCTTTGCCGAGGGCGGCCGTACCCCATTGTTTGCCAAGCTGGTCGAGTACCTGTACCAGCACCTGGACAGCGACGAGCTGGTGACCTCGACCGTGACGGTTACCGTGACCAAGGACGACTCGGGCAACTGGTCATACGACCCCTCAAACGACGCGGCCTTCTATAACGCCTTGTACGGCGGGTCCAACGTCGTGGGTGGGTTGGCTAACGCCTTGCAGTAAGGGGGTCGCGGGCCCGGCGCTGAGCGCTTCCCGCCTTTGTCTCTGTGCTCAAACAGTCCTGATTCGCACGAAGGCCACATTAAGTGGCCTTCGGCTCATGCGGAACTGCGCCATAGACAAAGGCGGAAATCACTCAGCGCAGGTCACTGGGGCAGGGCTGTGAGGGTTTGCCTTTTAGGCGCGGACGTAGGTCACAAAGTCAAAGTCGATACCGGCCTTGGTGGTGCCTCCACAGGTTTTCTCCGCGACTTTCCACGTGGGGTCTGCATCCAGGTTGGGGAAGAACGTGTCGGCCTCGCGCACGCAGTGGTTCTTGGTGACGACGGCCTTGGAGCAGCGGGGGAGAAGGGCCTGGTAGACCTGGCCACCACCGATAACCCAGACTTCATCGTCGTCGGCCGCGAGGGCCAAGGCCTCGTCAAGGCTCGCGGCAATCTCGACACCCTCGGGCGCATAGCCTGCCTGGCGAGAAACGACGATGTTCCTGCGGTCTACCAGCGGTTTTGCGTCAGGGAAACTCTCGAGGGTTTTTCTTCCCATAAGCACCGTGTGGCCCTTTGTGTGGGCCACGAAGGAGCGCATGTCCTCGCGGTTGCGTACCAGCATGTCGCCCGCGCGGCCGATCCCCCAGTCATCGCAAACGGCGACGATGGCAAAGAGGTTGGTCAAAACAGCGGCGGTCTGGTTCTTCTCGGCCATGGATTCTCCTTGGGTGCGGCGGCTTGCTAAACGGCGATGGGGATGTTGGTCACCTGCGGGCCGTGCTCGTAGTTCTCGACAAGAAGATCGGCCGTGGTGAAATCGTAGAAGTCGTGGACATCGGGGTTTAGGCTCACCTTGGGCGCGTCAAAGCGCGGGCGCGAGATGAGCTCGCGGATGACGTCGACGTGGCGGTCGTAGATGTGGGCGTCGGCGATCATGTGGACCAGCTCGCCGGCGTTCATGTCCACGGACTGCGCGACCATCATGAGCAGGATCGCGTACTGGCAGACGTTCCAGTTGTTAGCGGCCAAAACGTCCTGGCTGCGCTGGTTGAGCAGCATGTTGAGGGTAGGACGGTTCTCTCCGGGCTCTTGGGTCACGTTGTACGTCACCGAGTAGGCACAGGGGTAGAGGTTCATCTCGCTGAGGTCTGCAAAGACGTAGGTGTTGGTCATGATGCGGCGCGAGTACGGCGTCTCTTTAAGGTCATAGAGCACCTTGTCCATCTGGTCGAAGTCACCTTGGGGGTAGTGGCTCTTGACGCCGATCTGGTAGCCGTAAGCCTTACCGATAGATCCCGTTTTGTCGGCCCACTCATCCCAGATATGGCTCTTTAGGTCGGCGATGTTGTTGGACTTCTTTTGGTAGATCCACAAGACCTCGTCCATGGCAGACTTTAATGCCGTGCGGCGCAGCGTGAGGGCCGGGAACTCGTCCTTCAAGTTGTAGCGGTTGCAGACGCCAAAGCGCTTGATGGTGTAGGCGGGCGTGCCGTCTTCCCAGCGCGGGCGGACCTTCTGGCCCTCGGTGGTGGTGCCGTTGTCGATGATGTCTTGGCACATTGAGCAGAAGATGTCGTCTGCTTTGCTCATTGCTTCTCCTTAATTGCGAGATTTTGCGGTGGCGAGAAGTTCGCGCGGTTTCTTAGAGATGCTCTTCCTCGAAGAACTGGTCCCAAAACAGGCCCAGGCGCATGGCGGCGTCGTGGTCGGCGGGCAGCCACTCGACGCTTAGCAGGTCGTTTTTCGAGAGCCAGCGAAGCTCTGCGTGCTCGCGGGCGACAGGCTCGGCGCCCGGGGCCAGGGTGCACACAAAGAGGTCCATCGACAGATGGAACTCGCAGGTGTCGCACTCGATGGTGTCGAAGGGCAGAATCATCTGCAAACCGCAGCCTAGCTCTTCGTCGATCTCGCGGCGCAGAGCGTCCTCGCTCGTCTCGCCGTCCTCGACCTTGCCGCCCGGGAACTCCCAGGCGGCCGGGCCCTCGACGTCGGAGCGCTTGGCGGCCAGCAGGCACTTGTCCTTCTCGATGGCGGCGGCCGCCACGTGGATGGTGGGTAAAGACATGGGGACCCTACTTTCCTTGGAGCTTGACGTTTGCGTACACGGTGCCGTCTGCGGCGGCGAGCTCGACGGTGTGGCCGCCCTCGCACTCAAAGACGCGCGGCGCCACGGTGTCGCCCAAACGGGCCATGCTGCGGTACTGGACGCTCAAGCAGTCCAGCGAGGCGTTGATGCCCAGCTCGTGCAGGGCGGCGATCGCCATCATGACGTACCGGGCGTTGTTGACGTGGTTGTTGGTGTCCAGGTGCTGCTCGCTCACTGTGATGGGGGAGGCCTGGGCGGCGTCGCCGGTGCCGGCCAGCTTGCGCTCCATCTGGCCCATCTGGGCACGCGGCGTGTCCTCGAGGTAGAACTGCTGTGATTCGGGAATGCGGCTTACCTTTTGCTCGCGCAGGTTGTAGAGAAACCACTGGGAGTCGGCCGTGACCAGGGGCTCGCCCTTCTCGTCCGTGATCTGGAAGTTGCGCAGGGCATGCAGGCGCTTCATCTCGTAGCACCAGGTAGAGATGCGGATCTTCTCGCCAAAAAGGGGAAGGCGGCCCACCTCGATGCGCCAGTTGGCCAAGATCCAGCCCAGGCCCTCTTGCTTCAAGCCCATGATGCCTTCGCCCATATCTTCGCAATGGAAGGTGGAGCAATCCTGCAGATAATCGATCATAGAGACCAGCGACAGGCGGCCGTTCTCGTCGCACTCGCTGTAACGCACACGGCTATCGAATGAGTACATGTGACACCAAACCTTTCTATGCTTTGACCTTAGCAGCTTGCGGGTAGATTCGGGGCCGTTAGAATGACTTTTGGAGAATGTCTTCAAAGATGGGGGAGTGGCATGGGCGACATCAGAATTGCAACTATCGGCACGAGCGGTATCTGCGAACAGTTTATTGCCGCGCTGGGCGACGTTGCCGGGGCGTGCCTGGTTGGGTGCTACTCGCGCGACGCCCAGAAGGCACGTGCGTTTGCCCAGAAGCACGGGGCCCAGCTGGCCTTCTCGTCGCTGGCCGAGCTTGGGGCATGTGACCAGGTGGACGCGGTCTACATCGCTTCTCCCAACGCCCTGCACGCGGGGCAGGCGCTGGAACTTATCGCTGCGGGCAAGCATGTGTTGGTCGAGAAGGCCTTCGCGTCCAACGAGGCCGAGGCGGCGCGCGTCTTCGACGCCGCCCGTGAGCAGGGCATCGTTGCGCTTGAGGCCATGCGCAACCTGCACGTTCCCACGTTTCGCGCCATCCGCAAAGAGGTGGCGAGTCTTGGTGAGGTGAGCTTTGCGACTTTCTCGTTTGCCAAGGTGACGTCTCGCATTTCCCAGCTTAAGGCCGGCGAGAAGATCAACATCTTCGACCCCGCGATGTCGGCCGGCGCGCTGATGGATATGGGTGTCTACACCGTGGCGCCCGCCGTCGCGCTGTTTGGCGTGCCTAGCGAGGTGCGCGCCATGGGCCGCACGGTCGCGGTGCCGGGCAGCTCCGAGGGCGACCTGTACGGGCGTATCGACCTTTGCGGCAGCATGCTGCTTGGGTACGGCGATAAGGTCGTGACGCTGTTTTGGGGCAAGACCGCCGATGACAAGCTTTCGTGCGAGATTGCGGGCGACGCGGCTACGCTGGTGTTCGATCAAGTGTCGTGTCCTTCTCGCCCCCGTGTGTACGACCACCAGGACAAGGGCATGGTCTTTAGGATGGAGGCCGGTCAGGCCCGCGCACTTGACTGCGAAGAGCCGCCCGCCCGCGATATGGCCTGCGAGATCGAGCTGTTTGTGCGCGCGGTTGCCGGCGATGCCGAGGCCCTGGCCGACGTCGCCGTGTTTGAGCGGGTGACCCGCGGGACCTTGCACGTCATGGACGAGGCCCGTCGCCAAATGGGCGTCGCCTTCCCGGCCGATAACGCGTAAGGGCATCGGCCGGCGCGTCATCGCGGCGGATAAAATTCGCCCTTGTCGGCGAGAAGACCCTGGCAGGTCGTCGTGCCCTCGCACTACTCGGGGTAGGCGATTTCTTCTTCACCGGCAACGGGGGCGGCGGCCGCGGCCTTGTAGGGGCTCATGCTATCGACGATGATGCGCGACGCTCCGGGCAGGCAAACGGCCTCGTAGGCCAGGGTCTTTCCCTCGACAACCTCGCCGTCGATCTCGATGGGCACGGGCTTGGACGCCTCGACCT
>CAVEMP010000040.1:0-3826 GCA_963616835.1 uncultured Oscillospiraceae bacterium | reverse complement strand
ACTTCGTGCGCATGTGCTCGGGCACGTCGTCCAGGCCCTCGCCGTCGTCGCGGTCGTCCACCAAGGGGCAGATGACGTAGGCCTGCTGGCCTTTGGCCTGCGCTTCACGAATGGTACCCCAGGCCAGGTCGGCGTTGGCGGGCGTGGCCACGTGGGTCGTGACGCCCGCGCCCGCCCGTGGGCGCTTAGAGATGCGTGAGATGGCTATGTCCCCGTAAAGAGAAAGGGCCAGCGTGCGCGGGATGGGCGTGGCCGTCATAGCCAGAAGATCCGCGCCCGACCCCTTAAGGCGAAGGGCTGCCCGCTGGTCAACGCCAAAACGGTGCTGCTCGTCGATGACAACCAGGCTCAACGCGTCGAAGGTCAGGGTGTCCGACAAAATCGCCGTGGTGCCAAAGACCACGGTCACGCGGCCCGCTGCGATATCCGCCTGTGCGGCGCCTCGCTCGGCCGCAGGCGTCGCGCCCGTGATCAGGCGCCAGCTAATGTGCGCCGCGTCCAGGACGGGACCGATCTTCTCGGCGTATTGCGTTGCCAAGACCGAGGTGGGCGCCATGACGGCGGCCTGCGTGCCGGTGTCTGCGGCGGCAGCGAGGGCCACGGCGGCCACGGCCGTCTTGCCGGTGCCAACATCGCCCAAGAGCAGGCGATTCATGACGTGAGGTGTGCCCATATCTGCCAAGATGTCGTCTACCGCAGCAAGTTGTTCGTCAGACAGCGTGAACGGTAAGGCGCCCAGAAGCGCGGCCATGTGGGGGCCATCGGTGACGTGCGCTGTGGCTGCCACATCGTCGTTTTCCAGCTGCGTCCTGGTGAGAAGAGCCAGCTGCAGGCACAAAAGCTCGTCGTAGGCCAGGCGGCGGCGGGCGCGCTCGGCGGCCGCAAGGCTTGCCGGGAAGTGCACCTCGCGCACAGCGCGCGGGAAGCTCAAAAGGCCCCGACGGGCAACAAGGGCGGCCGGCACCCAGTCGCAAACGTCACCCACGTCGGCCAAGGCGCTCGAAATGATGCGGCGCATCCACGCGGCCGAGAGGCCCTCGGTCAGGCTGTGAACGGGCAGTACGCGCGCGTAGCTGCCGGTGCCCTCGCCGCCGCTTCCCAGGACCTCGTAGAACGGGGCCTTCATCTCTTTGAAGCCGTACGAGAAGCCCACCTTGCCAGAAAGCGCCACGGTGTCGCCCGCGTGCACGTGCTCGGCAATCCAAGGTTGCTTGAAGAAGGTGGCGATAAGCACGCCTGTCTCGTCAACCACAGAAAGCTCCACGATCTGCATCTTGGGCTTGGGACGCTTAAGGCGAACCTTGTCTACGGTGGCCACGATAGTGGTCTGCTCGCCCACGGTGGTGTAGCCAATGGGTGTTACCTGCGAGAAGTCCAGGTAGCGGTGCGGGACATGCAGCAGCAGGTCGCGCACGCGCGAAAGCCCCATCTTCTCGAGGGCCTCCTGGCGCGCGGCGCTCACAAAACGCAGCCGAGACACAGAGTCAGAGAGGGCGCAGGTTCTCTGCACCCTCTCTGCTGCAAATCCTATAGACATCGCGGGCACGAAGCCAGGCTCCCGGTCTTACTCGATGGAGAAGATCACGGGATATAGGGGCTGCTCACCGCGGTGATTATCGATCTCAAGATCGGGGTGGGCCTCCTCGATGCGGGCGAGAAGGGCCTCGAAGTCCTCGTCGCCCAAGTCGCAGCCGGCCAAGATGGTAAGAGAGTCGCCCTCCTCGTCGTCCATCATCTTGTCGATGAGCTGGCAGGTGACGTCGGCCACGTCAGAGCCCACAACGTCGATGGAACCGTCCTGGATACCCATGACGTCACCGTCGTGGATGGGGGTACCGTCGGCCGCGGCCGAGTCGCGCACCGCGCAGGTGACCTCACCGCCGCGCACGCACGCGATGGCATCGCTCATCTCGGCGACGTTGTCCTCGACAGAGCCCTCGAGGTCCACGACAAACATGGCCGAGAATGCCTGAAGCACGGTCTTGGTGGGAACGACGGCCACGTGAGCGCTCTCACAGGCAGAAGCCGCGGCCTCGGACGCCATGCGAATGTTGCTGTTGTTGGGAAGCACAATCACGTTGTCAGCGTTGGCTTCCTCAATGGCAGCCAGGATGTCTGCGGTAGAGGGGTTCATGGTCTGGCCGCCGCTCACCACAACGTCGACGCCAAGGGACTTGAGAATCGACTCCTCGCCAGATCCTGCGGCCACGGCGACAAAGCCCAAGGCCTTGCGCGGGGCCTTCTCGGCCTTCTTGTCCTCCGCGATCTTAGCGGTGCGGTCTGCGGCCTCAAGATCCATGTTGTGGATAAAGACCTCGAAGATCTGACCAAAGCCCAGCATGTACTCAAGCACGCGGTTGGGCTCGTTGGAGTGGACGTGGACCTTGTAGTCGGGGTAAGAGCCCACCACAAGCTCGCAGTCGCCCAAGGTAGCAAGGTAAGAGAGGGCCTGATCGGGGTCGAAGTCCTTCTCGGCGTGGAAAAGGAACTCGTTGCAGTAGCGAAACTCCGAGCCCTCCCAGTCGTCGTTAAGCTCGATCTGGACCTTGGACGAGACGCCCGCCTTGGCGCCCTCGGCCGAGACGGTGGGGTCGAAGTCAGTGAGCTCGCCGGCGCGGCCGGTAGCAGCGTTAACAAAGGCCTCCAGGAAGGTGGCAAAGCCGTAAGCGCCCGAGTCCACGACGCCGTTTTCTTTAAGGACGGGGAGAAGATCGGGGGTGCGCGCCACCGACTCATATGCCTCGACAACAAGGGCGTCGAGCATCTCGGTAGGGGTAAGCTTGGACTTCTCGAGCTTATCGGCTCGGGCCGAGACATCCTTCAACACAGTGAGAATCGTGCCCTCGACCGGCTTGCGCACGGCCTTGAAGGCAACCTTCACGCCGCGACGGAAGGCGTGGGCGATGTCTTGGCAGGTGGGCTCGTTGGGGTTTTTAGCCTCGCACAGACCCTCGGCGATGCCGCGCAAGATCTGCGAGGTGATGACGCCGGAGTTGCCGCGGGCCCCCATGAGAGAGCCGTGGGTAATGGCCTTGGCGATATCGTCCATAGAGGCGTCGGCGGGAAGCGCCTGGACCTCTTTGACAACAGTGCCCAGGGTAAGGGACATGTTGGTGCCGGTGTCGCCATCGGGCACGGGGAAGACGTTGAGCTTGTTGATGTCCTCGGCCTTATCGGCAACTACGGCCGCGGCAGCAGGAAAGCAAGTACGGATGACGGTGGAAATCATCTTGTGAGAACCTCTGATCTAAACGGGTCTATGCTCGCGTAGGCGCTAGTTAGAAGGGCGCATACCCTCGATGTGGACACGGACAACGACGCCCTCGAGCTCGGCGATCTGCTTAAGAAGGAAACAAACCGAGCTAGTGAGATTGCTCACGACGCTGGACATATTGACACCTTGCTCGACAATGACGTGCAGGTCGATGACCACGTGCCCGTCCTCGGTGACGACGTCGATGCCCTTACGAAGGCGAAAAGACGGCAAGAGGCGAGCAACACCTGCGTTCTCGTCGATCTCTGCCATGCCAACCACGCCGTAGCACTCGAGCGCGGCGTAGCCGGCGAGGTCTGCGATGCAGTCGTTGGATACCTTAAGTGTTCCGGAAACTGCTGCCATGAAGGTCTCCTCTCGAAGAGCACACCTATAGAATTCGGTCAAACATGTAAGAGTATAGCGCACGCGAGCCGCTTCATGAAAAGCCTAAATGTTGACGACTCAACAAATACCTGTCGCGCACTTCTCGCTTCACAAAAAAAGGGAGGCCGTGAGACCTCCCTACCAAGTCAATTGAAAGGCAGATTAGCTGCGGGCAATCTTGCCGGA
>CAVEMP010000039.1:0-3220 GCA_963616835.1 uncultured Oscillospiraceae bacterium | reverse complement strand
CCCTCGGGCTCGGGCAAGTCGACCTTCCTTAACCTGATCGGCGGCCTGGAGGCGGCCGACGGCGGCACGATCCAGGTGGGCGACTCTGTCCTCACCTCGCTCAACAGCCGCGACCTGGGCGAGTACCGCCGCCGCGAACTGGGCTTTGTCTTCCAGTTCTACAACCTGGTGCCCGACCTCACCATCGCCGAGAACATCGAGGTCACCGCACACCTCTCGTCCAACCCCCTGCCGCTGGGCGACCTCTTGAAATCCCTGGGCCTCTACGAGCACCGCAACAAGTTCCCACGCCAGGTCTCGGGCGGCCAGCAGCAGCGCTGTGCCATCGGCCGCGCGCTGGTCAAGAACCCCGGGCTCATCTTGTGCGACGAGCCCACCGGCGCCCTGGACTACAAGACCTCCAAGGAGGTCCTTGCCCTGATGGAGCGCGTGAACCGCGAGTACGGCTGCACCATCGTCATCGTCACGCACAACGCGGCCATCGCCAACATGGCCGACCGCGTGCTGCGCCTTAAGGACGGCCGCCTGGCCCAAGACTGCGTGAACGACGCGCCCGTGGCCGCCGCCGACCTTGATTGGTAGGTGCGCCATGACCCCTTTGGCCAAGCGCCTCCCCCGCGAGTTCAAGCACAACCTGGGCAAGTATCTGGGCATCTTCCTCTTGATGTTTGGCTCGGTGGCTTTAACGTCAGGCTTTTTGTTGGCGGCACACTCGATCGGCGTCATTATCGATAGCATGCGCGAGACCTACGCCGTCGAGGACGGCCGCTTTACCACGGCTTTCAAGGCCACCAACGAGCAGCTTGACGCCGCCACAGACGCCGCGGCAAGCACCAGCGACATGGACATCAACGAAAACTTCTCGATCGACGCGGCCTTCACGCGCAGCGACGACGGCGACGACGCAAGCGCGGCCAAGCGAACCGTTCGCACCTACATCCACCGCATACGGGTTGACCTGGCCGCTTATGCCCAGGGCGCCCAACCCGCCACCGCAGACGAGGTAGCCATCGACCGCGTCTTTGCAACCAACAACAACGTGGCCGTGGGCGACCGCATCCAGCTTGGGGGCCGCGACTACACCGTCTGTGGCATCATGACCCTGCCAGACTACGCGGCCCTCTTCCCCAGCAACTCCGACTTCACAATCAACACCTTGACCTTTGGCACCGCCGAGATGACCCAGGCCGGCTTCGACGCCCTGCAGGCTGCGGGCGGCGCCGTGACCTACAACTACTCCTTCACCTTCGCAGACCGCGCGCTTACTACCGCGCAGCGCACCCAGGCAAACAAGGACATTGCCAAGGCTTTATCCGAGAAGGGCACCCAGGTCACCGAGCTTCTGGACTACGAAAGCAACCAGGGCATCTCGTACGCGGCCAACGACGTCGACGGCGACTCGGGAATGTGGGAGGTTCTTCTCGACATCATCGTCGTCATCATGGCCTTCATCTTTGTGGTGCTGATCAGCGGGACCATCGAAGAAGAAAGCGCGATCATAGGCACCTTGCTTGCCAGCGGCTACCGTCGCCGCGAGCTAGTATTGCACTACCTGGCCCTCCCCTGCCTGATTGGCCTGGTGGCCGCAGCGGGCGGAACAGCGTGTGGCCTGGCCATCTTCACCGCGCCCATGCGCGACCTCTACTACGGCAGCTACAGCCTGCCGCCGTTCTTTGTCACGTGGGACTGGGCGATCTTTGTCCAGACGGCCGTCATCCCCTTTGCCGTCCTGGTGGTCACGACCCTGCTGGGCCTGCTTCGCAAGATCGGCAAGAGCCCGCTGCAATTCTTGCGCCACGAGGCCAGCGGCAAGAAGGGCACCAAGCGCGGCCTTGTGCTGCCCCAGGGCCTGGGCTTCGTTGCCCGTTTTCGCCTGCGCGTCTTCTTGCGCAACCTTGGCAACTTCGTGACCCTGTTCGCGGGCATCGGCTTCGCCTCGCTTCTGCTGCTTTTTGGCCTGGGGATCCTTCCCACGATGCAGCACTACGCCGAAGGCCTAAGCCAGTCCCTCCCCGCCGAGCACCTCTATACCCTTAAGGCCCCAATAGAGCTTGACACCTTAAACAACAGCGCACAGATAATCGACCAAGCCGAGAAGTTCGCCGTCTATTCCCTGGAGTACGATCGCGGCGCAGACAACGGAAGCGAGACCATCGCCGTCTATGGCGTCGACCCCTCGTCGCGCTACTGGAAGGACCTTGGTGTGGGCGACGGTCGCGTGATTTTTGGCGCAGGCCTTGCGGCCAAGTACGACTTTGCCGGCGGCGCGAACATCGACCTCTACGACAAGTACAACGACAAGACCTACACCGTAACCTACCAAGGTACGGACGCCGCCTGGGGCAGCGAGTCCAACGTTAACATCTACCTGGCCTTGGACGACTTCAACAAGATGTTTGGCAACGACTCGGCCTATTTCAACGGCTACGCCTCTAACGAGGCCTTGGACCTAGACGCCAACTACCTTGCCGGCGAGACGACCCCCAGCGACATGCGGGCCATCGGCGACCAGTTTGTGAGCATGATGGACGGCCTCGTTGGCATGATGGTGGGCATGGCCGTCTTCATCTACCTCATCTTCATGTATTTGTTGACCAAGGCGATCCTTGACCGCTCGGCGCGTTCCATCAGTTACATGAAGGTCTTTGGTTACCGCGACGCAGAGATTTCTGCTCTCTACATCCGCTCGATGACCATCTGCGTGGCTGTCTCTTTAGTGGCTTGCATGCCGCTGATCATTGGCAGCCTGGGCGCCATCTTTAAGGCGATGCTTGTGAGCTACAGCGGCAACATCACCATCTATGTTCCAAACGAATACCTGGTAGAGGCCCTTATCTGCGGTCTTGCCACCTACGCCGTCGTAGCCTTGATCCACACGCGCGCCATCAAGCGCGTCTCACTGGCAGAGGCCCTCAAAGTCCAGGAGTAGCCGCCCTCCAAGGCATATTTAACGAAATTGGGGACCAGTATTCGTCTTCGTCGAGTAGCCGGCCGTTCGGGTTAATAAAACCGCAGGTCATTGAAGACCAAAACCTGCGTCTACTCGACAATTCGCAAGACTGGTCCCCAATATCGTATTTTTTGCAATCCGCAAGGGCCACAACGAAAAGGGGAGGCTCGGCGCAACCGTCGAGCCTCCCCTTTTCGATCGATATTTGCGCACGCCCTACTCAGAAAGCGCGGCCACCGTCTTCTTGTACTCGGCGGCCGTCTGCTCAAA
>CAVEMP010000038.1:2794-5539 GCA_963616835.1 uncultured Oscillospiraceae bacterium | reverse complement strand
ATCAACCTCGTCGACCAGCAACATCTCGTAGAGAGCCAGGCGTAAAAGGTTGCGATCGACGGCAGGAAGCCTAAAGAGGCTCCAGGTCATCGAGCGCGTGGCGATAATGGCGTCCACGTCGTAGCGGCGCTTGTCGCAGCCCATGGCCAAATCGCGGCCAAAGTCGTCCAGAGGACCGCAGTCGATAACGTAGTCGCCAGCCAAGACCTCCTCGACGGTGCGACCGTTAGCCTCGGCCTGGAACAGCAGCTGAAGGGCCTGGCTGCGGGCAAGGGTGCGCCCGCCAAACAACTTTTTGCTCAAGAGCTCTACTCCTTGGGGAAGACGAGGCTGTCGATGCAGACGTCAACGGCCGCCACGTCCACGCCAATCTGCTCGGTGATGGCCTCGGCAACGGCCTCGCGCACGTCTGCGGCGAGCTTGGTGAAGGGGTAGCCATAGAAGACGGCCAGGTGAATCACCACGTGCAGGGCGTCGTTCTCGACGCTGGACTCAACGGCGGCGTCGGGCGCGACGCTCCTGCTGGTGAAGACAGAGATGAGGCTCGAGGCGATGTCGTTGCCACCCACGGAGGCGACGCCGTCGACCTTTTTTGCGGCAAGAGAGACGATCGTCGAGACGACGCTCTTGGAAATACCGATGCCAGAGACAAACAGCTCAGTGTCGGTCATTGAATCCTCCTTTAGGTGGGAACACGCCCCACTACGCGGCAAAACCTAGTTAAGCAACATCAAAAAGCAAAGCAATTAGACGCGCGAGACAAACTTGCCCTCGCGGGTGTCGACCTTGATGGTCTCGCCCTCGTTGAGGTACATCGGGACCTGGATGGTGGCGCCGGTCTCGATGACGGCGGGCTTGGTGCCGCCCTGGACGGTGTCGCCCTTGAAGCCCGGGTCGGTCTCGGTGATGGTGACCTCGATGAACATCGGGGGCTGGACGGTAAGAAGGTCCTCATCGGCGTACATAAGAAGGCAGGTGTCGTTCTCCTTGAACCACTTGGCGTTGTCGCCAATGAACTCGGTGGGAACGGGAATCTGCTCGTAGGACTCCATGTCCATGAAGTAGTAGTTGTCGCCATCGTTGTAGAGATACTGCATCTCACGGGTGGTGAGCATGACAGAGTCAAACTTGCTGCCGGCGTTGCAGGTCTGGTCGCCAATAACGCGGCCCGAGCGCAGGTCCTTGATCTTGTAGCGGACAAAGGCACCGCCCTTACCAGGCTTGACGTGCTGGAACTCAACCAGGGTGTAAATCTTGTCCTTGATCTTGAGGCCCATACCGTTCTTGAAATCGGCGGTGGTGATCTGCTGCATCTAACAACTCGCTTTCTAAGAAACTCCCCTATTTGGGAAACCTGTTCAAACCAACTTTAAAAGTATACACCGAGAAGGACTTAACAGTCGATGCACACCAGGTCATGCGTGGACTCGGTGAAGGGTACATAGCCGTCGGCGGTCATGAGGCCAAAGTCCTCAAGACGCACGCCAAAGTTTCCGGGCAGGTAGATGCCGGGCTCGATGGTCACGACCGATCCCTCGGGCACGGGGCGCTGCCAGCTACGGCCAAAGTTGGGATTCTCGTGAATCTCGATGCCCACACCATGGCCCAGGCCGTGCTTGAAGTAATCGCCGTAACCGGCGTCGCTGATGACCTTGACAGCCAGGTTGTGGATATCGGCACCAATGCAGCCAGGCTTGGCCGCGGCGGCGCAGGCCTCGTGGGCCTGGCGAACGATGTCGTAGACGCGGCGCTGCTCGTCGCTGGGCTCGCCCACGCACACGGTGCGGGTCATGTCGGAGTGGTAGTCGTGGTAGCCGGCACCGTAGTCCATGACGATCATGTCGCCCTTCTTGACCACGTACTCGCCGGGCTGGGCGTGGGGGTTGGCGCCGTTGGGGCCGGCCGCGATGATTGAGCCAAAGCTCAAGGCGTCGGCGCCGTTGTTGAACATGAAGTTCTCAAGCTCAACGCGGATCTGCTGCTCTGTCAGGCCCGGCTTGATGAAGCCACAGATGTGGGTGAAGGCGGCGTCGGTGATCTTCTGCGCGTGGCGCATGAGCTCGATCTCCTCGGCGTCCTTGACCATGCGCAGGTCACAGATGTCGCCGTGCAGGCGAGGCGTCAGACACGCAATAGAGGCGGCGTTGCACTCCTGCAGGAAGCTGTCGTAAAAGGCCAGGTCACAGGTGTCCTCGACAGTCACGACGCGGGCGCGGACCTGCTTAGCCATAGAGGCGGCCCAAAAGCCCGGCTTCACGATCTGCTCGTCGATGGTCCAGGCGCTGTCTTGGCCCAGGCGCTCGCGGAAGGTGTTGGCGTAGCGCGAGTCGGTGTGCAGCCACTGGCCGTCTGCCGTAATGAAGGCGGTGTGGGCCACCTCGTCGTCAAAGACGCGCTCGGCGCCAGTAAGCCAGCGCAGGTCGGGGTTGTTGCGCAGGATAACGGCATCGTAGCCGCGCTCGTCCATCAGCTGGCGCAGGCGCTCCACGCGGCCGGCGCATGCCTTTGCATCTGCCATATCAATCTCTTTTCTCGTCAAAGAGCCTATACACGTCTTCAAAGAACTTCTCGCCAGGCACTTTAAAAGCGCGCCGGCGAGAAGGTCGTCGTTCAGGTTGTCATTCTAGACGCTTTACGCCTGGGGCGCATGCACTTCACACCATGCCCCTACATGCTCGCGCAGAAGGTCGTCGTCGACGGCGGCCAAGCGCACGCGGCCAAGGGCGCGCGGCAGCGGCAGCATCA
>CAVEMP010000038.1:0-2557 GCA_963616835.1 uncultured Oscillospiraceae bacterium | reverse complement strand
AGACCTGGCCGTAGGCAATGGACTGGCGGATGGCCAAAGAAGACGAGGCCACGACCTTGCCGCGGCTCTTGATCGTCTCGCTAAGCTGCTCGGCCAAGGCGTTGGCGTCGCCGGCAACAATGTCGTCGGCGCGGTCCCACAGCTTGCTCACGGCCTTCTCACAGTCGGACATCGCGGTGGCCACCATCAAGGCGCGGGCGAGAAGAACATCGTCGGCCGGGTTGTCGTCGCTAAGCAAGACGTCCAGGTCGCAGATTTCAAAGCGCGTCCGGGAGTCCAGGCCCACCATGGCCTCGTGTCCGCAGACGTTAAGCGCACGCGGCGTGGCGCCGGCCACAACGGCAGCGCTCAAGGTAAGGGGCACCTGCACCAGGGGCACGCCCGCGCACCACGTGGGGCACACAAAGGCCGCGACCGAGAGGACGTCCACGTCGCCCACGGCAACCACCAGGTCGTCAGAGGTAATGCCGGCATCTGCCAGCTTGCCCATGAGCTTGGTCGCACCCTCGACCGAGCGGGCCTCTTGACCGCCCTCAAGCTCCAGCTTGTGGACAAAGAAACCCTGGTCGGTAAGGCCGCGACGCAGGTCCTCGACCAGGCCTGCGGGCGCAGTTGGCTCGACGGCCAGGGCGCAGGCCTTGGGCCGTCCCACGATCGAGCGGATGTCGTGGGCCATGTCGGCGAGAAGACCGGCGCCCACGCGGGCGTCCATCGAGGTGCCGCGCAGGGTCACCCACTGGCGCTGACGGGTCACCTTGGGCACCTCGGGCTCGGGCTCGGCGGCAACCTCTGGCTCGGCAACAGCCGCGTCCTCAACGTCGGCCGCAAGCTCCGCGTCCTTCTCCGCAACCTCGTCTACCTGGGCCTCGTTGGCCTCGCTCATAGAAGTCCCCTTTCCCAGAGCATGCGGCCGCACTCCTGGGCCACTTGCTCGAACGTTTGATTTCTGATGTCAATCCTAATATCGGCCGCGGCCTCGTAAAGCGGGCGGCGGTGACGGTAGAGCTCGGCCGCATGCTCGGCGCTACCCAGGTCGGGGCGACGCTCGGGGCACCTAATCTGCCGCAGCGAGTCGGCCAAATCGCCGTCCAAGAAAACGATAGTGCCCATCTCGTGCATAAGCTCGCAGTTAAGGGGCCTCTCAACCACGCCGCCGCCGCAGCTAACCAACAGAGATTTTCTCTGCGCCAAACGGCGAAGCTGCACGGTTTCCTCGTCGCGAAAGGCGTCCTCGCCGTCTTCCTCAAACACACGGGTAACGGATTTTCCCAGCCTCCGTTCGACCAAGCGGTCGGTGTCAACGCAAGGCCTATGGAAGAGATTGCCCAGGTTTCGGGCCAAGGTAGACTTGCCCGCGCCGAGAAAGCCCACAAAAAAGATGTGGTCACAGCCCTCGTGCACAATGTATCCCTGGTCTTGCCCGTACAACGCCAAACTCCCTTGTCTTGTTTATCCGCACACGATTCTATCAGTCATGCCAACCCGCAAGGAAGCGCGCCCCAACTTGTAAAGATTGTTTACGAGCGCAAATAAACCTTCGCGCCCACCCAGCAGACCCCCACCACCTTTACGATTTGAGGGTTGTCGGAACGCTAAAGCCGTCAAACTGCACGATTTAGGGGTTGTCGGAATGAATTTGTTCCGACAACCCCTAATTCATAAAGCGAGAAGACCTTTTGCTTCCGACAACCCCAAAAACGTAAAACCCGCCCGCTGCTACTCGCCTTCGAAAGTGTGGCCGTGCAGGAAAATGGGCTCGAAGAGCCTAAAGATCTGCGTGTACCACAAATCCCGCAGTGACTGCGGGCGTACCAGAATCGTGCGCACCCCGGCCAGGTTGCCCGAAGCCACGTCGGTAAATACCTGGTCGCCCACCATGATCGTTTGACCGGGCGTCGCGCCCATGCGGCGCATCGCGGCGCGCAGGGCCATAGGCGACGGCTTCATCGCGTGGTCGATCGACCCGCACCCAAGCTCGCTTGCCGTCTGGTCGATCTGCTTGGAGTGGAAGTTGTTCGAGATGATAAAGACCTCGATACCGACGGCACGCAAATCGGCGACCCAACGCGCGGCCGAAGGCTCCAAGCAGCGCGTACTTCTCGGCACCACCGTATTGTCGCGGTCGAGAAGAACCAGCTTGATGCCCTGCTCAACCAGCCAAGCGGGATCGATTTTATCGACCGAGACTACGTAGCGAGAAGCCCCAAAGAGCCCCTGGTGCCAAACGCGCTCGAAGGCGCCCTCTTGCCTAGTTTGCATCGGCGATGGCCTGCTGGTGCTCGGCGTAGGTCTTGCTAAAGGCATACTGCGTTACCCCGTCTTTGGTCCAGAAGTAGAAATAGAAATACCCGTCGTCGATCATGGTCTGGTCGGGCGAGCAGACCGCCTGCAGCGCGGCCAGGCCAGGATTGCAAATGGGCGTCGGCGGCAGGCCCTGGAAGGCGTAGGTGCTGTATGGATCGTTGGCATCGTGAACCTCGGTACCCGAGGGATCGTGACCCACCGAGTAGGCCGTCGTGGCGTCGGACTGCAGGTAGCCGTAGTTGGGCTCACCCAT
>CAVEMP010000037.1:12082-20234 GCA_963616835.1 uncultured Oscillospiraceae bacterium | reverse complement strand
TATAGCCAACCAACGAGACCCGATAGACCCCAGAATCCCAACGGGCCTTACTTTGGACCTCACGGCGCTTCTCGAGGTTTTGAAGCTCGTGCTTAAGGGTAGAGATACGGTCGCGAATCAGGCGGCGATCAACCTCAAGCTGACTCTCGCCCTGGCCAAAACGGCTGCCAATACCGCCACGCGTCTGCTCACCCACCAGGTGAGACCACATACCGCGCAGCCGCGGAAGAACATACTGCAACTGGGCCAATTGGACCTGCAAGCGACCTTCATGTGTTTTGGCGTGCACGCCAAAGATATCAAGAATCAAGGCCGTGCGGTCGATTACCTTAACCGGTGAGCCAAAGGCTTTCTCTAGGTTTGCCTGCTGTGAAGGAGAAAGCTCGTCGTCAAAGATAACGACATCGGCATCGTTATTGCGGACAAGAGCGCAGACTTCCTCGACCTTACCTTTTCCAATAAAGGTCTTAGGAACCGGCGAATCCAGCCGCTGCTTTACCACACAGACAACCTCGGCGCCATCGGTTTGAGCCAAGCGCTCGAGCTCTGCCAGCGAATCGTCACAGGACCAGCGAGAAGAACCCCAGTCGACGCCAACAAGAATCGCCTTCTCGGGCACCGGGGCGGTAGAAAACGGTTTGAATCTTGATGAAGCCATAGGTTATGACCTACCCCTAATTGGCAATCGCGGCCAGAATTAGACGTGCGGCCTCGTCTTGAGAAGTCACATCAAGATCAATCCATTGGACGCGCTTGTCGTGCCTAAACCAAGAAAGTTGGCGCTTGGCGTAGCGACGGGTGCGCTGCTTAATGGCCTCAATAGCCTCGTTAAGCGTGGACTCACCAGAAAAAACGTCAAGGATTTCCTTATAGCCAATGGCCTGGCCAGCAGTGGCGTCACGAGTGAGGCCCTGATCAACCAGGCCTTTTACCTCATCAACAAGACCCTTCGCGATCATCTGATCAACTCGCTGGTTAATCTGCCGGTAAAGGAGCTCGCGGTCCATGGTCAGACCCCAAATTTGGGCGTTGTAGTAGGGCTGTTGCTTGTGAAGCTCTGCGTTTTGCTCGCAGTAGCGGTCGCCCTCGTCAAGCATCTCAAGCGCACGAATCACCCGCCGCGAGTTATTGGGGTGAATCAAAGCCGCGCTCTTCTCGTCACGTTCTACCAAAAGCTGGTAAAGCGCTTGAGAACCCTGCTCTTCCAAAAGTCGCTCGTAGGCTTTCCTGGTCGAGCTGCCCTTCTCGCCACGGGCAAAATCCATGTCGTCGATGACGGCATTAAGGTAAAACCCAGTTCCTCCACAGAGAACAGCCGGCTTTCCCTGGGCGAGAAGACCATCAATGCAGCGCCGCGCATCGGCTTGGAAGAGCTGCACCGAGTAGTCCTTGCTTACCGGTGCAACATCGACCATAAGAAGAGGGGCCCGGCGCTCATCAACAGGCGTCTTAGCAGTGCCGATGTCCATACCGATATACACCTGCATCGAGTCCATCGACACCACAGAAGTGTCAAGCTCGCAAGCCAAAACCTCGGCCAGCGAACTCTTGCCCGAAGCAGTGGGGCCAACGATGGAAACAACCGCGCCCTTGACCATTACCTGGGCTGTCCCTCGAGCGTGCCCTTGAGATACCAGGTCATCGCCTCGTCGACCTTAATGTCACAAATCTTACCGACAAGGTCTGCGGGCTGGATGTCCGCAGGGCAAGCAAAGTGAACCGTGCGGTTTTTCTCGGAGTGACCAACCATAATCGACTCGTCGCGCTTGGAGCCGCCTTCTACCAGGACGTGCTCGACTTTGCCAACCTCAAGCTCGTTGGCAGCACGAGACTGCTTGGCAACAAGGTCGGCCAAGCGATCAAAGCGCTCCTGGATGACCTCGTGGGGAGTGTCGTCGACGATCTTAGCCGCCGGGGTCCCGGGGCGCGGCGAGTAGATAAACGTGTAGGCAGAGGCAAAACGCGCATCCTCGACGAGTGAGAGCGTGTCCTGGAAGTCTTCCTCGGTCTCGCCGGGGAAGCCAACGATGATATCGGTCGAAAGCGCGATATCGGGCATAGCCTCGCGAAGACGGCCGCACAGATCAAGATACTGCTCACGGGTGTACTTGCGGTTCATCGCCTTAAGGATGCGAGAAGAACCACTCTGGACAGCCAGGTGAAGCTGCGGCATAACGCAGGGTGTCTGCGCCATGGCCTCGATGGTCTCGTCCACCAAGTCGTGCGGGTTAGAAGACGTAAAGCGCACGCGCTCGATGCCGGTTTTGCCCACCTCGCGTAAGAGCTGAGCAAAGCGCGGCTCGCCGTAGATGTTGCGGCCGTAGGAGTTTACGTTTTGGCCCAGAAGGGTGATCTCTCTCACGCCATCGGCCACAAGTTTCTCGCACTCCCCCACAATCGCCTCGACGGTGCGGCTCTTCTCGCGGCCGCGTACGTAAGGCACGATGCAATAGGTGCAGAAGTTGTTGCAGCCGGTCATAATAGGCACCCATGCGTGAAAGCTCTGGGCGCGGTGGCTGGGAAGCTCGGTCGAGAAACCGCGGCCCTCCTCGATGGTGTCGACCTCGATGGCATTCTCGTCATCACCAAAGGCATCGGCGAGAAGCTCGGGCAAAGACGCCAAGGCACTCGTGCCAAAGACAACATCGGCGACGGGGATCTGCTTCTTGATTTTCTCGCCGTCGCGCTGGGCAATGCAGCCGCCGATGGCCACGATACGCTTGCCGCAGGGCGGCTTAGGGGCGCTCACCATAGCGGAGGCTTGGCCGTAAAGACGCTGATCGGCGTTCTCGCGCACACAGCAGGTCATGAAGATGACAATGTCAGCTTCCTCAGGCTCGGCAACATTGATGCAGCCGCACGACTCAAGAAGGCCGCTCACGCGCTCCGAGTCATGCAGGTTCATCTGGCAGCCAAAAGTGCGGACAAAGAAGGTCTTTCCAACAAGGGTTGAGATGTTGCTCATATTAAGAAACCAAAGATTCTACCTGGGCATTTGCGGCCTGCGCAGAAATGCGGTGGACATAGATGGCAATCCGGATGGCGGTGCGGTTCTCGCCTGCGATCGAGATATCAGAAAACGTGGGCGCGCAGGAAATGTCAACGCCAGTGGGAATAAGGAACCCACGGGCAATGGCGATGGCCTTTATGGCCTGGTTGACGGCGCCGGCTCCAACGCATTGGATGTTAACGGGAGTGCCGTCCTTCACCATGCCAGCAATGGCACCAGCAACGGAAGCGGGTGAAGATTTGCTCGATACTTTGAGAAAGTCCATTGAGACTCCTGTGTGGTACAGCTAAGACGTAAAAATCCTGCGTTTTGGGTACTCGAAAGATTGTACGAATATTGTCAGTTAAATAAAAGTCAAACGTGCTAGTCGGCATCATTTAGTTCAAAAGTTACCGTAATTTTGCCGTGCCCAACACGAATCTTGGGGTCTTGGGCCAAGTCGACATAGTAGCGCTCGGAGATAAGGGCAAAATCGCGCTCGAGCACATGAGCAAACTCCTTGAGGTCTTTATCCGAGAGCTTAAGACCGCGATGATCGCGAGATAGGTCAACCGCCTTGGGCTCGATGGCCTGCCCTTTATGGGTAAGGCGCGCGACAACGCTTCTGAGCGGGCGAATCTGGCCAGAGACGATACGGTGAGAAGTTCGCTCGGACATGTCGAGGCCGCAAGCCTTTGAGACTTTGAGAAGCTCGGCGGCGTCGGCCGCGACCTTAAAGCGTTCAAGAACCGGCAACTCGGATATGTCGTCGATAAACAATAGACTAGCATTGTCGACTGTCTGGTTAGCGCGGGCGCGGGCAGTTGCGGCAATTTCTGCCGGCGAACCCAAGTAAACCTCGCAGCGGCCGCGCTCTTCAAGGCCAAACTCGCAGCAGGTCCTCACGATGTTGTGCGGCCCGCGCACGCAAGTGAACTGACCGTCCTCGTCCTCGCCTGTCGTGGGCCAAGTCGACTGGTCGGCGCGCTCGTCAAGCGCAGAGGTGTCGGTCATAACGCGAATCGACGACCCTTTGCCAAGGTCGCTTGTCATAACCTGGGCCGAGAGCGCATTTTCTTTAACCGAGTAGAGTGCCATGCCGCGACCATGTACGCCCCAACGATCCGTGTGAACGCTCTCGAGCTTAGAGGTGACACGAGCCTCAAAAACGCGCTCCTGCATATCGGCGGGTATGCCCGAGCCGTCATCGAGCATGGTGATGGTGCGGACGTTTCCCTCGCGAGCAGTAGCTACGTAAATATTCTTGGCCCCGGCGTCGCGGGCGTTTCTTAGCATCTCGATGACGATGTCCTCGGCGCACCGGATATCATGTTTTGCCTGCCTGCGCTCTGCCTCGGCAACACGAAGGCGAACGTACCCCTCGCCGAGGTTTTCCTCGACGCGCAGGGCACGCTCGCCTCCCATGTTGGCTACAAAGTTCGCAAGGTCCTGTTGACCCTGAGCCATCTTTGCCTACTTTGCGATGTCGACGGCGCGAGACTCACGGATAACCACAACGCGAACCTGGCCGGGATATTCCATCTCGTCCTCGATCTGCTTTGCGATGTCGTGCGCAAGAACGGTGGCCTGGGCATCCGAGATCTTCTCGGGCTGGACCATGACGTGAAGCTCGCGGCCGGCCTGCATAGCGTAGGTGCGCTCGACGCCCTCGTGGGCGTTGGAGATCTCCTCGAGTTTCTCAAGACGCTTGATGTAGTTCTCGGCAGACTCGCGACGGGCGCCGGGACGGGCGGCCGAGATGGCGTCTGCCGCCTGGACAAGCACGTCAAGAACGGTATCGGGCTCGACGTCGGCGTGGTGCGCCTCGATGGCGTGGACGATCTCGGGGCGCTCGCCGTAGCGACGGGCAAGGTCGGCGCCAATCACAGCGTGAGGACCCTCGACCTCGTGGTCGATTGCCTTGCCGAGGTCGTGGAGAAGACCGGCACGCTTGGCCTGAGTTGGATCGAGACCAAGCTCAGAGGCCATAATGCCGCAGATCGCAGAGACCTGGATGGAGTGCTGCAGGACGTTTTGACCAAAAGACGTGCGGTAGCGAAGGGCACCCAGGGTCTTGACGAGCTCGGGGTGCAGGTCGTGGATACCGGCATCGAATGCGGCCTGCTCGCCGGCCTCACGCACACGCTCGTTGACGAGGGTCTCGGCCTTCTTGTAGAGCTCCTCGATGCGGGCGGGGTGAATGCGGCCATCGGCAATGAGATTCTCGAGGGCAACACGGGCGGTTTCGCGGCGCACCGGGTCAAAGCTAGAGAGAACAACGGTCTCGGGGGTGTCGTCAATCACGAGGGAGACACCAGAGACTTGCTCGAAGGTGCGGATGTTGCGGCCCTCGCGACCGATGATGCGACCTTTGAGGTCATCAGAAGGAATGTGGACAGAAGTAACGGTAATCTCACCGGCCTGATCTGCAGCGCAGCGCTGAATAGCGGTGGAAATGATCTCGCGGGCGGTCTTATCGGCCTGGGCGCGAATGTTCTGCTCGGACTCACGCAGAATCTGGGCCTCGTCGCGAACGCTCTGGGCACGGACACGGGCGAGAAGCTCGTCGTGGGCCTCCTCGGAGCTTAAGCCGGCGATACGCTCGAGCTCGGACGTCTGCTTGGTCTCAAGCTCGTCGAGGTCGACCTTACGACGGTCGAGCTGGCCCTGAAGGCTGGAGAGCTGGTGCTCGCGCTTATCGAGGGCATTGTTGCGGTTATCGAGAGACTCCTCGCGCTGCATGATACGGTTTTCCATAGACTGCAGCTCGCTCTTGCGCTTCTTCTCCTCTGCCTCGGAGTTCTGCTTGAGCTGCATGATCTGCTCTTTGGCCTCGAGAACAGCTTCTTTCTTGGCGGTCTCGGCCTGGCGCTTGGCCTCGTCAGAGATGCGGGCGGCTTCCTGGGTGGCAGACTGGACCTTGGCCTCGGCCTCACTGCGCATGGAGTTGCTCTTGCCAGCGACGATAAAGTAGGCGATGCCCGCTCCGATTGCAAGGCAAACGAGCCCAATGATGATTTCTGTTAGCATGTTTGGCTCCTCTAATGGCTATGTCAATTAATCAAAAATTAGAGCATTGCTAAAAAAGCAACACCCGCCATTAGAAGCGCAGTCTTAGTTGTCAGTTTTTCAAATGCCCCTTTAAGCAGCAAACAATTGTCAAACAGACCTTTAAAACATATTGAAAACGTTGGAAACCCAACGCAAGAACGCCCTTTTAACGGCTAAACCATTCTATTGCCCGCCTGAAGCGTTGTCAAATTCGTTCAATATTTGACGTGAGACAGAACAGGCGACGCCAAACGAGAATCCACGACCGCCCAGAAAACGAACAATTTTTTGGTAATCGTTCTTACCGGTGATGCGTTTTTTAGAGGCCGCTTTATAGGCAAGATCATACTCGGACTCATCTTCAAAGAACTCCTCGGGCCAACCGGGCACCTCTTTGACGTCGACTCCCCTGCGAGCAAGTTCGTACGAGATTTTCTTGGCACCCCACCCGCACGAAAGCTTAAAGCGAATGAAAGACTTAGCAAAACGCGCATCGTCAATCAAACCGCACTGCATTGCGTGATCGATAAGCTCTTGCGAAACCTCGCGCGAGTAGCCGTCGCTCACGAGTTTCTTCAAGGCCTCCTGCGCCGAGTAGTCCCTCTTGTCGATAAGCTCTGTAAGACGCGTCTTTCCAACCGTATGTGACAGGGTCTTTACCTTGTAGGCGAGTTCTGCCCGTGAGGCAGGGCAGAACTCGCCCGATTCAAGCTGGGAATTCAAAACCTTAGCCACGCGCGAGGGCAACGTCCACTTCTCCTCGTGTTCGCCATACGCAAGCTCAAGGACAGGCAGCTTCTTCTTTACAGAGAACGCATTCTCTTTCTTTTGGGGAAAGCAAACTTCGCACTCAAAAGACGTGGCCATACGTAGCTCTACTCGTCCTCGGAAAGATCGAAATCGTCCTCGATGTTAACGTCAATATCAACGTCTGCCTCCTCGAGGTCCACAGGATCGCCAACGCGCTCGTCACCAAGCTCAAGGCCAACCGCGACGCGAACTTTATGCTCAATCTCTTCACGCAGCTCGGGGTGAGAGATAAGCTGCTTCTTGGCGTTTTCTCTGCCCTGGCCCAGACGGTCCTCGCCATAGGTGAACCAAGAACCGGACTTCTTGACAATGCCCAGCTGGACGGCCGTATCAATAACCGAGCCCTCCTTAGAGATGCCCTGGCCATACATGATGTCGAACTCGGCCTGCTTAAAGGGCGGGGCCACCTTGTTCTTGACGACCTTAACGCGAACACGGTTGCCAATGACCTCGTCCTTCTCCTTGATAGTCTCGATGCGACGGATATCCATACGCACAGACGAGAAGAACTTGAGAGCACGCCCGCCCGGGGTAGTCTCGGGGTTGCCAAACATGACGCCGATCTTCTCGCGAAGTTGGTTGATGAAGATACAGGTGGTGTTGGACTTAGAAAGAGAACCCGCGAGCTTACGCAGCGCCTGGCTCATAAGGCGGGCTTGAAGGCCCACAGAGCTGTCGCCAATCTCTCCCTCAATCTCGGCGCGCGGGGTCAAAGCCGCAACCGAGTCGATAACCACGACATCAATAGCGCCGGAGCGCACCAGCATGTCGCAAATCTCAAGCGCCTGCTCGCCGGTGTCGGGCTGCGAGATGAGCACCTCGTCGATATCGACGCCAATACGGGCGGCATAACCGGGGTCAAGCGCGTGTTCGGCATCGATGAAGGCGACGATTCCTCCCAGAGCCTGGGCCTCGGCCAGAATCTGGAGCGACAGGGTAGTCTTACCCGAAGACTCGGGACCGTAGATCTCGATGATGCGGCCACGGGGAACGCCGCCGATGCCCAAGGCCGCGTCCAAGGCAATAGCACCCGTGGGGATGGCCTCGACCTCCAAATCAGGGCCGCCGTCGCCGAACTTCATGATGGCGCCCTTACCAAACTTCTTCTCGATCTCATCGGTGGTCTCTTGAAGGACCTGATCTCTCTCTTCACCGGTGGTGCGAGGACGGATCTCTTTCACAGGACCTTTAGCCTTAGCCATTGCTTGCTCCTTCTTGTCAAACGGCACTAAGAATAGTAATCGAACACTCGTTTCTGTTCAAGTGTCTGGACAAAAAGATACGCAGGCAACCTATCAAGAA
>CAVEMP010000037.1:7203-11215 GCA_963616835.1 uncultured Oscillospiraceae bacterium | reverse complement strand
CCCTTGGATGCCACGACCATGCGCAGGCCAGACACCAAAAACTCGCGGGCCACCACAATAAGCAGAACCCAAGACGAGGTCATCTGGTGCTCAAGCAAGAAGCACAGTGCCACCACGACGGCAAGCTTATCGGCAATGGGATCGAGAAACTTGCCAAAAGTCGTGACCTCGTTTCTGGAACGTGCCAGGTAGCCATCAAGTTTGTCGGTGAGAGACACCAGGACAAAGGCGGCAAAGACGCACATGCCAGGCAACGAGACGCTACTGCCACGGGCAACCCCAACGAACTCGGCCAGAAGCAGCCAAACGGGAACCAGGACCACGCGCGCGCAGGTCACGATGTTGGCGGGGGTCCAAAGACCCTTGTTCTTAGACAAGACTAGAACACGCTCCTAATCCTCGACGATCTCGCCGATCATCTCGTAGCAAAAAGAGTCGACCAGGTCGACGGTCACGATGTCGCCCACGCTGGCCTCACCCGAGGCGATGTGCACGGCGCCGTCGCAGTCGGGCGCCTGGAACCACGTGTGGCCAATGAACTCGAGACCCTCCTCGGTCTCCTCGACGCCGTCGATGATGACCTTCACGCGCTCGCCCACGTGCTTGGCGGTTGCCGAGAAGCCCAGCTCCTCAACAAGGTCGACCAGGCGCTGGGTACGCTCGAGCTTGGTCTCGTCGTCTACCTGGCCGTCCATCTCGGCGGCGCGGGTGCCCTCCTCGGGCGAATAGGCGAAGACCGAGGTGTAGTCGAACTCCTCTGCCTCGATGAAGTCGTAGAGCTCGTCTGCTTCCTCGTCCGTCTCGCCGGGAAAGCCCGCCATGCCGGTGGTGCGAAGGACCATGCCGGGAATCTCGCGGCGCAGGCGCGCGAAGAGCGCGTGCAGCTCGGCGGGGCTGCCCGAGCGGTTCATGGCCTTCAAGATGCGAGAAGAGCAGTGCTGGATAGGGATGTCGATGTAGGGAAGAACCTCTGGCGTGTCGCGAATGGCGGCGATAAGATCGTCGGTCATGCCCTCGGGCTGCAGGTACAAAACGCGCAGCCAGCCGTCGTAGGGGCGCACGACCTCGGCCGTGGCGCGCAAAAGCCCGGCCAGGCTAGAGCCGTCCTTGAAGTCGCTGCCCCAGATGCCGGTGTCCTGGCCAATGAGGATAATCTCGCGCACGCCGCCCTCCATCAGGGCGCTGACCTCTGCCAAGATCTCTTCCTGCGGGCGCGAGTGATAGCGGCCGCGGATGTACGGAATGGCGCAGAAGGTGCAAAAACGGTCGCAGCCCTCAGAGATCTTGACGAAGGCCGAGGCCCCCTCGACGGTACGGAGAAGCCCGCAGTCCATCGCGGGGCCAGACGACGCCTCGAGGCCCAAGGCTCCACGGACCACGGCGCAGATACCGTCCTCGTCCTCGGCCTTGACAAAGGCGGCAACCTCGGGAAGCTCGGCGTGAAGTTCGTCTCCGTAGCGCGAAGGCACACAGCCGCACATGACGATTGGGCACTCGCGCACGCCGGCCTCGCGAGACTCAGCGATCTGGAGCGTGGCCTCGACCGACTCTTCGGTGGCGGACGCCAAGAAAGAGCAGGTGTTCACGATAGCCAGATCGGCCTTTTCTGGAGAGAAGACCTCGTTAAAGCCGTCGGCCAAAAGCAGGGCGCGCATGCGGTCGGTATCGACCTCGTTCTTGGCGCAGCCAAGGGTGATGAACAAGATGTTTGCCAAAGAGTTGCTCGACACGTGAGTCCACCGACCTTAGCGATAGTTGTTGAACTGCAGGGGCTGACCAAAGTCGACCTCTTTGAGGTGCGCGATCACAGACTGAAGCACGTCGCGGGAAGCGCTTGCAACGCGCAGCTTGTCGCCCTCGACGGTGGCCTTGGCCTTGACCTTCATGTCGCGGATCTCTTTAGAGATCTTCTTGGCAGTGTCCTGATCGATGCCCTGGACCACGGTGCCGTACTGGCGAACCGTCATGCCACTGGCGGGCTCGACGTCTTTCCACTTGACGCTAGCAAGGTCGATACCGCGCTTGACGAGCTTGGAGCCCAAAATGTCGCGCACCTGGCCGCAGACAAAGTCTGACGGCGCTTCGATTTTAAGCGTGCCCTCCTTCTTGGAAAGCTCAAGGGTAGCCCCCGTGCCCTTGAGATCGTAGCGCTGGGAAAGCTCGCGGGCTGCCTGGGTGCAGGCATTGTCGAGCTCTTGCATGTCGACGACAGAAACGACGTCGAAGCTGGATTCTTTAGCCATGGTTCCTCTCCTATGGATAAAAGCCGTGCGTCTATTGCGTAGATGTAGACGTGCTGGAAGTGCTGGTAGTTGTGGTCGCGGCCGTCCCATCGGCGGCGGAGCCCTCAGTCGCCGTCTGATCGGTCGTGGTTACCGGAGTGCCCTTGATAGTCAAAGTGCCAGTACCCGAGGCCTTGGACGTAAAGTCGACCTTCTTGCCGTTCTCGGAAACCGTGACCTTGGACGGGTTGGCGGCGCGGATGGTGATCGAGTCGGTCACCGTGAACTCCTGCTCCCAGGGGCCGGTCACGCTCTCGGCCACGGCGCTTGTGCCGTCGTTGGTGATCTCAAGCCAAGAATATTCGCCGTCGGCGACGGAAACCTTAACGACGGTAGCTTGAGTCTGGGTCGTGGTAGTCGCGCTCGCGTCGCCGGCCGCGGCCGCGTCGCTCGTCTGGTCGTTAGCGCCGGCAGACGTCGTCGCGGTCGTTGACTTGCTCGAAGAGTTCGAATCGCTGCTCGAGTTGCTCGACGACGATCCGTCGTTCTTCGAAGAAGAGCTGTCCGTCGTGCTCACGCTCACGGTCTGCCCGCTCGTGGACCCCGACACGTTCTTGGCGTTCACACACGACGTGGCGGCAAAGACCAAGATACCGGTCAAGACCATGGCGAGAATAACGATGATCGCAAAGGTAGCATTTCTCGAATCCGAGAAGAACCCCAGGACACCGCCCTTCTGGGACCCGCGCCTTCTCCCCCGCTGGCCGCCGCGGCTGTTCGCGGCGTACCCCGACTGTGGGGCTCGACGGCGCACGTTGGGACGGTCGACGCTCGCGATGTTTCGAGAAGAACGACGGCCGGTGATGGTAGATGCACGCTCGTAGGGCCTAGCGTGATCGTCGTAGCGCATGTCATCGCTGTAGTCGCCCGAGACGACGCGGCGCGTGCTCACGTCGTCTCTCCTATAAGAGCGCTGCGGCCTAGCAGAGCCGCCGCGGCCACTGTTGGCGCGGCTACCGGAATACTGCCTGGTCATCTGGGTACTCGCTGCTCCCGTCACCTGCTGCCTCTGAGACAAGAGCCTCGAGGCGGGATCGTTGTTGTTAGTGGTCCTTCTCCGCTGGTTGCGGGCTCTGCGGGCGCTGCCGCGCGCGTACTCGTCGTCTTGCGGGCGAGCCGAGCCATGCGGAGCCGCGTTGTAGCTGCGGGTCTGCTGATCCTGGCCGTAGCCGCCGTGCCCGTACGCCGAGACTGCTGAAGGGCCAGAACCTGCCATGGGCATCGTACGGCGCGGGCGCGCGTCCGAGACCGAGGCAAAGGCGCCCATGTCGCCAGCGGGTCCTCCCGAGGTAGGGAGAAGACCTTTGTACTCAACATAGGCCTTGGGCCTCGAGCCCTCGGCGTTCACAATGTCGTAGCCCGAGATAAAGCGGCCAGTCTGCGTGTCTCGCGTGCGACGGCGAAGCTCGTGCGACGAGGTGCCGTTTACGTAGTGGTAGAGCTCCTCTTGAAAGAGATCGGTAATCTCGCGAGGATTAAGGCCCAGGTAGCGGGCATAAGAAGAGAGCATGCCCTGAGCGTATCCGCTTTGCGGGATGCGCTCGAAGTCGCCCTCCTCGAAGCCCACCAAGACGTCCTCGCGCAGCTTAAGGATGCGCGAGGCCTGCTCGATGGAGAGACCGAGTTCGTGCCTGCGTCTTTGCAGCAGCTCGCTGAAATGCGGCTTTGGCACCCTACTCTACCCCCTGATAAATCGCCTCTTGGGTCTTGAGCTCCTCAAGGCCCTCCAT
>CAVEMP010000037.1:1881-6968 GCA_963616835.1 uncultured Oscillospiraceae bacterium | reverse complement strand
GTCAAGATGTCCTCGTGGTAGTCGGCCGTGACCTGCTCGCGAACAAACTTTACCGTCTGCTCGATCTCGTCATCGGAAACCCAACAACCTTGGGCGCGCCTTGGCTTTTTGCCGCGCAGCTTAACCAGCATGTCTCCGCGACCCAAAAGCTGCTCTGCGCCCTTCTGGTCCAGGATGATGCGCGAGTTCAACGAATTGTCGACCGAGAGTGCTACGCGGTTGTCGATGTTGGCGCGGATAAGACCAGTCACGACGTCTGCCGAGGGTCGCTGCGTGGCCACGATCAAGTGGATACCGGCGGCGCGGCCCAGCTGTGCGATGCGCACGATGGAGGTCTCAACGTCCTTGCCGGCGACCATCATAAGGTCGGCCAACTCGTCGATTACGATGACAAAGTAAGGCATGTGCTTGGGCGGGTTTTCCATGTCGGCGTACTTGCCGCCGTCAACGTTGCCGTTGTAGGTCTTGATGTCGCGCACCTTGTAGTGCTCGAAGACCTTCAGGCGCCGCTCCATCTCGGTCACGCCCCACTGAAGGGCGCTCGCGGCCTGGCGCGGCTCGGTGACCACGGGCACATAGAGGTGAGGCAGGCCCGCATAGCCCGTGAACTCGACGCGCTTGGGGTCGACCATGATCAAGCGCACTTGCTCGGGCGTGGCGCGCATGAGCATGCTCATGATGATGGAGTTGAGAAGAACCGACTTGCCCGAGCCCGTGGTGCCGGCCACCAAAAGGTGCGGCAGGCCCGCAAGGTCAACGACGATGGGCTTACCCTCGGAGTCGCGTCCAAAGGCGCACTCTAAGGGACCACCCTGCGCAAATGGCAAGACATCGGACAAGAAAACCGGGGTGCTCTTCTCGTTAGGAATCTCGATACCTACAAGAGAGGTGCCCGGGATCGGCGAGAAGATACGCACCGACTTGGCGGCAAGCGACAATGCGATGTCGTCTTCAAGGTTGACGATCTTGTTCACGCGCTCGCCCTCGCCCATGGCGATCTTGAAAGTGGTGACCGAGGGTCCGGCCGTCCATCCAGTCACGCGAGCACCCAGGCCAAACTCCTCAAGCGTTGCCTGGAGCTTCTGCGCGGTGCGAGTGAGTTCCTCGTCGTTAGAGAAATCGCCGGTAAAGGCGTCGTTTTGGCGAAGGATCGACAGTGGCGGCAGCTCGTAGGACTCGTCGGCGTCGCCGGGGCGGCTCAAGGTCTGGGGCGCCTCCTCGACGGCAGGCTTGGAGCCCTTGGGGTTCTTGAGGAAATCCGGGATGGCGTCGCCAGCCGGCTTGGCCTTCGAGGGGGACGGGGCGCTGGTAGAGGTCGTCGGCTCGTCGAAGGGCGTCTCTACAGCATCGTCGACGGGTTCGTCAAAAGGCGTCTCGACGGCTGCGGCCGCCTTGCCTTTCTTAGCCTTCCTCTTGCGAGACGAAAGCAACGAGGTCTTAGGCTCTCCGGCGCCCTTCTCGCCAAAGTCAGGCTCGTCGCCCGCAATATGAGAGTCATCAACGGCGCCGGGGGCCTCGACGCCCGACTCGTCGACGACGTCGTCTGCAAAGGCGAACTCGCTTGTCTTAAGAACGGGCAAAACGGGCTTTGAGCGCTTGAGGACGCTCGTCTTGCGCTCACCGATGAAGGTCGTCTGGCCCTCGCCCGTCTCGTCAAAAAGCGAGGCCTGGGCCTTAGCAACCGAGGTTTCGCCGCCCTTGGCAAACTTGCGGGGCTTGTCGTTGGCCATGGTGGCCTCGTGCGTCACGGCACGCTCTTGTGCGCGCTGCTCGGCCGCAAGACGACGGGCCTCCGAGCTGGCCGACAAGCGCGACGAAACGCGCGTAACGACGTTGGTGATAGAGAACCCGCAGACCACAAAGCCGGCGACGATAATGCCCAAAAGCACCACGTTGCCAACAATAACGCCCAGGTAGGTAGCCAAAACGCAGGCGATGCCGCCGCCTACGTAGCCACCGGCCTTGACGGCTACGGCGTCTGTCACAAGGGACTCGGGGGCGCGCCCCGCCGCCGGCTGGTTAAGCGAAATCATTGCCAGAACCGCCACGACGATAAGCACAAGGCCCGCCGCCACGCGGCCCGAGATGGGGCCCTCGTCTGCCGTGAAGAAAGTCACGGCAAAGACAAAAAGCGCCACGGGCACAAGAACAGCACCGGTGCCAAAGCCCAGGGACAAAAGGTGCCCCATCGCGTTGGTCACGGGAGCCGTCGAAGGCGCCACGACCGAGATGAACATAGCGATGGCCAGCACCGCCAAAACGACACCGATGATGTCGCTTTGGGCAGTGGTCAGGCCACCGAACTCAGGGGCCTTTGCCTGCGCGGCGCGCGATTGCGCCTGCTGGCGGCTGCTGCTATTGCGTTTTTTGTTGTTTGCTGCGTTTGAGGTGCGTTTAGACGGCATTTAAACCTCCAGGACAACCGGGATGACCATGGGCCTGGTGTGGGTTTTATTCCAAAGGAGGTTGGACAGGGCATTGCGCACGGCGCGCCTCATGGCGTCGATGGTGGCGTCGTTGGTGCCCGAGAGCTTCTCGATGGCGGCGCGCACCTGGGACTGAGCCTCAGAGATTAACTCGTCTTCGGCCTGGTAGGAGCAGCCGCGGGTGGTGATATCGATGGCGGTCACGCCGTGGCGTTTGCGCGAGACGGCAACGGTGCAGCTCACCACGCCGTCCTGGGCAAGCTTCTGGCGGTCGCGCAGGACAACGGGGTTGGCCTCGGTGACGGTGCCGCCCTCGACGTAGACCACGCCCGACTCGACAGCACGGCCGCGACGAACCTTGTGACGGCAAAGCTCGAGCGAGTCGCCGTTGTCCATGACAAAGATCTTCTCGCGAGACATGCCAAGGGAAGCCGCCAGGTCGGCGTGGGCACGCAGGTGCTGGGCCTCGCCGTGGACGGGCATGAAATAGCGGGGCTTGGCCAAGGAGAGCATGAGCTTAAGCTCCTCCTGGCTTGCGTGGCCCGAGACGTGGACCAAAGCGCGGCTCTTGTCGTAGACGTCGCAGCCGATCTTAGAGAGCGAGTTCACTATGCCCTGGACGCTCTTCTCGTTGCCGGGAACAGGGGTCGCCGAGATGATCACGGTATCGCCCTCGTGGATAGAGAGCGACTTGTGCTCGCCGTTGGCCATACGGGCCAGCGCCGAGAGGGGCTCGCCTTGAGATCCGGTGCACAGAACCACGATCTTGTCGTCGTCGATCTTGCCCACCTCGTAGGCGTCGATGATGTCGTCCTCGGCAATGTTGAGGTAACCCAGCTCTCGCGCGACCTTGGTGTTGGTCACCATCGAGCGGCCGGTCACCACGACCTTGCGACCTACGGCAGTTGCGGCGTCGCAAACCTGCTGCAGGCGGTGAATGTGGCTGGAGAAGGACGCGACAAAGACGCGGCCCTCGGCGTTTTTGATGATGTGGCGCAGGTTGGGGCCCACAGCCGTCTCGGACTGGGTGAAGCCCGGGCGTGTGGCGTTGGTCGAGTCGGAAAGGAGAAGATCGACGCCCGTGGTGGCGAACTTACAAATGGCCTGGTAGTTGGGCCTCTTGCCGTCAACGGGGGTCTGATCGAGCTTGAAGTCGCCTGTGTGCATCACGGTGCCGGCGGGCGTGTTCATAAAAACGCCCAGCGCACCCGGGATGGAGTGTGTCATGGCAAAGAACGTGAGGTCAAAGGCACCGAGGGTAAGCTGGGCGCCGTCAGAGATCTCGCGGAACTTGGGCGACTTGATGTTGTGCTCGGCGAGCTTGCCCTGGATAAAGCCCAAGGTGAGCTTGCTCGAGTAGATGGGCACCTTGTGGGTGAGGTCCATCATGAGATACGGCAAAGCACCGGTGTGGTCCTCGTGGCCGTGGGTGATGATGATGCCGCGCAGCTTCTCCTCGTGCTCGAGCACGTAGGTGTAGTCGGGCAGGATAAGGTCGATACCGGGCTGGTCGTCCTCGGGAAACATGAGGCCAGCATCAACCAAGACCATGTCGTTGCCGTACTCGAAGGCGGTCATGTTCTTGCCGATGCCGTCGAGTCCGCCAAGCGGGATGATCTTTAGGGCACTTTCTTTCTTGGGCATTCCTTGGGAGGTCCTCTCTTTAGGGTACAGGTCATATTCATATGAAACGGTCGTGCGTCCGCCGACCGAACAATCCAAGCCGTGCGCCGAAAGCGCAGACCCATCAATTCTACCCTACTCTTCTGGTTAAGCTGGGACCTTCATACAAAATCGCGGGGCAGTACTGAGGCCGCGGGGCGGGAGGCGGGGAATCTGGAGTTTGCGTGCGCAAATCTCCGATTCCCCGCCTCCCGCCCCGGCGGCCTCCGCACGGGCAACGTCGCCCGAACAACGGGCGGCAAAGCATAGGCAAAAAATGAGAATCGATGTGGGTAGGGAGGATAAGGATTTTTTAAATAGAAGAGCAGAGGGTCGGTAGGGGTGATCCGTCCCTACAGGGGTGGATGAGAGCTGCTAGATTTTGGGGGCTCGTCAGTGGAATTGGGGGATGAAATGGCTCTATATAGAAATAAAAAGAGCAGGTAGATGGGGTGTTATTTTTCTTCTAGGGCGGGACAAGACCGTAAATCCACTGACGTGGCCGTCCAGGCTAGCAAGAATATATAATTATTTTAATTAATCTATTCGCAACCCCTCATCCCCAATTCTCCCAGAAGCTCGACGCTCTTCTATATAAATAAAGAAACGCCGCAAGCTGGAAATTCTTCTCTTTCCAACGTGCGGCGTACTGCTATTTGTTTGTGCCGACGGCCCTCAATGAGTAGGCGGGAGTCCCCCTCGCGTTTAAAAGGGCTTTGTTCAACTCCCTTTGAAACGCGAGGGGGACTCCCGCCGGACTTTACTCTAGCGAGACCCCGCTAAGCCTTACGCGTCGTGGTGACGGCGCGGCTGACGGCGCTCTCCCTGGTTACCCTTGCCATCGCCCGGGCGACGCCCACGCTTGTGCTCGTGGTGACCATCGTCGTCGTGGTGACGCCCACTGTTACCAGAACCGGCCGGAGCCTCGGGCTTGTCAAGACGGTCGAGGCTGATCTTGCCCTTCTCGTCGACCTCAAGGACGCAGACCTTGACCTCGTC
>CAVEMP010000037.1:0-1757 GCA_963616835.1 uncultured Oscillospiraceae bacterium | reverse complement strand
CGGCCGGTGTACTCCTCGCCCACCTCGGGAACCTTGACGATGGCCTTGATGCGCTCGGCCGCGGCGTCGGAGGCGCCGTTGACGCCCGAGATGAAGACGGTGCCGTCCTCCTGGATGTCGATGGTGGCGCCAGTGTCCTCCTGGATGCCACGGATGACCTTGCCGCCGCTACCAATAACCTCACGGATCTTATCGGTGGGGATGGTGAGGCTCACGATCTGCGGCGCGCAGTCCTTGGGGGCCTCGCGGTAGGTAGGCACGGCCTCGAGCATGGCGTCGAGGATGAACATGCGGCCCTCGTGCGCCTGCATAAGGGCAGAACGCAGAATCTCGGGCGTGAGGCCGGTGGCCTTGTTGTCCATCTGCATGGCGGTGATGCCCTTGGTGGTGCCGGTGACCTTGAAGTCCATGTCGCCCAGGAAGTCCTCAAGGCCCTGGATGTCGGTCAAGACGACGGTCTTGCCCTCCTCCTGGATAAGGCCCATGGCAACGCCCGAGACGGGGCGCTTGATGGGCACGCCGGCGTCCATCAAGGCAAGCGTCGAGCCGCAGGTCGAAGCCATGGAAGAAGAGCCGTTGGACTCCATGACCTCAGAGACCACGCGGATGGCGTAGGGGAAGTCCTCCTCGCTGGGAATGACGGGGAGAAGTGCGCGCTCGGCAAGGTTGCCGTGGCCGATCTCGCGACGCTTGGGGCTGCCCATGCGGCCGGTCTCGCCGGTGCAGTAGGGCGGGAAGTTGTAGTGGTGCATGTAGCGCTTGCCGTCGACGGGCTCGATGGTGTCAAGGCGCTGCCACTCGTTGAGCATGCCCAAGGTGCAGATGGAGAGCACCTGGGTCTGGCCGCGCTGGAAGAGGCCCGAGCCGTGGACGCGGGGCAGGTAGTCGCCCTTGACCATCAGAGGACGAACCTCGTCGGCGGCACGGCCGTCGACGCGCTCGCCGGTCTCGACGACCATGTGGCGCATGGCGTGCTTCTCGAGGCTCTTGAGCTCAACGGGGATCTCGCGGCTCCACTGGGCCTGCTCCTCCTCGGTGAACTCGGCCTTGATAGCGGCCTTGAGCGCGTCTGCCTTGGCGATACGAGAGAGCTTGTCGGCGTCCTTAAGGGCGGCCTCCATCTCGGCGTAGTGGGCAAAGACGCGGTCGTGGACCTCGGGGACGGGCTCGTCCAGGATGTACTCGCGGGCCTGGATGGGGCCGTTGACCTCCTCGACCTTGGCGAAGAACTTCTTCTGCTCCTCGCAGAAGGCAGCAATGGCCTCCTGGCCAAACGCCATGGCCTCGAGCATCTCTTCCTCAGAGATCTCGTCGGCAGAGGCCTCGACCATCGAGATGTAGTCGACCGAGCCACCCAGCTCGAGGTCAAGGTCGGAGTTGTCGCGCTCCTCGTAGGTGGGGTTCACGATGAACTCGTGGGTATCGCGGTCGCGGCCAATGCGCACGCAGGCCAAAGGGCCCTCGAAGGGCACGCCGCCCACGGTGAGAGCAGCAGAAGCCGCCATGATGCAGGGGGTGTCGACGGGGTTCACCTGGTCGGCGACCAGGGTGGTGGCCACGATCTGGACCTCGTTGCGGAAGCCGGCCGGGAAGGACGGACGCAGCGGGCGGTCGATCATGCGGGCGGTGAGGGTGGCCTTCTCGGAAGGACGGGCCTCACGCTTGAGGTAGCCGCCGGGGATGCGGCCCACGGCGTACATCTTCTCGATGAAGTCGACCGTCAGCGGGAAGAAGTCGTAGTCCTTGCGCTCCTTGGA
>CAVEMP010000036.1:3345-16368 GCA_963616835.1 uncultured Oscillospiraceae bacterium | reverse complement strand
CCGCACACAAAGATCACGCGCTCCTCGCGGCTAAGGCGCTCGGCGCACGCTTGCGTGTACGGCTTTCCCACCGGCGAGAAGAACACGACGCAGGGCTTGGACTCCTTTGAGGCACAAATCTGCTCGACCGCGTCAAAAATAGGGGCTGGCTTCATGAGAAGGCCCTGGCCCCCGCCAAAGGTGTAGTCATCCACCTTCTTGTGCTTGTCTTGCGACCAATCGTGCAGGTCATAAGCCTGATAGGTAAAGACCTGCTTCTTCTGGGCTCGACCCAAAATAGAGGTGTCCAAATAAGGGGCAAATACCTGGGGGATGGTCGAGACGATCTCAAAGTGCATCAAAGATCAACCTTTCCCACAAAGCCTGTGGCGTCGACGGTAATTGCGCCTTGTTCGGGCACGTCAATAACAACTTTATCGATAACGGGGAGAAGAACCTCGCCCAGCTGGCCCTCGATGACCCAAACGTCATTGGCGGGACCGCACATAACCTCGGTGATGGTTCCCAGCGCCTTGCCGGTCACGTGGCAAATCTCGCGGCCGATAAGCGCGCGGGGGTCGTGAAGAGCCAGATCCTCGGGCAGGTCGTCTGCAAAGGCAAGGATGTACTTGCCAACTAGTTCCTGCGCCGCGGCGATGTCGCCCACGTCCGAGAGGGCCACCAAGCTGCCTGCGCGGTCGTCACCCTCGACGCGCAGCACCTCGTGCCAGCGCGAGCCCTTAAGGGCAGGCGGGACCACGGCAACCTTCATGCCTTTACGCATAAGTGAGGGAAGGCCGTGGGCGGGAACCGTCACGACCTCCCCTTTTCTCCCGTGGGTCTTCTCCACACGGGCTATGCACTTAAAGCGTTGCTGCATTGGCGCTAGCCTACGACCTCAACCTCGACGTCGGTACCAACACGCTGGCCCAAGGCACGGGCGAGCGTGCGGATTGCCTTAATGGTACGGCCCTTACGGCCGATGACACGGCCTGCGTCGGCCTCGGAGCAGCTCACCTCGATGAGAGAGCCCTCCTCGCCGTCGGTCACGTCAAGGGAGACCGCATCCTGATCGTCGACGAGACCGCAGACAATGTACTCGACAAGATCGGCGACCTTGTCAGAGGCCATCTCTTCTTCCTCGGCGACGAACTGGGTATCCTGCGTGGTCTCCATGTTATCGACCACGCAGACTACTCGGCGTCGGCCTCAGCGGCAGCCTCGGCGGCGGCAGCGGCCTTAGCGGCGGCCTTCTTGGAGAGCTTGGCCTTCTTCTCGGCAGCGGGCTTCTCGCCACGGGCGATGTCGATAAGGTGAGACACGGTGTTGGTGGGCTGGGCACCCTTAGCGATCCACTCGTCGACCTTCTCGATGTTGATGTCGATGGTCTTGGGGCTGGTCAGCGGGTTGTAGCGACCAACGAGCTCGATGTAGCGGCCGTCGCGGGGCATACGGCTGTCAGCGACGACAACGCGGTAGTACGGACGCTTCTTGGCACCGTGACGGGCCAGGCGAATCTTGACTGCCAATTAAAACTCCTCCATACGGGCGGTGCACGTAGTATTTGGGTAGGCCGCACCGCAAGCCACAGAACAGTCATACAGTTTACGACTGTTGGCGCTGCTGACAAGGTGCAGTTTTTGTGAATGCTGCGTGTTGAGAACGCGATGAGGTCAACGGTTCAGGCCAATTTAAGTCCCAGTGGATAGGATTGAGTCATTATCTATCAGCAAGCTGAAAGTGAGGACACCATGAATATTCTTGTAGTCGAGGACGAGCGCAACCTGGCAGACGCCATCGTGAAGATCCTGCAGGACGACGGCTACAACGCCGAGGCCGTCTACGACGGAAAAGCCGGCCTTATGAGCGGCAAGAGCGGCCTGTACGACGCCATTGTCTTGGACGTAATGCTGCCCCAGATGAACGGCTACGAAGTAGTAAACGAGCTTCGCCACAGCGATATCTCGACCCCGGTCCTCATGCTCACTGCCAAGACCGCCACAAGCGACAAGGTCGAGGGCTTAGACGCCGGCGCCGACGACTACATGACCAAGCCCTTCGACGCGCCCGAGCTTCTCGCCCGCCTTCGCGCCCTTACACGCCGCCGCGGCGACGTGGTGATCGACGAGGTGACCTTTGCAGATATCACGCTTGACCTCTCGACCCACGACTTAACGTGTGCCGAGAAGAGCGTGCACCTTTCGGGCAAGGAATTTGAGGTCATGAGCACCCTTATGAGCTCCTCTTCTCGCGTGGTCTCTAAACAGGATCTTCTCACCCGCGTGTGGGGTGCAGACGCCGAGGCATCCGAGAACTCCGTCGAGGCCTATATCTCTTTCCTTCGCAAGAAGCTTGCCCACATTGGCTCTAAGGTCCAGGTAACGACCCTGCGCATGCTGGGGTATCGCCTGGAGGTCTTTGATACTCCCCAGGACTAAGACGCAATTACCGTCGGATTTGTCGCAGAGGGCCGTATGCTAAAGAAGCTTCAACGCGAACTCACGCTCATCACCATGTCCTTGACCGGGCTGGTTCTTATCGTGGCTTTAGGGTCGACGCTGGTGGCCAACTGGACCACCCAGACCTCGAGCACCTGGGCGCTTCTCTCAAAAAGCCTGGCAGATGGCTATGCGAGAAGCGCCCGTATGGGCGACTCGGGCTTTGGGCCGGGTGGCGCTGACAGCATGTTGGTCATAACCGTTGACGCAAACGCCGGTGGCATCATGCTGAGCAAAAGCGACAGCCCCATCGACATTGACAGTGACCTTTTAGACACACTGCTGTACGAAGCGTCTTGTTCCAGCGAGACGCAGGGCACCGATTTCGAGCACCACTTGGCCTGGATGAAGAAGCACACCTCGTGGGGTTACCGCATTGCCATCTGCGACACGCGCGCGCGAGACACAACCTTCTTTAAGCAGCTGGGGATCAACGCGATTATCGTAGTTTGCTCGATGTTGGCACTGTGGTTTGTGGTGCGCGCGCTGGCAAAACGTGCCGTGAAGCCGGTCGAGATGGCATGGGACCAGCAGCGGCGCTTTATCTCGGACGCGTCGCACGAGCTCAAGACGCCGCTTGCCGTCATCATCGCCAACCTGCAGATATTGCAGAAGGACAAAGGTGTTCCCAGCGACTCGAAGCACTGGATCGACATCACGGCAGACGAAGCTTCGCACATGAAGACGCTGGTAGAAGACCTTCTCACCTTGGCGCGCGCCGACGAGAACAAGGCAAGCGGAGCCGCGCCCGCGCCCCAAAAGGTCGATTTCAGCTTGACCGATGCCGTAGACAATGCGGTTTTGGAATTTGACGCCCTGGCCTTCGAGCGAGGCTGCACCATCGAGGCGGACCTGCAACCAGATGTTACCGTGACAGGCGACAAGGTCCAGCTCGAGCGCGTGGTAAAGACCCTGCTAGACAACGCAACCAAGTACTCTGAGAAAGGCAAAGCGGTCAAGGTGACCCTCAAGAAGACCGGCAAGAATGCGCTTCTTGAGGTCAACAATTCGGGTCCCGCAATAGAGCAGAAGGACCTGGACCATCTCTTTGACCGTTTCTACCGCACCGACGAGGCTAGGACCCGACAACAGGCCGGAGGCTTTGGCCTGGGACTTGCCATTGCCAAAAGCATCGTCGACTCCCATGGCGGAAAAATCTGGGCCACAAGCTCGGCTAGCAAGGGAACGACCTTCCACGTCTTCCTATAATGGGAAGGCATGACAAGCCCTAAGACGACACATCCCGCGCTGGCGCAAGACCCTGCGCCCCCGACCGCCCTTACCTGGAACGGCAAGGCGATAGGCCTGCTTGACCTGGACGCCTTCTTTGCGTCTGTCGAGCAACTGGACCACCCGGAGTGGCGCGGCAAGCCCGTAATTGTGGGAGGCTCTGCGAACAAGCGCGGGGTCGTCTCTACTGCGTCCTACGAGGCCAGGAAGTTTGGCGTGCACTCTGCCATGCCGTCTGCCCAGGCTCAAAGGCTTTGCCCGCAGGCGATCTGGACCCAGGGCCACTTTGACCGTTACCGCGAGATGTCCGCGCAGGTCATGGCTATTCTTATGGACGAGACGCCCTATGTCGAGCAGGTTTCTATCGACGAGGCGTTCTTTGACGTAACGCCAGGGCGCTTTTCTAAAGAAAACCCCATTGAGATATGCCAAAGGATACAGAGGCGTGTTCGCAAGCTGGGCGTCACGTGCTCTATTGGTCTGGGAACAAACAAGACAATCGCAAAGATTGCCTCAGAGAAGGAAAAGCCTCGCGGTTTTACCGTGGTGTGGCCCGGCTGCGAGGCGACGTTTTTGGCACCGTTGCCGGTAAATGCCATGAGCGGCATCGGCCACGCGAGCGCGGCCCGTTTGGCTGCAATGGGCATCAAAACCTTGGGGCAACTGGCGCGCACAGACGTCAATAAAATGCAGACAGAGTTTGGTGTCGTGGGCCCTCGCATGGTGTTAAGGGCGCAAGGGCGAGAAGAAAGCGCCGTTGCCAGCGCCTATGAGTCCGATGAAGTCAAATCGGTCTCGAACGAGCGCACCTTCACGCAAGATCTTCTCGACTCAAAGGATATCGAGGCCGCGATTTGGCACGTGGGAACGCTGTGCGGGCGACGCCTTCGCAAGAAGGGTCTGGTAGGGGCAACGCTTACCCTCAAGATTAAATACGATGCCTGCCACGGCAAAACGGCACAGATGCGCCTGGACGCCCCAACGGACGACGAGCGGGTATTTTGCCCCAAGGCCATTGGCCTGTTGCGTCAAATCTGGTCACCGGGAATGACGGTGCGGCTGGTGGGCGTGGGGCTCTCGCACTTCAATGAGCCGGCGGCACAGCAGATGGCGCTCTTTGGGTCACTGGACGAGCACGATAAGCAGCCGCGCCGCGACACATCCGGACTGTCGAAGACAACCGACCGGATTCTCGCGCGCTTTGGAGAAGGCGCCGTGTCGCAAGGTCGTGAGCTTCGCTTTAGCGAGAAGACATCGGACACGGCGCCCCAAAACAAGGACTAAGCGATGGTCGTTTAAGCCTCGTCCTGCTCGACGCGGGAAGGCTCGACCTCGTACTCGATACCAGCCTCGTCGATGGCGCCCTCAAGGTTGAGCTCGACGCGAGGCGCGTCTCCCCACAGGCGCTCAAGACGGTAGAAATCCCGCATCTCGGGCGTGAAGACATGCACGACAACCGCGCCGTAATCAACCAGGACCCAGCGAAGACCCTCGCGGCCTTCGCAAGAAAGCGGGCTCATATCAAAGTTCTTCGAGACCTTCTCGCGAATCTCATCGACAATAGCATCTACCTGACGGTTGTTAGAACCGGTGCAGATAACAAAGTAGTCGCAGACGTCGGTCTTGCCGGTAAGGTCAAGAACACAGATGTCAGAGGCCTTCTTGTCGTCGGCGGCCACGGCGGCCACCTGAGCGATTTGCAGTGAAGTCGCTGCCATAGATAAAACTCCAAACTAAACGGTTTTTGCTTGCTGCTACGAGCGGGCGCGATTTTGGACCCAGCTGTTGTAGATGTCTATAGTACCAGGCCAAAGGTAGCGGTTGGTCTCAATCACATAGACAACGCCTGCGCTAAACGAATCCCAAAACAGATCTTCAAGGCTCACCTTGCCCACAAGGTCGCGCGTCTTTTGAATGCCGGGCGAAGCTTTGCGGTTGGGCTCAATGCCGTCCGCGACAAACAGGACCATGTCAAGAGAAGACATCTTAGCCGCAGCAGTGGTGTGGACAGCAATGGCGTGGAGAATCTCCTGCGAGAGCCAGGGGTAGAGCCCCGGGAGCTCCTTGGCCGCCACCATGCCGTGAAGCAGGGGCTCTACCAGGGCGAAGTCGACACCCAGGTCAATGCCCCAGTCCTTAGCGCGAGACACAAGGTCAGCTGCAGGCACGGCCTTGTCCCAGTCATGGAGAAGACCGGCGACGAAGGCGTCATAGGGATCTGCGCCGTAGAGGCTCGCTAGATCATGGGCCGTGTGTGCAACGCCCAGGCTGTGTGTAAAACGCTTGGGCTTAGACGCAAGCTGCGCCTTAAGGTCGCAGATCAAGCCTTGGGCCACTTGGGCTTGCTTGGCCGTGAAGGACCCAGGAATCCAAGAAGGCGCTGCGCTCATACAATGACCCTCCCCGTGTGCCCAAACTTGGAGGGATCGGTGCCGTAGAGACCCTTCTTTTGGATGTAGCCGGCCACAGAGTTGGGAACAAGGTAGCGAAGGCTCTGAGATGCACCCACACGCTGGCGAAGGTAGCTCGACGAGATAGCCAAAGCGGGAACCGAGAGGTATGTCACATCAAAGTTTAAACCAGATGCGGCAATGCTTTCCCAAGCCTTGTCAAGGTCATAGCCCGGCCGGGTAGCCCCAACCAGGTGAGCAAGACGCGCGATATCGGCGGCATCTGTCCAGTTAACGATCTCATTGATAGCATCGGCACCGGTAATAAAGTAGAACTCGACGTTACTGGGATAGTAGTCACGCAGGCGACGCAGGGTCTCGGCCGTATAGGTCACGCCCTCGCGGTCAACCTCAAAGCGCGAGGCAAGAAAATGCGGATTGTTGGAGGTCGCCAAAAGCGTCATGGCAAAGCGGTCCTCTTTAGAGGTGACCTTCTTGTTCTGCTTGAAGGCAGGAGATCCCGCTGGCATAAAGACAACAACGTCAAGCTCAAGATCGCCAAAAGCTTGCTCGGCGGCTACCAAGTGCCCGTTGTGAATGGGGTCGAAGGTACCGCCCATGATACCTAGGCGATACGTGCGGTTGGGGTCGGCGCCCAGATCGGGAAGATCACATATGCCAACGTTAATACCGCTCATCGAGTCTGTCCGTTTCCACGAATAAGATATTTGGTGGTGGTAAGGGCCTCTGCCCCCATAGGGCCTCGAGCATGGAGCTTTTGGGTCGAGATGCCGATCTCTCCCCCAAGACCAAAGACGCCGCCGTCCGTAAAGCGCGTGGACGCGTTGACATAGACAGCCGCGGCATCAATGCCCGCAAGCCACTTTTGCGCCGCCTCGTAAGACTCGGTGACAATAGCCTCGGAGTGCTTGGTTCCATAGCGGTTGACGTGAGCGATAGCCTGGTCAATGTCATCAACACAACAGACGCTCATCTTGAGGTCAAGGTACTCGGTCCCCCAATCATCGTTGCCGGCGACTGCCATCGCGACACCGTGAGCAGCGGCGATATCGCAGGCCGCCTTGTCTCCCACAAGCTCAACGCCCTTCTCGGCTAAAGCTAAAAGGACGCTGGGGAGAAGCTCTTGGGCGGCGCATTTGTCGACGAGAAGGGACTCGGCAGAGTTGCACGTGCCGGGGCGCGACGTTTTGGCGTTGACGACGATATCGACGGCCTTCGACGAATCAGCCGTGCGGTGCAGGTAGATGTGGCAGTTTCCGGTGCCCGTCTCGATGATGGGAACCCTAGCGCTGTCGACGCAGGCGCGGATAAGGGACGCACCGCCGCGCGGGATGACGACGTCGACCAGGCCCGTGGCCTCAAGCAGCTCGGCCGTCTGGGTGTGGGAAGCGTCGTCCACGACGTACTGGACGGCGTCGGCGGGAAGACCGCAATCAACCAGGGCCTGCTGGCAAACGGCCACGATGGCCTCACAGGTATCGGCCGCGGCCGAGCCACCCTTAAGAACGCAGGCGTTGCCCGAGCGCAGACACAGGGCAAAGGCGTCGGCCGTCACGTTGGGGCGAGACTCATAGATGATGGCAACAACACCCAAGGGAACACGCACCTGCTCGATTGCCAGGCCGTTATCGAGCTGCTGTCCGCCCAGGACATGGCCCAAAGGATCATCCTGGGCAGCGATGCTCTCGAGCGCGCTCGCGATTCCATCGATGCGCTCGGCAGTAAGAGCAAGTCTGTCCTGCAAAGGGAGGCTCATACCGTTGTCGCGGGCCCGTACCAGGTCGTGTTCGTTGGCCTCCACGATGGTCGCGGCGTTTTCCCTCAACAGGCACGCCGCGCGGCTGATGGCCGCAGAGCGAACAGAAGCCGGAGCCGCCGCGATGTATGCGGCGGCGTCGTGGGCGTGCTTTGCCTTATCGATGGCTTGACCCATGCCATTCTCCTTAGAAAACGAGAAGCTCGTCTCGGTGCACGGCGGGAACAGCGGCTTCTTCGCCCAAGAAACGGGCGATAACGTCGAGTTTTAATCCGCGAACCCTCTGCATATCCTCGCTTGAGTATCGCACGACACCGCGACCAATGAGGTTTCCGTCAAGATTCGTAACGTTGACCACCTCGCCGCTGGCAAAGTCGCCAGAAACGGCGGCCACACCCACAGGCAAGATAGACGCACCCCTGTCCAAGACGGCTTTGGCAGCGCCGTCGTCCAAGGTAAGGGTGCCGCGCACGACCTCGGCCAAGCCAATCCAAAGCTTGCGCCCGTTCTCGTGACCGGCATCCTGCGCGGGCTCAAAGCGAGTCCCCACGCCCTTCTCCCCCACTACGTCGAGAAGAACGCCGGGGCGACGGCCCTCGCAGATGACCGTGGGGATGCCCGCCGCCATCATCGCACGGGCTGCGCGGACCTTAGAGGACATGCCGCCCGTGCCATAGGCAGAGGCGCTGTCGCCCGCCATGGCCGAGATCGTCTCGTCAATATGGTCGACTCGCTCGATGAGCTTAGCCGCGGGGTCCTTCTGCGGGTTTGCGGTATAAAGGCCGTCGACGTCGGACATGATGACGTAGAGATCGGCGGCTACCAGACCCGCGACAATCGCGCCCAGCATATCATTGTCGCCAAAGGTGAACTCGGCGACAGACACGGTGTCGTTCTCGTTGACCACGGGAACGGCGCCCAGCTCAAGCAGGCGGCACAAGGTGTTGCGGGCGTTCAAGTAACCGTCGCGATCCACCACATCGCGCCTGGTGAGAAGAACCTGCGCGCACGAGATACCTCGCTCGCGCAGGACCTGGGCGTAGGCCTCGGTCAAAACGGCCTGCCCGGCGGCAGCGCACGCCTGAAGGTCGGCGATATCGGTGGGACGCGCGGGGAAGCCCAGTGTATCACGGCCAGCAGCGGCAGCGCCGGAAGACACGACAACCACTAACCAGCCCTGCGACCTTAGCTCAACGATTTGATCACACAACGTGGCAATGAATGCCTGGTCAAGGGCACCGTTCTTGTCCACCAGCGTGGAAGAGCCAATCTTGAAGACCAACAGCGGGGCGGCCATCTAGAGCTCTTCCCCCTCGGTCGCATCTTCTTCGAGGTCGACGAAGTCCAGCTCCTCGGCAGCGGGAGCCTCGGCTTCCTCGCCCTCGTAGGTAAAGGCAAAGCCCAGGATACGAATCTCATCACCGTTGACGGCGCCGGCCTTAGCCAGACGAGCATCAAGGCCATTTCGCTCAAGGCGGTGCTGGAAGTAGGCAACGGCCTCGTCGTTTTCCCAGTCGGTCTGGACAACCATACGCTCGATGGAGTTGCCCGAGACACGCCAGGCGTGGCGCTCTTCGCGCTTGATGCGCACGGCATTGTCGCGGCGCAAGCGGTTTTGCTCCCACTTGGCCGAGAGGTCCTCTTTGGGAGCCGTGGCCTCGATGTGGCTACGAATCTCGGCAACCTGGGCCGCAACGTAGGAAACAAGCTCGTCCAGGCCCTGGCCAGTGGCTGCAGACACCGCAAAGAACGGGCGCTCCTCGGCCTCGGCCTGGGCCCGCAGGCGTTCCAAAGCCTCCTCGGTCTCGGGAAGATCGCACTTGTTGGCAACGACCACCTGCGGGCGCTCGGCAAGCTCAGAGGCATAAGCCTCAAGCTCGGCGTTGATAGTCTTGTAGTCCTCGATCACATCGCGGCCCTCAAAACCACCGGTGAGGTCAACGACGTGCAGAATAAGGGCCGTGCGCTCGATGTGGCGCAAGAACTGGTGACCCAGGCCCTTGCCCTCGCTCGCGCCCTCGATAAGACCGGGGACGTCGGCGGCGACAAAGGACTGGCCGTTAGCCGCGCGGGCCACGCCAAGGTTAGGGATCAGCGTGGTGAAGGGATAATCGGCAATCTTAGGCCTGGCGGCGCTGATACGCGCAATGATGGAGCTCTTGCCAACAGAGGGCATGCCCACCAGGGCCGCGTCTGCCATGAGCTTCATCTCGAGCTCGATCCAGTGCTCAAGGGCAGGCTCGCCCTTCTCGGCAAAAGCAGGGGCGCGGCGCACCGAGGTAACAAAGTGTATATTGCCACGGCCGCCCATGCCGCCCGGTGCCACCACGACGCGCTCGCCAGGCTGGGTGAGGTCGGCCAGGGTCTCGACGGGTTTTTGGGTTGCGGCATCAAGCTCGCGCACAACGGTGCCCACGGGAACACGAAGCACCAGGTCCTCACCGTCGCGGCCGTGCCTGCGGGCGCCCTGGCCGTGCGTGCCGCGCTCGGCCTTGAAGTGGTGCTTGTAGCGGTAGTCGATCAAAGACGAGAGCTGCGCGTCGGCCTCGATGACCACAGAGCCGCCAGCGCCGCCGTCGCCGCCGTCAGGGCCACCCTTGGGAACAAAGGCCTCGCGCCTAAAGGACATGCAGCCTGCGCCGCCGTCGCCGCCCTTGACGTTGATGTGGGATAAGTCGGTAAAGGTGTCCACTCAGACGCTCCTTCATGTCCTATGCCGAGAAATACACAAAAAGGGACCCCGCATAACGAGGTCCCCAACAAGCCGTTATATAAGGCTCTATGCCTGGGTGCGAACGTGCACCATGTGGCGAACACCCTTGGTGAACTCAACGGTGCCGGCAGCAAGAGCAAACAAGGTGTCGTCCTTGCCGATACCGACGTTCTCGCCGGGGTGAATGTGGGTACCACGCTGACGGACGAGAATCTCGCCGGCCTTCACGACCTGACCGCCATAGCGCTTGGTGCCAAGACGCTGAGCGTTGGAATCACGGCCGTTACGAGACGAACCGAGACCTTTCTTGTGAGCCATAATTTACCTGCCTTCTGGTGGTGAAGATAATCTTGCTTCAAAAAGAGACTAAGCCGGAATCTCAACAATCTGAATCTTGGTCAGCTGCTGACGGTGGCCGTTGGCGCGGTGATAGCGCTTACGCTTCTTGAACTTGAAGACGAGGAGCTTCTCGCCCTTGAACTGCTCCACAACCTCGGCGGTGACCTTCTTGTCCTGAAGAGGGGCAGAGCCAACGATGGTCTTCTCGCCGTCGTTCAGAAGAAGAACGGGGAGCTCGACCTTATCGCCAGGCTGCGCATTGAGCTTCTCGACGTCGATGACGTCGCCCTTGGCAACCTTATACTGCTTGCCACCAGTTGCTACGATTGCGTACATCTTTAGAACCCTTCATTGCTGGCGTGAGTGCAACAAACACTAATTCTACCTGCGTCACAAAAACGCGTCAATGCCAAGTCTGGCGTGACCTGCGAATATCACCGGGGAAACGTAGCGACACTCATGCATCAAAGCGTGTTTGCAACCTTGAAAAGAATAGTGGTTAAGCGGGCAAATGGCACAACATCTAGAGAGGATTCACAAGATGACCATCAGCCGTTTCGTGGTGCTGTGCCGTGCGGGCAACCTTGAGATGACGGTAAGGGTGCTCGATGCCAGACAATGCGGCATCAAGAAAGACCTTCGGCCGCAGCGCGCCTTCGTTGGACGAGCGTGTCTGCAGGGTAAGGACCAGGTCGTCGCCGTCTTGATCTACCGAGAAGCCCACCAAAGCGCTTGAGAGGTCAATCGACTTGGGCTTATCGCCGCGCATGTAGTTGAGGGTGCCTTGCGCCGCCGTGTTGCCGAGAAGGTCCACCAGCTGGGCGCAAGAAACGCCGGCACCAACAAGGCGCACGTCCCAATCGGCACGGTTGAGCCAGGCCTCAAGCGCGGGCACGCGGCCCTCGATATATGCCGCACGGCGCGGGGCCAGGGCGGGTGGGGTTGCCGCAGCCAAGCGCGAGAGGGCCTCTTGGGGGTCGATATACTCATTCAAGCGCAGGTCAAAGTACTCGCAGCATGACGAGGCACCCACGGGCAGAGCCTGCGAGAACTGTATGCGCATGCGCCGAGCAAAGCCGTTGCCAATAGAGAAGGGCAGCTGGGCGCGGCGAGTGCAGCGGTTGATCGTCTCGAGCACCTCGAGGTGGCCCAGGTAAGCCAGGCGGTCGTCCTTGATGTACTCGACGCGCAGGCGGTCGAGGTCCTTGATGATTGACATGTCCTGGGGCTTCGCGTCGCCCCAAGGCTGCGGACGGGCCGTCATACGCGTACCTCGCAAAGGTTGTTCTTAACACCTAGGGTTGGGCAGACACCGCAGCCCGCGCAGGTGCCGCGGGTGCAGTCGGCGGTTGTTTGCCCCTGCGTCGCGCGGCGCCATTCTCGCTGGAGGAAGCCCTTCGAGACGGCGGGCGACGTGTGGTCCCACGGCAAACGAGCGTCCAGGTTAAACTGCTCGCAGGCAACGTCTTGCAGGTCAACGCCCACGTTGGCCGCGGCCTGCTGCCACAGCTCGAAGTTAAACTCGCTGGTCCAGGCATCAAAGCGACAGCCCAGACTCCAAGCCTCGTACAACAGGTCGAAGCCGGTGCGGCCCATCTTTGACAAGGCGCCCTCGACCAGCGAGGTGCCCGAGTCGTGGTAGGCCACGCGGATCGAGCGGTCCTTGCAGGAGTGAAGAAGGAGCTGCTGGCGGCGACGGACCTCATCGGGCTCGAGCTGCGGAGCCCACTGGAAAGGCGTGTAGCTCTTGGGCACAAAGACCGCGACCGAGATAGAGACGGTGATGCCCGACTTCACTCCCCTGCCCACGACCTCGCGCCCAATGTCCAACACACGCTGAGCGGCGTTAGCTATACCCACGATATCCTCGTCGGTCTCGGTGGGAAGGCCCATCATAAAGTAGAGCTTGCAACGGCGCCAGCCCATCTTAAAGGCATTTCTCGCCGCGTTATCAAGGTCGTCCTCGGTAACGCCCTTGTTGATGACGTCGCGCAGGCGCTGGCTTCCGGCCTCGGGCGCAAAGGTGAGGCCGCCGCGCTTGCCGGTACCCACGGCCGCGGCCATCTCGACGCCAAAGGAGTCAAGGCGCTGAGAAGG
>CAVEMP010000036.1:0-3113 GCA_963616835.1 uncultured Oscillospiraceae bacterium | reverse complement strand
ATCTCAAGCGACATGCGGTCCTGAACGATGCCCATGTAAGGCACGATTTTCTGCGCAATGGGAGGAGTCGCCGCCAGGTCTGGGATGCAGGCCTTGGTAACGACGGGCTTGGCCGGGGTGCCGGCCAAGGGACGCGCGTAGCCCCAGCGGGTCGAGGCCTCGTCGACTACGACCTCGTAGAAGGACGGCACGTAGACAGCATCTATACGTGCCAGCTCAAGCAAAATGTCCCGGCGAGAAGAACCCGCAGCCCTAAGATCGCGGATCGTCTCGCAAACCTGGACCATGAGCTTCTCGCCGTCGCCCAGCATGACGGCATCAAAGACCGGCGACAGGGGCTCGCAATTCCAGACCGAGGGGCCACCGCCCAGGATAAAGGGGTCGTCCTCGTCGCGATCTGTCGACTTGATGGCAATACCGGCAAGGTCCAAGGCCTCGAGGATGTTCGTACCAATGAGCTCGTGGGCCAAGGTGAAACCTACGGCGTCAAACGAGGCGAGGGGGGCCGCGCCCTCCAGCGACAGCATAGGGACGCCGTCTGCGCGCATGAGGTCGCACATGTCCTTCCAGGGCAGATAAGCGCGCTCGCAGCTCATACCTTCCTGGGCGTTAATCGTGTTGTAAAGAATCGAGACGGCCATGTTTGGTTGACCGATCTCGTAGGTATCGGCGTAAACCATGCACAGGTGAAAGGGGCCATCCTGTTCTTCGCAGGCGCCCCATTCGTGGTCGAGATAGCGCGATGGGTGCTCGACGCGGTCGAGGTAGGGCTCAATCAAGTGAAAAAGGTTTTCTCGGGGCTGACGCACGCGCGCAGCCTCCTTTCGGGTCTTAGGAGACGGTCCTGCCGGTTAGAGGGTGAGGTATTCGAAATCTTCGGGCTTCTCGGCCCAAGGCTCGGACGTGACCACCTTAACGGGCAGCTGAGCCAAAGCATCGGTGGGGGCAGGAGCCGGCGTTTTCTTGGACTTGCGCTTCTGGCGCTTTTCACGGGTGAGCCAGGTCTCGACGGCCTTTGCCGTGGTCACGGTGCCCGCATAGCCAATGCCCGCCTTAAGGACCCAACCAAAGCCAGGAACTAGCCCCGCGAAGGCGCGAGCCAGCGTGCGGTAACCCAGACCCGCCGCGACGACGCCCGCGATCTCTAGCGCGCGATCGGGCGTCATGCCCATACCGTATGCGCTTGCAATATCAAAGGCCATCTTTGCCTGGTTGGCGGTCATAAGTGGAAAATCCGAGCCCGGCACCAGCGCGACAGCACCAATCGCGGCGTTTTCTAATGCGCACCTGGTCACAAGGGCTTCGACCTCGGCCTTGCGGCAAAACGGGAAGGCCGCGGCAACCGTCACACCCTTCTCGCCAGCAGAAACCATCCAGCAGGCGAGCTTGGGGAGAAGGGCCTCGGGGGACGAAGCCGCAACGCAGCCCACAAACGCTTGCTGCTCCTCGGGAAGACCGAGGACAGGGATATCGACGGCCGATTCGACAACAAGGGCGCAATAGGTACCGATCCTGGCATAGCCGCGAGCCAACTTCACGCACGCCTCGCAGTCGGGCGCAGCAAGAAGAAGAACCAAGTCGCAGTCAGACGCGTCTCCCGGGTTAAGGGACAGGCCTCGCACCTCGACCGTGGCATGCGGCCTTTGCGGGACAAGGGCCGCCTTCACGGCCAGCGCGACCTCGCGCGGGCAAGCGGGATCCACGTGCACGCGAATGAGCAACGGCTCGTCGGCGCTACGAAAGCTGTCACGCCCCGAGGCCACCACATCGACAATGCGGCCCATAGAAAAGCCCGTGTTCTTCTTAGCACCACTCTTATATCGAGCCATGCGAATAAATCCTTCCTTAGAGAAGCGCACCTACGCGGCCCGCTGTCTGTGTCTCCATACGGATTGAACCATACCCACTGCAGCCAGTTGCGAAACCATAGAGGAAGAGCCGTAGCTGATAAAAGGCAGTGGGATGCCGGTAATCGGCATGATGCCGATGCACATGCCAATGTTCTCGAGCACCTGGAAAAGCCACATCGCGGCACAGCCCACAAGCACGAGCTTGCCAAAGGGAGACTCGATTTTCATGGCCAAAAGCAGCGTCGCGAAGATCATCCACGCAAAGACGCCCAAAAGAACAATGGCGCCAATAAAACCAAACTCCTCGCTAAAGAGCGCAAAAACAAAGTCGGTGTGCGCCTCGGGCAAAAAGCCCGTGCCGGCCTGCGTCGCGTTACCGATTCCCTTACCCAGAAAACCGCCCGAGCCCACGGCAATCTTAGCCTGCTGAAGATTGTAACCATCGCCCGTTGGGTCGACAGAAGAATCGACAAAGACAATGAGCCGCTTTAGCTGGTATTCCTTCAAGATATGCGGCAAGCCGTCCGTTAAAGAAGTGATGACGACAATCGAGACCACACCCACAATTAGACCAATGGTGGGCAGAACCCATTTCATAGGCGCGCCGCTGCAAATGATGACCGTAGCACCCAGGAATAGGATGACGAGCGAGGTGCCCAAGTCGGTCACCACAAGAAGACCTAGAGGCAAAAGAAGAGTGCCGCAGAGCTTACAGTAATCGCCAAAGGTCTCGATCTTGCCGTTATACTGCGCACAAGCAGAGGCCATAAGCAGAATCGTCACGATTTTTGAAGGCTCGGAAGGCTGGAATCGAAACTTGATCAACGGAATCTGGACCCAGCCCGTCATACCCTTGGCCGAAACGCCCAGGCCCGGCACATGCGGCAAGACCATCAGGATGCAGTCAAAGATGAGAAGGGCCATCGTAAGATTGGCGAAATTGCGGTAGTCGTAGTGCCACACGATAGCCGCACCCACAAGGCCCAAAGCGATGCCAAAGAGATGGCTCAAGAAGTTTGCCTCGTCGATGGTGAGGGATGCAGACCAAATGGTAACGATTCCCATGATGACAAGAAGGGCCGCCGGTATGAGCTGAGAGAAGTAGAGCTTCGACGAAGGGCCCGTCTTTTTCTTCACGCTCGAATGTGCCCCGCCGCGCGCAGCGCCACGGTTGCTAAGCGACGAGAAGAACCCATGCGAGGTCCCCACGCCCGTCATTTCCTGTGCCATGGGCTTCTCGCCCCCTTTCTGGTCTTCTCGCCT